>DASXCR010000159.1:0-5384 GCA_036491075.1 Solirubrobacteraceae bacterium
TCCTGGTCGGTGACGGAGTCGATCGACCCGCCGCTCGCGCGGGCGAGATCCAGTGCGTACGGACCGTCCGCCGGATTGCCGATCGCCAGCGACTTGGCGATCGTGTCGGGCCTGACGGGGCGGCAGACGTCCTTGTCCTGCTCGAACGCGGTCGCGACCGGCGAGCAGCCGAGTGCCTGGGCGCCGTTCATGGTCGGCGCGTCGCCCGCGACGAGGCCGATGTCGACCCACTCCGAGAAGCCCTTCGCGATCTTCGTGTAGAGCGAGCCCGACGCGATCGGGACGACGCAGCGGTCGGGCAGCCCCCAGCCGAGCTGCTCGGCGATCTCGTAGGCGACCGTCTTGGAGCCCTCGGCGTAGTACGGGCGCATGTTGATGTTCACGAAGGCCCAGTTCTCGCGGTCGCCCGACAGCTCGGTGCAGAGCCGGTTGACGTCGTCGTAGTTGCCGCGGACCTTGACCAGGTTCGTGCCGTAGATCGCGGTCGCCAGCTGCTTCTGCTCCTCGAGGTCGGCCGGGATCAGGACGTAGGAGTCCATCCCCAGCGCGGCGCCGTGGGCGGCGACCGAGTTCGCGAGGTTGCCGGTCGAGGCGCAGGCGAGCGTGTCGAAGCCGAGCTCGCGGGCGCGCGTCGCGGCGACCGAGACGACGCGGTCCTTGAAGGAGTGCGTCGGGTTCGCGGCGTCGTTCTTGACCCACACCTCGCCGCTCAGGCCGAGGCGCTCGGCGAGGCGATCGGCGCGGATCAGCGGCGTGCAGCCCGCGGGCAGCCCGGTGCGGGTCTGCGGCTGCGGGCCCTCGAGCGGCAGGAAGTCGTGGTAGCGCCAGATGTTCTGCGGCCCGCCCTGGATGCGGCGCCGCATCGAGCCCACGTCCGTGACCGGCTCGTGCTCGTAGGAGACCTCCAACGGACCGAAGCACCGCGAGCACACGTAGCGTGCCTCCAACGGGTACTCGGTCGAGCACTCTCTGCACTTGAGCTGCTTAGCCGCCATGTGAACCTCCGCCTGGGATCTTGTGGCGAGGCCGCACGGCCATGCCACATCTGACAGGAATTGGCACCGTTCCCGCTCTCGCGGAATGGTTGCCGGGGCTTCACAGGGCCTGTCCCTCCACCCCTCTGGATGTGTCCAGCTCTTCTGTAGGCACAATATCAGCCATGCCGAGCCTCCCAAAGCCGCGCTTCGGGCGCCCGACACGCGGTCGCGGCCAGCTCGCGGGCTCGCCCGCGGCCGATCCCGACACGCCGAACGTCGAGATCGTGGAGGCCGAAGGGCTGCGCTGGCTGCACATCGAGCGCCCGCGGCCGGCCGATCGCGCGTGGCTCGAGGAGCACTTCGACTTCCACCCGCTGGACTACGAGGACGTCTTCTCGCGCAACCAGCGCCCGAAGGTCGACGAGTACCCCGAGTACCTCTTCGTCGTCCTGCACTTCCCCCGCTTCGACAAGTCCGTCGGGCGCCTGAACGCCGCGGAGCTCGACATGTTCGTCGGGCCGGACTTCGTCATCACGCTGCCCAACGAGCCGATCCAGCCGCTGGAGTACCTCTTCGAGCGCTGCAAGGCGCGCGAGGACCAGCGCGACCCGCTGTTCGCCAAGGGTCCCGGCTACCTGCTCTACAAGATCGTCGACGACTGCGTCGACGCCTCGTTTCCGATGCTGCGCAAGATGGGCAACAAGCTCGAGGTGCTCGAGGAGGACATCTTCGAGGGGCGCTCGGGCGAGATCGTGCGCGACATCTCGAACGTCAAGCAGGAGATCATCAACTTCCGCAAGATCGTCCGTCCGCAGCGCACGGCGCTGCGCGACCTCGAGCGCACGAAGCGCTACATCCCCGAGGGCCTGGACATCTACTTCGACGACATCAACGACGCGTCGGAGCGCATCTGGGACATGCTCGAGAACTTCAAGGAGGTCGTCGAGGGCCTCGAGTCGACGAACGAGTCCGTGCTCTCGCATCGCGTCAACGACGTGCTGAAGGCGCTGACCGCGATCAGCGTCGTCGTGCTGCCGCTGACGCTCGTGGCGAGCATCTGGGGCATGAACGTCAACGTCCCCGGCCGCGGCACCGCCGAGGGCTTCTGGATCATCGTCGCGGCGATGGTGGTCATGCTGGTCGGGATGCTGTGGTTCTTTCGCAGCCGCGACTGGCTGTAGGTTCCCCGCGTGGACCTGGAAGCGCTCGAGCGCCTCGCGGAGGGCGGCGCGAACGGCGCACCCGTGCAGCGCCGGCGCATGCTCGTGATCGTCAACCCGCTCGCGTCGACGATGGACGCACGCCTGCGCAACCTCGTGATCGCCGCCCTGCACGGGCGCTACGAGGTCGACGCGGTCGACACGCAGGCGCGCGACCACGCGACCGACCTCAGCCGAGAGGCGGCCCAGGAGGGCTATGACATCGTCGTCTCGTTCGGCGGCGACGGGACCGTCAACGAGATCGCCAACGGGCTGCTCGGCTCGCCGACGCCGCTGACCTGCCTGCCGGGGGGCGCCACGAACGTGCTCTGCAAGATGCTCGGGATCCCCGGCGAGATCATCGATGCGACCGAGCACCTGCTGCGGATGGCCGACGACTGGCGCCCGCGCGCGATCGACCTCGGGCTCGCCAACGGGCGTGCGTTCACGTACTCCAGCGGCTTCGGCCTGGACGCGAGCATCGTCAAGCGCATCGACCGCCAGCCGAAGCTCAAGCGCCACCGCCTGCGCGACTACTACTTCGTCTACGCGGCGATCGAGACGGTCCTGCGCGAGTACGTGCGCGACCCTCCGCGGATGGCGCTGCACGTCGACGGCGAGGTCGACAGCGTGATCTCGACGCTGGTGCAGAACGGCGACGCGTTCACGTATCTCGGCGACAGGCCGCTGCACCTCATCGAGGGCGGGGGCCTGCAGACCGGGACGCTGGCCGGGGTCGCGCTGCGCGGCGCGCGCCCGCGCGACGTCGGACCGGTCGCCCTGCGGCTGCTGTCGCCCAAGCGCTCGATCAGCGGCCATCCCCAGGTCCGCGACTTCCGCGGCGTCGGCGGCCTGCGCTGCGTCTCGGCCGACGGCCGGCCGATCCCCTTGCACGTCGACGGCGACCACATCGGCGACGTCGGCGAGGCGGTCTTCGAGATCCGCCCGGGCGCGCTGCGCGTCGTGTCCTGACGAGCAGCGCTGCGGGCGGGCTGCAGCGCGACGCTCGCACGCCGCGCGGGCGATCTCGGGCTACGGCACGCGGCAGCGGAAAACGGGCGCGATGCAGGGCCATTTAGCATGGCGCTCCAACCACGACGAGGAGGCCACATGCCCCGTACGGTCACGGTTCCCGACTACCAGGTGCACAAGCGCGTCACGCTGGATCCGGCGCGCACCGCGCTCGTCATCATCGACATGCAGAACGACTTCGTGCGCGACGAGGGCACGCTGCAGGTCGCCGACGCGCCGGCCACGATCCCCGCGATCCGCCGGCTGCTCGATCTCGCGCGGTCGAGCGGGATGCACGTCGTCTTCAGCCAGGACACGCACGACCCCGGCGACCCCGAGTTCGCGATCTGGCCGGAGCATGTCCTGCGCGGCACGTGGGGCTGCGAGATGATCGAGGAGCTCGAGCCGATCGAGGGCGAGCTCGTCGTGGAGAAGGTGCGCTACGACGCGTTCTACGGGACGCAGCTCGATCACATGCTGCGTCTCTGGGGCATCGACACGATCCTGCTGTGCGGGACCGTCGCGAACATCTGCGTACACTACACGGCGGCGAGCGCCGCGCTGCGCTGGTACGAGGTCGTGATCGCGAAGGACGCGGTCTCCGCCGTCGAGCCCGGCGACCTCGAGTTCTCGCTGCACCAGACAGAGTGGCTCTTCCGGGGTCAGATCACGACGAGCGCGGGCGTCGCCGTGCGCAAGCGCAAGGCGGCGGCCGCGGCCGCGAAGGGCTAGAGGTCGCTCAGCTACCGCCGGGCGTGACGCGATAGCAGTCGAAGACGGAGTCGATGTTGCGCAGGCGGCTGATGGCGTGCTTGAGCACCTGCAGGTCGCCGACCTCGACGACGAACCAGTTCTGCACCATCGGGTGCGACACGACGCAGCGCGCCTCGACGATGTTGATCCCGGCCTCGGCGAAGGTGCGCGAGAGGTCCTCGAGCAGACGGTGGCGATCCCACGCGTCGACCTGCAGCTCGACCTTGAACGCCGTCTCGTGGTCGCCCTCCCAGTTGACCGCCGTGAAGCGCTCGGGGTCCTTGCGCAGCGCGACCGCGTTCGGGCAGTCCTCGCGATGGATCGTGATCCCGCGCCCAAGTGAGATGTAGCCGACGATCTCGTCGCCGGGCACGGGCCGGCAGCACTTCGCCAGGCGCAGCATGACGTCGTCGACGCCGTCGACGGCGATGCCGTACTGCGTCGACGAGCTCGTCGGCTGGCGGCGCTGGCGGCGCGTGGAGAGCATCTCCTCGGCCGCGGTGCGCTGCTCGCCCTCCGCCGCCTCGCCCTGCTTGAGGCGCTGCATGACCTTGTTGACCACGACCTTCGCGGAGATCTTCGCGCCGCCGAGCGCGATGTAGAAGTCGTCGGCCTTCTTGAAGCCCATCTCGCGGATGACGTCGGCGAGCAGCGGCGAGGAGACGATCTTCTGGTGCGGCAGGCCGTGCTTCTTCAGCGCCTCGTGGAGGATGTCGCGGCCCGCGTGCTCGGTGTCGTCGCGCGACTCGGCCTTGAACCACTGCTTGATCTTGTTGCGCGCGCGCGTCGTGCGCACGACCGCGAGCCAGTCGCGCGACGGGCCGCGCTCGCGATTTGAGGTCATGACCTCGACGATGTCGCCGGACTTCAGCTCGTAGTGCAGCGGCACCATCTTGCCGTTGACCTTCGCGCCGACGCAGCGGTGGCCGACGTCGGTGTGGACCTCGTAGGCGAAGTCCAGCGGCGTCGCGCCGGCCGCGAGGTTCTTGACCTCGCCCTTCGGCGTGAAGACGTAGACCTCGTCCTCGGAGAGGTCGACCTTCAGCGCGTCCATGAACTCCTTGGGGTCCTTCGTGTCCTGCTGGTTGTCGAGCATCGCCCGCAGCCAGGTGAGCTTCGCCTCGCCGTCGGCGGCCGGCCCCGCCTTGCGCCCGCCGTCGTCCTTGTAGATCCAGTGCGCGGCGACGCCGAACTCGGCCATGTCCTGCATCTCGCGCGTGCGGATCTGGATCTCCAGCGGCAGCCCCTCGGGCCCGATCACCGTCGTGTGCAGCGACTGGTACATGTTGAACTTCGGCATCGCGATGAAGTCCTTGAAGCGGCCCGGCAGCGGCTTCCACAGCGAGTGCACGACGCCGACCGCGCCGTAGCAGTCCTTGACGGACTGGACGATCACGCGCATCGCGGTGAGGTCGTAGATCTCGTTGAACTCGCGGCCCTTCTT
>DASXCR010000160.1:0-12972 GCA_036491075.1 Solirubrobacteraceae bacterium
AACACCCGCCGCCGCATTGGCCGCAGATCCTGCGAGAGACGCGGACGCCACGTAGCCACCACCGCCCAGCAACGACGCGCACGCCAGTACCGGCACGAACCTCTGAATGGGCATACCCCTCCTCCAACCCCAATTCCCCAGGTCCCCGTCGGCGTCATACTCGCAAGGAGCGGTCCAACTCACAAGGCGATCGAAGAACGCCGTCCGGTGACGCCTGCGTCACCGTGGATGCGCGTCGCTCACCCGGCTGCCTTCGCGACCCCGCCGAGCACGACGTCGAGCATCTCCCCCGGGATCTTCACCTCGACGACCGCCTCGCGCCCGTCGCGACCGCGCACGCGCACCTCGTGGGTGCCGGGTGGCACGCGCGGGATGCGGAAGCGGCCGTCGGCGCCGCTCGTCGCCAGGCGCCCGAGCGCCGGCACCGCGATCCAGGCATCCGCGACCAGCGAGCCCTCCTCGTCGCGCACGACGCCGCCGACGTGCGACAGCTCCTGCACGGCGCCACGGTCGCGCGGACGGTCGATGACGCCCGTTCGCACGGTCACGGTGCGCACGTCCGGGCCGCGCTCGACGGTGCGGCCGCTCTCGACCGACAGCGTCACGACATAGTCCAGCGCCGGCTTGTACACCCCGCCGACCGAGCGCCAGAAGTCCGCGCGCTGCTCGGGCCGCTGCTCGCCGACCGATGCCGCGATCTCGAAGCGCTGCCCGCCGGCGTCGAAGCGCGCGCCGAGATGGCCGTCGAGGATCGGGAACGCGTACAGCACGCCGAGCACCTGCGACAGCAGCCGATGCTCGTCGGCGACGGCCTTCGACCACGCCGTCACGGCGAAGATGCAGTCGATGCGCAACGCGGGGGCGCGCTCGGCCGCGCGCCCACCGGAGCGCACGCCGTCGGGGCCGCTCTGCCCCGGCCGCGCCGATTTGCGCAGGTCGCAGAGGAAGAGGTTGACGGTCGGGCGGGTCAGCTGGCTGGCCCACTCGCTCGACGGCGTCTCGAAGACGACGTCGACGTCGTCGAAGCCGTGCCGGCGCAACTGCGCGACGAGCAGCTCGCGCAACCCCGTGTCGAGGTCCGCGATCATCGTGTTGCTCGGAACGTCGATCGTCGTCGTCATCCTGCGCTCCTCGCTGAGCCTGAACCGGTCCCGCCGCGGACCAGGCTATGGAAGCGCTCGAAGTCGGCGGCGAGCGTGAGCCGGCCGAGCTTCGCGTACTCCATCGCCACGCCGCGCACGAGCTGCTCCATCCCGATCGCGACGCCGTCCTGCGCCGCGAGCACCGCCCCCGCGATCGCGGCGTTGCGGATCCCGCCGCCGGACAGCTCGAAGCGCTCGGCGAGGAAGTCGAGCTCGACGTCGGCACCGCGCGGCGCCTCGTCGGGCAGCAGCAGGTCCCACAGCCGCCGGCGGTGCTCCGCGGACGGGAACGGGAACTCGACGACGGCGTCCATCCGGCGCAGGAACGCGTCGTCGACGTTGCCGCGCATGTTCGTCGCGAGGATCACCGGCCCGTCGTGCTGCTCGATGCGCTGCAGCAGGTAGGCGGTCTGCAGGTTCGCATAGCGGTCGTGGGAGTCCTGCACGTCGCTGCGCCGGCCGAACACCGCGTCGGCTTCGTCGAAGAACAGCACCGCATTGGCGCCCTGCGCCGCCGCGAACACGCGATCGAGGTTCTTCTCGGTCTCGCCGAGCCACTTCGACACGACCGTCGCGAGATCGACGCGAAACAGCTCCAAGCCGAGGTCCGCGGCGAGCACGCGCGCGGCCAGCGTCTTGCCCGTGCCGGAGTCGCCGGCGAACATCGCGACGAGCCCCTGCGCGCGACCGGAGCGCCGGCCGAAGCCCCACTCGTCCAGGACGAGCTCGCGGTGGCGCATGAACGCCGTCAGCGAGCGCAGCAGCACGAGCGGGCGCTCGGGCAGGACGAGGTCGTCCCAGCCGATCTCGCCGACCATCGAGATCGCGAGGTCGCCGAGGTTTGAGGCGGACGCCGCGCGCGCGCCCAGCTCGACGTCCTCGCGCGCGACCCGCGCGCGCCCCGCGGCAAGCGCCGCGCTGACGGCCAGCCGCGCCCCGTCCTCGATCCGGCTCAGCGGCAGGCGGTGCGCGGCGCTGATCCCGGCGGGCACCTCCCCGCCGAGCGCCGCCGACCAGATCGCGGCGCGCTCGCTCGCGGACGGCGACGCGATCGCGACCGCGACCGCGGGGATCTCCTCCAGCACGGGCAGCTCGTCGGCGCCCGCGAGGCACAGCACCGCCCCGGGCAGCCGCGCGAGACGGTCGGGCAGCACGGCGCGGTCGGCGGGCGCAAGGTCGCCGAGGCGATCGACGACGAGCACGCGATCCTCGAGCGTCGCCGCGAGCACCGCGTCGCGCGCGACGGTCGCCTCCGCGATCGCCGCCGCGCTCACGCACAGCACGCCGCGGCCGGCGGCGGCGCAGATCGCGAGCGCTGCGTCGGGACCGTGCACGGCGACCGGGGAGCGCCGCGCGCCGGCGACGCCCAGCAGTCCCGCGAGGCGGTCGATCGCCTCGGCGCGTCCGAACGGCAGCAGCGAGCGCTCGACGCGCCGCAGCTCGCCGGCACCGGGATCGTCGATCGCGGCGCCGAGCAGCATCGTCGCGAGCCGGTCGGCGAGCACGAGCGGCCGGTCGGCGAGCGCCGTGCCGTCGGGCGCCTCGGCGAGGCGGACCGCGCCGAGGCCGCGCAGCGGTTCGCTGCAGCCCAGCGCGACGAGCACGTCCGCGACCGACACCCCGGGCCCGGCCAGCAGCCGCGCGACCGCGCGCGCGGTCGGCGCGCCGGCCGCGGTCGCCGGCGCGAGCTGCGCGAGGGCGCCCGCGAGCTCCGGCGAGAGGTCGTGCAGCGCGATCGCGGCAAGCACCGCGCGGCCGAGGTCGTCGATGCCGAGCCGCTCGGCGGCGAGCTCGAAGCGCTGCTCGAGGGTCTCGACGCCGTGCCCGGCGCCGAGATGCAGGTCGAGGTCGTCCAGGCGCGCCGACAGCTCCGTGATCGCCGCGATGCGCTCGGCGACGGCGGTCAGCGTGACCCGCGGCGGCGGCTCGAGCACGGGCGCGGGCACCGGGGGTTTCACCACGTGAACGATGACACCGCGTCGCACCCCGCGACGACAAGGGACGGACGGGCGCACGATCGGGCATGGACAGTTGGCTCGGCCACCCACAGAATGGACCGATGCCCTCCACCGCGAGCTCCGAGGGATCGACGCCGACCGTGGGAGCGCTCCCGCTGGCCGAGCGGCAGATTCCCGCGCTCGAGTGCTCGATCGCAGCTTTCGCCGGACTCGCGCCGGCCGGCCCGCTGGATCGCGCTGTTCGCGTCGAGTCCTTCGAGGCGTTCGCCGCGGCGTTCTCGGACCCCGAGCAACCGCGCCACGGGCCATTTGTCGCGGGCGCCTCGCTCGCGCCCGCGGTGCGCGGCTTCTTTCGCAACGGCGGGCGCACGTGCTGGGTGGCGCGCGCGGGCGCCAAGCCCGCGACGGCATCCGTCTCGGGCCATCTCGCCGCCCTGCGGCTGCTCGTCGCGCTCGACGAGCCCAGCGTGGTCGCGGCACCCGACGCCCACGCCACGGCGACCGGAGCCGACGGCGCGAGGACGATCCAGCGCGAGCTGATCGCGTCGTGCGAGCGCGTCGTCGGGCGGATCGCGCTCGTCGACCCGCCCCCCGGCCTGGATCCCGACGGCGCGCTCGCCTGGCGATCGTCCTCGCGGATCGACAGCCCGGCGGCCGCCGCCTACTACCCCTGGATCGAGTCGGTCGACCCGGCGACCGGCACGACGGTCGAGATCGCGCCGTGCGGCCACGTCGCCGGGCTGTGGGCACGCGTCGACGGCGAGGCCGGCCTGCACTGCGCGCCTACCGCCGAGGCGCTGTTCGGAGCCGAAGGCACCCCGGTGGCGCTGACCGGACCCCAGCAGCACCACCTCAACCGCGCCGGGCTGAACTGCCTGCGCGCCTGGCCCGGACCGGAGCTGCGGGTGTGGGGCGCCTGCACGATGTCCAGCGATCCCGACCTGCGCTACCTGCACCGCCAGCGGCTCGTCGGCCATCTCGCGGCGTCGATCGCCCAGGGCACCCGCTGGGCCGCCGACGACCCGGCGGTCGAACGCATCCACGAGAGCCTGCGGGCGACCGTGACGTCGTTTCTCAACGGCGCGTGGCGCGACGGGGCCCTGCGCGGCGACACCGCCGCGCAGGCGTTCTTCGTGCACTGCGACCCGGGCCACGACGACGCCCGCGCCCGCGCGCTCGGCGAGATCGTCGTCGAGATCGGCCTCGCCGTGCGGCGGCCCTGCGACTTCCGCGTACTGCGCATCAGCCACCATGCGTCCGTAGCCGCTTGACAGCGCTTTGGCGCATGCGCGATGGTCCTTCTCCTAGAGTGCGCGACGACCCTTGGCGGGTGGCGGCGGACTGGGGACTGCACGGAAGAAGCGGTGAGATGAGTCAGCGAGTCACGGATGTCTTCGTCATCGAGGCGCACGCGATCTTCCGCGAGGGCCTGCTCTCGTGCCTGGACGGCTTCGACGGGATCGGCCGCGTCGAGGCGGTCGCGGACTTCGACGAGGCGTGGGCGCATCCCGCGCTCGGCGAGGCCGAGGTGATCCTCGTAGACGCGACGCTCGACGCCGCGAGCGAGTTCGTCTCGCGCGTGCTCGAGTTCACCGACACGCGCGTGGTCGCGCTCGCGGGACGCGAGCAGCTCGAGCGCCTCGCACGACTCGTCGACGCGGGCGCCGTCGCGGCGCTCGTCCGCGAGGACCTCACGGCCGAGCGCCTGAGCCTCTCGCTGCGGGCCGTCGCCGCCGGCGCCACGACGATGCTCGCGACCTATCCGAGCGCCGCCGGCATGCTCGTCACGGCGAACGGCCCCGAGCTGACGTCGCGCGAGACGCAGGTGCTGGCGCTCGTCGCCGAGGGCCTGCCGACGCGCGAGATCGGCGAGGAGCTGCACTACTCTGAACGCACGGTGAAGAAGGTGCTCGGAGACGTCGTCGTGAAGCTCGGTGCGCGCAGCCGCTCGCAGGCGATCGCGCGAGCCGTGCGCCAGGGCATCATCTGAGCCGCGCCGGGCCGGTGCGGTCGGCGGCCCGACGGTCGCTGGGGGTCCTGCCGGCGGCGCTCGCGCTGCTGCTCGCGATCGCGGCCGCGCCCGCCGCGCAAGCGCGCGTCGCGATCGTCGCGACGGGCACTGGCGAGCTCGTGATGACCGACGTGACGAGCGATCGCGTCGTCGCGCGGTTGGCGCTGCCGGGTCCCGGCCGCGCGGTCGCGGTCTCCTCCGACGGCGGCCGCGGCTTCGTCGCGGCCGGCGCGTCGATCGTGCAGGTCGACCTCAACGCGCGCACCGAGGTCTCGCGGCGGCGCTTCGGCTCGACGCCGATCACCGGCCTCGCGGTATCGCCGAACGGGCGCCGCGTGTATGCGGTGCAGGGGTCGCGGCTGCGCGTCGTCAAGGCGAGCACGCTGCGCTCGCTCGGGTCGATCGCCCTGCACGGCCGCGGCAGCGTCATCGCGCTGAGCGCGAGCGGGCGCCTCGCCGCGGTCGTGCTGGACCGCGGCCGCGTGGCGATGGTCTCGCCGCAGCGCAAGCGGACGCTGCGGCGCGTCCGCGTGGCGGGCGCGACCGGGGTGGCGATCGATCGCCGCCGCCGCACCTTCGTCAGCGCCCGCGGCCGCCTCGCGATCGTCGCGAGCGGCGCGCGCAGCCCGCGGCGCGGGCGGATCGGCCTGCCGCGCGGCGCGGGCGGCCTGCTCGCGCTGTCGCCCGGCGGCTCGCAGCTCGCCGTCGGCGCCGCGCGCGGCGGGACCGGCGGCGCGCTCGTGTCGCTCGGCAGCGGGCGCGTGCGGCGGATCGCCGGCGGGCACGGCCTCGCCGCGCCGGCCTGGACGCCGGACGGCGGCCGGCTGCTCGTCGCGAACCGCTCCGCGGCGCGGGTGACGGTCGTGAGCTCGATCTCGCGCCGGCGCCTGGACGTCGTGGCGCTCGCCGGTACGACCCCGGCCGGCGTCGCGGTGCAGCCGGGCCTCGCGCTGATCCTCGGAACGGCCGGCGACGACGTGCTCGTCGGCACGCGCGGCCGCGACCGGATCGACGGCCTCGAGGGCGACGACACGCTGCGCGGCGGGCGCGATCGCGACGTGCTCGACGGCGGGCCCGGCGACGACACGATCTCCGGCGGGGCGGGCAGCGACCGCATCAGCGGCTCGGACGGCGCGGACTTCATCCTCGGCGGCAACGGCAACGACACGATCCACGGCGGCGACGGCGTCGACACGATCGACGGCGGCACCGGCGACGACACGATCGACGGCGGCGCGGGCGACGACGACCTCGACGGCGGCGACGGTGACGACACGGTCTACGGCGGCGACGGGGACGACCAGATCGTCGAGAAGGGCCTGGGCAACGACAAGCTGCTGTCGGGCGGGCCGGGCGACGACCTGATCCGCGGCGGGCGCGGCAACGACCTCATCACCGGCGACGACGGCGACGACGAGCTCTACGGCGAGACCGGCGCCGACCGGATGAGCGGCGGGGCCGGCGACGACGTCCTCGACGGCGGCGCCAGCGGCGACAACATGTTCGGCAACGACGGCAACGACACGCTGCGCGGCGGGGCCGGCAACGACCGCATCGACGGGGGCAGCGGCGACGACCAGGTCGACGGCGGCTCGGGCAACGACGTGCTGACGGGCGGAGACGGCAACGACCAGATCATCGGCGGACCCGGCACGGACACGATCGACGCGGGCGCGGGCGACGACTCGATCCGCGTCGCCGACGACAGCGCCGACACGGTCGACTGCGGGCCGGGCAACGACACCGTCTACGTCGAGAACACCGCGCCCACGCGCGACACCCTGACCAACTGCGAGCTCGTCATCCAGGTCCCGCCGGAGACCGCCGACGACGACGTCCCGCGCTCGGTCATCCGCGGCACCGCGGGCGACGACGTCCTGCACGGCACGAGCGGCGCGGACTCGATCTTCGGCGCCGCCGGCAACGACACGCTCTTCGGCGACGCGGGCGACGACTACGTCGACGGCGAGGACGGCGACGACACGCTGCACGGCGGCCCCGGCGACGACGTCATGGCGGGGCGCAACGGCAACGACACGATCTACGGCGACGACGGCAACGACCACATCACCGGCGATCGCGGCGCCGACCGCATCTTCGGCGGCGCCGGCAACGACGAGATCTACGGCAACCTCGGCGACGACGTGATCGACGGCGGCCCGGGCGACGACCGCATCAACGTCGTCGGCGGGGGCGTCGACATCGTCACCTGCGGGCCGGGCGACGACACGGTCTTCGCGGACGCCCTCGACATCACCGCGGCCGACTGCGAGCACGTCCGGCGGTAGGGCGCGCTGCGGCTCGAGGCCGGCGGGTCAGACCGGCTCCTTCTCCTGCTCCTTGGCCTTCAGGGCGGGCTTCTCGTCGTCCTCGTCGTGGCTCGCCGTGAGCGAGTCCTTGAAGCCGCGCATCGCGGATCCGAGCGACTTGCCCGCGTCGGGCAGGCGCTTGGGCCCGAGCACGACGAGGGCGATCACGAGGATGATGATCAGGTGGGTGGGGCTCAAGAGGCCTTCGAACACGTCGTTGCTCCTTCGTTTTCAGGTATGTCGTCGGCCGCGGGGCGCCGGATCACTGCGGGGGACCTTCGTCTGGGTCGACAGAGAATGGCTGTTGCGTGAGCGTAGCCGCGCCGATAGACGCGCATGGTCATCGGACGTCGTACGCGCCGGGCCCTCGCGTCCGCCTGTGCGCTCGCGGCGTTCGCCGTGCCGGCGGCGCCCGCCGCGCGGGCCGCCTCGCCGAGCCCGCATGCGATCGTCGTCGCGCTGCCCGGCGTCCTGCAGCGCGTGCTCGAGATCGTGCCGGGCCTCGTCGCGCCGGCGCCCGTCGCGCTGCCGTCCGTCCCCGGGCTGCCGATCGGCGCGCAGCAGCAGTCGGTCCCGGGCCTGGCGGTCTCGCCGCCGCTCGACGCGCCGGTGCTGCGCGCGCACCACGCGCGCATCGGGCTGCCGGGACCCGACCGCATGACCGTGCGCAGCGCCGCGGGCAGCTGGCTGCGCGGCCTGGAGGGCGCCGATCGCCTGACCGGCTCGGGCAGCGCCGATCGCCTGGATGGCGGCACCGGCCCGGATCGCCTGACCGGCGGCGCGGGCGACGACGTCCTCGACGGCGGCTCCGGCGACGACGTGCTGTCCGGCGGGCCCGGCGAGGACTGGATGTACGGCGGCTACGGCCACGACACGCTGACCGGCGGCGACGGCAACGACGCGCTCTTCGGCGGCGCCGCGCCCGACGACATCGACGGCGGCCCCGGCGACGACCTCATCCACGCGGGATCGGGTGGCGACCAGGTCTCCGGCGGCCCGGGCAACGACGTCATCTACGCCGACTCGGGGCCGGACGTGATCGATGCCGGGGACGGCGACGACGTCGTCTACGTCAACAACGCCACGGCCGTGCGGTCCGTCGACTGCGGGCCCGGCGAGGACACTCTCGTCATCAACCCCTACGACGACCCGGGCGGCATCTCCAACGCGGTCGCGCTGCGCAACGGCGACATCGTCGACTGCGAGCTGATCATCGCCGCGCCGCCGGTGGCCGATCCGGAGGTGGGCCTCACGACGCTCGCGCCCGAGACCGCCGGCTCGACGCTCGTCGGCACCGATCGCGACGACAAGCTGCTCGGCGGACACGGCTCGGACAGCATCTTCGGCGGCGCGGGCGACGACGTCATCTGGGGCGACCGCCTGCCCGACGGCGGCGGGTCCGACGCGCGCGACGTGCTCGGCGGCGGTCCCGGCAACGACACGATCTACGGCGGCCGCGGGTCCAACACGATCGACGGCGGCCCCGGCGACGACTACCTGCAGGGCGGCAGCGGCGCGAACGGCATCGCCGGCGGCGACGGCGACGACCAGATCCGGTTGCGCGGGGGCGGCGTGAACCGCGTCTCGGCGGGGGCGGGCGACGACATCGTCTACGCGTTCGGGACGCGGCGCGCGACGATCGACTGCGGCAGCGGGCGCGACACCGTCTACGTGGGGCGCGTGCGGCCGCGCATGCACGGCTGCGAGCGGGTCGTCAACCGCTACGGGCGGTCGGGCGGGAGGCGCTGAGCAGCGCGACGGCTCGCCGGCCCGGGCGCGCGTACGAATGCCGGCGGCTACAGCGGACAGCCGAACCGCCGTACGCGGCGATTCGCGACGCTCTCGGGCGACCTTCCGTGCGCCCGCACCCACGCCACGATCCGTCGCCGGCCCTTGTCGAGGTCGAGTCGTACATACACCATGTCGCCCTCGCCCTTGTGATAGATCGGATCCGCCGGCTTCATCTCGAGGTACGCGTGCAGGCACACGCCCGGGGCGCCATGCAGCGGCCGGTGACGGTCGCACTCCTCACCGCGGACGCCGTCGACGAGCAGGGCGCAGGAGGTTCCCGTTCCCGGCGGGTCGCGATTGAGATGGACGTAGACCTCGGCGCCGGTACCACCCCCGAGGTTCGTCGGCGGCCCGTCGTCGGGAAGCCCCTGCACAAGCGGCTTGCGGACGAAGCGATACGCGGAGGAGGCCGTCGTGTTCGTCGCGAGGGTCCTCCTGGCCCGCTTCGCCGCGGTGACGGCGCGCGCGGGAGCAGCCCGATCGCTGCCGCATGCCGCGAGCATGGTCGCGGCAAGCGCCGACGTCACCATCGCCACGACGCCGCGTCTCGTGGTCCGAAGCGCGCCCGCGCTCACCCGATCTCGTCCGCCGGACACGTGGACGCGGTCTTCTTCGGAGCGGTGATGCAGAGCGTCCTGTCGGTCGGGTTCGCGGACTTGCGGATCGTCAGCCGGCGCACCATGCCGTTGTAGCCGTGCGCCGTGGCCTGGATCTCGACGGTCGTCGCCGGCGGGAGGCGGCGGTGCTTGAACAGCGACGTCAGGCCGATCTGGCCGGTCTTCTTGTTCGGCTTCAGGGTCTTGCGCGTGAACGGGCAGCGGCCGCGGTAGTGCTTGGTCGTCTTGCACGTCACGCGCACGCTGGCGGCCGCGGGCAGGCGTGACGCACCCGGTCCGGTCGCCACCAGCTTGGAGATGAGCGTCCCCGTCGGCTTCGGGTCGTAGGCGCGGGTCAGGGCGAGCTCGACATAGGGCACCGGCGCGTCGAGGCCGTCGCAGTCCTGGTCGATGCCGTCGCCGGGGATGTCGACCGCGCCCGGGTGGATCGCCGGGTTGGCGTCGTTGCAGTCATAGCCCGCCGCGAACCCGTCGCCGTCGGCGTCGACGGGCACCGGCACGTCGCCGCGGCGCGCGTACTCGCAGCCCGTGACCTGGTCGCTCGCGTCGACCTGGGCGTCGTCGTCGAGGCTCGGACCGCAGTCGACGACGTCCGACGTGCCGTCGTAGGCGTCGATCGAGTCGTCGTCGCCGTTGCCGAACAGCTGGTCGTGCCCGCTGCCGCCCGAGATGACGTCGCGCTGGTCGCCGCCCTCGATGAGGTCGTCGCCGCCGGCGCCGATCAGCGTGTTGAGCCCGGGGCCGCCGACGAGCACGTTGGGGCCGTCGTCGCCGATCAGCGTGTCGCCGCCCGCGCCGCCGGTGACGTTCTCGATCCCGGTGAGCGTGTCGTTCTCGCCGGCCGCGCCGTTGCCGCCGGGCGTCGTGAGGTTCACGGTGACGGGCTCGCCCGCGGTGCGCTCGTCGTAGGTGACGGTGTCCGTGCCGGCGCCGCCGTCAAGGACGTCCGAGCCCTCGCCGCCGCGGATGAGGTCGTTGCCGGGGCCCGCGTCGACGACGTCGTTGCCGGCACCCGCGTCGACCTGGTCGTCGCCGGCGCCGAGCGAGAAGCTCTCGTCGGCCGACGTTCCCGTGACGACGTCGTTGCCGGCGCCCGTGATCACGCCGCGGAAGTTGCGCAGCGTGTCGATCGCGGGCGAGGCGCCGGTGCCGGTCGCGAGGTTCACGTTGACGCCTGCGACCGAGCTCGCGTAGCTGACGGTGTTGAAGCCCGGCCCGCCGTCGAGCACGTCGCCGCCGCCGCGGCCCTCGATCGTGTCGTCGCCGCCGCCGCCGGAGAGGTTGTCCGGCGCGCCGGTGCCGATCAGCGTGTCGTTGCCCTGGCCGCCCTGCACCTGCTCGACGCCGGTCACGAGCGTGCCGAGGCCGTTGACGTCGAGGTCGGTGGCGTTCTGCATCGTGAGCGTCAGGGGCGTCGACACGAGCTCGTAGCTGACGCGATCGGTGCCGCTGCCGCCGGCGACCGTCTGCCCCGGGCTCGTCGGCTCGAGGACGTCGTCGTCCGTGCCGCCGTTCAGCGTGCCCGCGCCGGACAGCGTGTCGTCGCCGGCGCTGCCGTCGATCGTCAGGCCCGGCGACGCGGAGCTCACGGTGTCGTCGCCGTCGCCGGCGTCAAGCGTGCCCGAGAGGCCGGTGCTGGCGATGTCGTAGCGATCGTCGCCCGGGTCGGGCGCGGCGAGCGTGAGCGCGTTCACCGCGCCGCTGACGGCGATCGCGTCGTTGCCGGCACCGGGATTCAGCGCGAGCGTGCCGATCGCGCCGGTCTGCGGCGCGATCGGGCCGGCGACCGCGATCTGGTCGCTGTCGGCGCCGCCCGTCGCCGTCAGCAGCGTGGTGCTGACGCCGCTCACGCCGACGGCGAGCACGGCGCCCGACAGCTGCAGCTGCGAGATCATCGCGGCGGCGGGGCAGGTCGTCTTCGCCAGCGTCGTGGTGCAGGCGGCGGGCGCGGTCGCGGCGGCGGGCACGAAGTCGACGTTGCCGCCGGCGCCGGAGCCGGTCACGGTGATCGCGAGGGTGGAGCCGCCGATCGAGGGGGTCGCGGCGAGGATGCCCGGCGCACCGCCCGCGGCGGTGAGGTCGTACGGCGGCGCCGCCGCGGCAGGGGCGGCTGGCAGGGCCAGCAGCGCGAGCACGAGCGCCAGCGACCCGACGGCCGCGCGAGCGCCGACGGCGGCGCGACGGCCGACGGCGGCGCGACGGCCGACGACCGCGCGAGCGGCGGCTGCCGCGCGAGCGGATCGCGACGCGCGGGTCACTTCGCGCACGCCACAGGCTTCGTCGTGTTGGGCGCCAAGCAGCGCAGCGTCGACGTCGGGGACTTGGTCTTCCCGCGCATCGCGTACGTCCTGACGACCGCGATCGTGCGCGGGGCCGAGACCTGGATCGCGACCTTCGTCCCCTTCGACAGCGCGCGGTCGCCGAAGTAGCCGCGCAGCGACACGCTCGCGCGCGCGGCGGCGATCTTCTTCGTGCGCTTCTTGAACACGCAGCGCGGGGAGCGCCTCGACGTGCAGGTGACCTTGATCGTCGCGTTGGCGGGGACCTTGCGCGCCTCGAGCAGCTTGATCCGCGTCCCGCCGGGTCCTCCGACCGTGCCGATCGAGATCGTCGTCGCGATCTGCGGGAACGGCGCGTCCTTGCCGTCGCAGTTCTGGTCGATGCCGTCGCCGGGGATGTCCGGCGCGCCGGGGTGGATCGACGGATCGAGGTCGTTGCAGTCGGCGCCCGCGAGCGAGCCGTCGCGGTCGCGGTCGCGCGGGGTCAGGTCCGGCGGCGGCGCCGGCGGGGTCACGCCGAGCACGACGTGCGTCTCGCAGTCGTTGAGGCTGAAGCTGTCGCTCGCGTCCTGGACGACGCGGTCGTTGCCGTCGCCGCAGACGACGTTCTCGCCGTTGCCGTCGAAGGCCTCGATGTCGTCGTCGCCGGGGCCGCCGTCGAAGGCGTCGACCTCGCTGCCGCCGTCGAGGCGGTCGTTGCCCGCGCCGCCCTGGAGGGTGTCGGCGCCGGGCCCGCCGGAGAGCGTGTCGTCGCCGTCGCCGCCGATCAGCGTGTCGTCGCCGGAGCCGCCGGAGATCGTGTCGCTGCCCGGACCCCCGTCGATCGTGTCAGAGCCCGACGTGCCGGTGAGCTGGTCGTCGCCGG
>DASXCR010000161.1:0-6853 GCA_036491075.1 Solirubrobacteraceae bacterium
CTGAAGTCGCGGCTGATGCTGCCGCGCGCCGGCGACGAGGAGCTCGACCTCGAGCCGGGCGAGGCCGCGGAGGAGCTGCTCGCGCGGATGCTCGAGGCGCGCCGCTACCGCCGCGCGGCGGAGCACCTGAGCGCGCGCCTGGCGGGGGAGGAGGGCGTGCGCTACCGCTCGGCGCCGCTGCCGGCGCCGCTGCGGCGCACGAACCTCGGCGACGCCGGCGGCGTCTATGACCCGCGACGCCTCGGCAGGGCGCTCGGCGGGCTGCTGCGCGTGCCGGTCCAGCTGCAGCTCGATCACGTCACGGTCCCGACGATCACCGTCGCCGAGCGGCTCACGCACCTGCGCACGCTCCTGCGCCGCGGCGCCTGCACGTTCGAGGACGCGGTGCGGGGCGCCGACCGCGTCACGGTCGCCGTCACGCTGTTCGCGCTGCTCGAGCTCTACAAGCAGGGCGAGGCGACCTGGACGCAGGACCAGCCGTTCGGCGAGATCGCGATCGCCGCCGTGCAGCGCGCCTCGCGGCCCGAGTCGGCGATCGTCTGATGGCGGCGCTCACCGAGCTCGCGCGGATCGTCGAGGCGCTGCTGTTCCTCAGCCCCGACCCCGTCGCGGTCGAGGACCTCGCCGAGGCCGCCGACTGCGACGCCGACGAGCTGGCCAACGCGCTCGCCGAGCTCGACTTCGAGTACGCGCCGGGCACGCACGGCCTGCAGCTCAAGCGCGTCGCGGGGGGCATCGCGCTCGCCACCGACCCGCTCGCCGAGGAGGCCGCCCGGCGGCTGCTGGCCAAGCCGCGCACGCCGCCGCTGACGCCCGCCCAGGCGGAGACGCTCGCGATCGTCGCCTACCTGCAGCCGGTCTCGCGGCCGGAGATCACGCGCATCCGCGGCGTGTCGGCGGACTCCGCGTCGGGGACGCTGCTCGAGCGCGGCTTCATCGAGGAGTCCGGCCGCTCGCAGTTCGGCGCCGTCCTGTATCGCACGACCGACCTCTTCCTCAAGCTGTTCGGCCTGGACACCCTGAACGCGCTGCCGAGCGTCGCCGAATGGGACCCGACGCCCGAGGAGGAGTCCGACCTGCGCGACCGGCTCCTACGCGCCGGGGAGCAGCGCGCCGCGGACCCGGCGGCCCAATAGCAGTCAGGTCGTCGCTGCGGCGAGCTGTCCGCAGGCGGCTGCGATGTCGCGACCGCGCGTCAGCCGGACCGTGACCCGCACGCCGCGCTCCTCGAGCGCGGCCCGGAAGCTCTCGATCGCGTCGCGTCCGGATCCCTGGTACGGCGAGCCGCTCGGGTTGTAGGGGATCAGGTTGACCTTGAACATCTTCGGGTCGAGCACCCGGGCGAGCGCCACCGCCTGCTCGTAGCGGTCGTTGACGCCGGCGAGCATGACGTACTCGACGAACACCGGCCGGCGCTTGGCGGCGTGCCAGCGCCGGCACGCCGCCAGCACGTCGGCGAGCGGGTAGCGCTCGTTGACCGGCATGATCTGCGAGCGCAGCTCGTCGTCGGCGGCGTGCAGCGAGAACGCCAGGCGCAGCGGCATGTCGGTCGCGGCGAGGCGCTCGATGCCGGGGATCCAGCCGACCGTCGAGACCGTCGTGCGGCGGTTCGTGATCCCGACATCGGGCAGCCGCCGACACGCGTCGAGGACCGCGTCGAGGTTCATCAGCGGCTCGCCCATCCCCATGAACACGAGGTGGTCGACCTCCTCGATGCGGCGGAAGTGCAGCGCCTGGTCGAGGATCTCCGAGGCGGTCAGGTTGCGCCCGAAGCGCATCGTCCCCGTCGCGCAGAACGTGCACGTCAGCGGGCAGCCCGATTGCGACGACACGCACAGCGAGCGCCGTCCCTCGGTGCGGCCGCCGCCCCGGCGCGCCCGCTCGAGGCGCTCGCCCGTCGGAGCGCGGTAGCGCATCAACACCGCCTCGACCGGCCGCCCGTCGTGCGTGTGGAAGAGCGTCTTGTGCGTACCGTCCTCCGAGTGCGCCTCGGCGGCGATGGTCAGCGTCGAGAACGGGACCTCGGCGGCGAGGCGCTCGCGCAGCGCGGTGGGCACGTCGGTCATCGCGTCATAGCCGCTCGCGCCGCGCGCCGCCCAGTCCCAGACCTGGCGCAGGCGAAACGCGGGCTGACGCGCGTCGTCGAGGGTGCGCGCGAGCAGGTCGAGATCCACGCCCCCATCGTAGGGGCGCGGTTCGCGACGGCGCCGGCCGTGCGTCAGGCGATGTCGTCGAAGGAGAAGACGGCGCTGCCGGCGGCCGCGAGCATCCGCACGCCGGTGGCGGCGAGGTCGTGCGCGCCCTGCATGTGGCGGTGCTCGGGAACCGGCACGCGCCGATCGGACTCCGGGTCGGTCGACGTGGCGCCGACGTGCATGCGCTCGTACTCCACGCGCACCAGCGCGATCCACCAGCGCAGCTCCTCGACGTCCTCCATCCGCGCCGAGATCGCGGTCGAGCGCAGGCCGTCGTCGGTCAGCGGCTCGAGGATCATCACGAGGCACTCCGGGTTGCGGTTGAGGAACTCCGACGGCGTGATCGCGCCGAGCTCGAACTCGCGCTTGCGCAGGCACAGCCGTCGCACCGGACCGAGCTCCTGGACCGCGACCTCGAGCGCCATGCCGTCGGGCACCGCCGCGGCGCCGTAGCGCGGGAAGAAGCGCTCGACGGCGACGAACACCCCCTGCTCGTGCTGCCAGCGCTGGGCAAGCGCGATGAGCTCGGAGCTCTCGCCGTGAAACGGGAGCGTGAACGTCGTCATCTCGGGGACGTAGAGGGCCACGGCGTTCAGCTCACATGAGGTCGAAGAACTCGAAGACCGCGCTGCCGTTGGCCGCCAGCATCGGCACGCCGTCGACGGCGAGGTCGTGGGCGCCCACGGTGTGGAAGTGATCGCCGACCTGCTGGCGGTTGCCCTGCTCGGGGTCGACCGCCCACGATCCGCGGTGCATCTGCATCGCCGCCTCGCGCACGAGGCCCGCCCACTCGCGCAGGCCCTGCTCGTCGCCCATCTTCGACGTCAGCGCCGTCGCGCGCAGGCCGTCCTCGCTGACGGGCTCGAGCACCATCGTCAGGCACTCCGGGTTCCACACGAGGTGCTGGCGCTCGTTGATCGCGCCTTCGAAGAACGGGCCGTCGCGCCGCAGGCTCAGGCGCCGCACCGGCTCGTGCTCGACGATCGCCTCGGCGATGTCGGCGCCGAGCGGCAGCGACACCGCCGCGTACGTGGGGAAGAAGCGCTCCGCGGAGACGTACATCCCGTGCTCCTGAGACCATCGCGTCGCCAGCTCGAGGAGCTCCTCGCGCAGCGCGTGCAGCGGCAGCGCGAAGTGGATCATGTCCGGCAGGAACGGGTTGGGCTCCTCCATGCGACCATCGTATGGTGCGCCTCGCCAAGTTCCTCGCCCATGCCGGCGTCTCGTCGCGACGTGGCGCGGAGGAGATCATCCGCGCCGGCCGCGTGTCGGTCGCCAGCGCGATCGTCACAGACCCGGCGCGCGACGTCGACGTCGACAGCGGCGTCGCCGTCGACGGGCGCTACCTCGAGGGCCCCGAGGAGCGGATGGTGTTCGTCGTGCACAAGCCCTCGGGCGTGCTCTCGACGGCGCGCGACACCTACGGGCGGCGGACGGTCATCGACCTCGTGCCGGCGGCCGGGTCGCGCCTGTACCCGGTCGGGCGCCTGGACGTCGACAGCACCGGCCTGATCCTCGTCACCAACGACGGCGACCTCGCCCAGCGCATGACGCATCCCTCCTTCGAGGTGCCACGCACCTACCGCGCGACGGTGCGCCCGTCGCCGGTGCCCGAGCACGCGCTGCGCGCGCTGCGCGAGGGCGTCGACCTCGACGACGGACGCACGCTCCCGGCGAAGGTCCGCCAGCTGCGCCCGGGCGTGCTCGAGCTGACGATCCGCGAGGGCCGCAACCATCAGGTCAAGCGGATGTGCGAGGCCGTCGGGCACCGCGTCCGCACGCTCGAGCGGATCCGCTTCGGCGCGCTGCGCCTCGACGACCTCGCGGTCGGCGAGCACCGGCGCCTGAAGGGCGCCGAGGTGGAGGCGCTGCGTCGCGGCGCGCCGGCCCGCGCCGGCGAGGACGACGACGCGCCCGTCGCGCCCCAGCGCCGCGCGCGGCCACCGCGGCCGCGCTGATCGTGGCGGCGGCGGCCAAGCGCCCCCGCGCCGCGCCGATCGCCGGCGACGAGCGGTCCGTTAGAGTCGCGGGCCATGCGGCTCTTCGCTCTGCGCGGGGCCTCGTCGGTCGACCGCAACGATGCCCAGGCGATCCTCGGGGCGACGGAGTGGCTGCTGCGCGAGATCCTCAAGCTCAACGACCTGCACCCGTCGGACGTCGTCAGCTGCATCTTCACGCTGACCGACGACCTCGACGCGCAGTTCCCGGCCGTCGCCGCGCGCAACATGGGCTTCGCGCAGGTGCCGCTGCTGTGCGCACGCGAGGTGCCGGTGCCCGACGCGCTGCCCCGCGTGATCCGGATCATGATGCACTACTACGCGCCGGACACCCACGTAGCCCGGCACGTCTACCTAGGCGAGGCACGCGCGCTGCGGGAGGACCTGACCGGTGCCCAGTAGCCCGACGACGGAGGGGTAGTCGGACACCATGGGCGCGGCGGCCGCTCCACGGTCGTCCGCGGAGGTCCTGTCCTGGGGCCGCGACGCGCTGCAACCGGCGCTGCGAGCGGCGATCGACACGTTGCCGTCCGGGGTCAGGCACGTCGCGGAGTTCCATCTCGGCTGGTGCGACGAGCACGGCCTTCCGACGCCAGGCGCCGGCGGCAAGGCGATCCGGCCGACGCTGACGCTGCTGACGGCGCGGGCGATCGGTGGTGCCTACGAGCCCGCGCTGCCCGCGGCGGTGGCCGTCGAGCTCGTCCACGATTTCTCGCTGCTGCACGACGACGTGATGGACGGCGACGTGCGGCGCCGCCACCGCCCGACCGCGTGGTCGGCGTTCGGCGTCGGGCAGGCGATCCTCGCCGGCGACTCGCTGTTGGCGCTCGCCTTCGGCACGCTTGCCGCGAGCGGCGCCGGCAGCGCCCAGGCAGCCGCCGGACGGATCCTCAGCGCCACCGTGCAGGCGCTGATCGACGGCCAGAGCTCGGATCTCGCGTTCGAGGCGCGCGACGAGGTCAGCCTGCCGGAGTGCATGGACATGGCGCGGGCGAAGACCGGCATGTTGCTGGGCTGCGCGTGCGAGCTTGGGGCGCTCTTCGCGGCCGGCGACCGCGACCAGGTCGCTCATGCGCGCGAGTTCGGGGAGCGACTCGGGCTCGCGTTCCAGCTCGTCGACGACATCCTCGGCATCTGGGGTGATCCTGCGGTCACCGGCAAGGCGATTCACGCCGACATCTCGGCTCGCAAGAAGTCGCTGCCGGTCGTCGCGGCGCTGGTCTCCCAGACGCCCGCCGGGCGCGATCTGGCCGACCTCTACGGGCGCGGCGATCCGCTCTCGAGCGTCGACGTCGCGCTGGCAGCCGAGCTCGTCACGGAGTCCGGCGGGCGCGCCTGGACCGAGGCCGAGGCGGCGAGGCAGGTCTCCGGGGCGCTCGCCGCGCTGCGCAGCGCCGGAGCGAGCGGAGCGCCGGCCGCCGAGCTCGAGTCCCTCGCGCGGCTGGTGACGACCCGTGACCGTTGAGGCAGGCCGCACCGGCCTCGCCAGGACGGCCGAGCAGGAGCTCGTGGTGCTCTGCGACGAACGGGGACGACCGACCGGGAGCGCGGAGAAATCGTCGACGCATCACGCCGACACGCCCCTGCACCTCGCGTTCTCGTGCTACATCTTCGACGACAGGGGCCGCTTCCTGACATCGCGGCGCGCGTTGACGAAGAAGGTGTGGCCCGGCGTGTGGAGCAACTCCGCGTGCGGGCACCCGATGCCGGGCGAGAGCTTCGAAGAGGCGATCGTCCGGCGCGTCGGCTACGAGCTGGGGATGACCGTGCGCGACGTCGAGGTCGTGCTGCCGCAGCACCTCTATCGCGCCCCTCCGTTCGCCGGCATCGTCGAGTACGAGTTCTGTCCGGTGTTCGTCGCTCGCCAGCGGTCCGCCCCCGAGCCCAACCCGATCGAGGTGGCAGCGTGCGCGTGGATGCAGTGGCAGGAGTTCGTGCGCCGCGCACGTGAGGACGTCCACGACGTCTGGTCGTGGTGGTGCAAGGACCAGCTGCGCGAACTGCACGGGCGAGCGCTGATCGAGCGCTACTCACGGCCCGAGTAGCGAGCGTGCGGAGCGGTTTCTCCGCAGACGCCGTCGAGCCTGGTATGAACGGCACCGGCCAACTGCAAGGGGGAGAGATGGACTTCACGAAGCTGTCGCAAGGTGATCGCATCGTGCTCGGGGTGGGCATCGTGCTGATCGTCGACCTGCTGTTCCTGCCGTGGTACCACGTCGACCTGGGCGGCCTGATCGGCGTCGACTCGACGCGCTCGGCCGTGCAGTCGCCGCACGCCGGCTACGGGCTGATCGCGTTCCTGATCGTGCTCGTGATGGTCGGGCAGATCATCGCCTCGAAGCTGACGGCGGCGAACCTGCCCGATCCGCCGGTGCCGTGGGGCCAGGTCCACCTCTTCGCGGGCGGCCTCGTCCTGCTGCTGCTGCTGCTCAAGCTCGTGGCCGAGACGAGCTTCCTCGGCTTCGGCTCGTATCTCGGGCTGCTGCTCGCGGCGGGCCTGGCCTACGGCGGCGACCTCGTCAACCAGGAGAGCTCGAGCCTCGCCTGAGGGCCACCAGGCGAACTCCCGCCGGCCGCCCCGCCGGCGGGAGTTCGCCACAATCACCGGATATGGCGATCGAGTTCTCAGAGCGCATCCGGCGCATCCCCGTCTATCCCGCC
>DASXCR010000162.1:0-6204 GCA_036491075.1 Solirubrobacteraceae bacterium
GGGCCAACGGGGACTTCGAGCTGTACACCGACCGTATCGGCGCCCTCGAGGTGCAAACGGCCACCGGTCCCCGGCGCACGCTCAATCGCGTGCTGCCGCGAACCAGGGTCGCACCCGTCGGCGGTCGCGGGCCCGCCCAGCAGGGCATGACGCTCGGCGTCGCCAAGGACTGCATCGACATGGCGCACGCGGTCATGAAGCACGCGCAGGGTGCCCGCATGCCGCACCTCGCGATCGGCACCGCGAGAAGGACGACCTGGAACGAGTTTCGCGCCGCGAAGGCGCTCCTCGCCTGGGCGAACACCCCGAACGCAGGCTTCATGTCGCGCTTCAGGGATCCCAGGAAAGCGGCGGCGACGACGGCGTTCGAGGCGGATCCCGCGGCGACGCTGCAGGCGATCGCCACCTCCTACGCCAACCTGATGGCCACCCAGCCCGCGCTGGCCGCGCAGGCCGCGCAGGCGCTGGGCCTCAACATCGACGCCGCCCCGGACGTCGGCGAGGCATACGAGACGTATCGCGTCTCGACCGTCGCGACGGCGCAGACGCACGCCGATCCGGTCACCGGTCATCTCGTCCGCGACTTCTGGGGGCAGCACATCGGCGCGGTCATCGCGAAGAGCGGCGGCGACCGGGTGACGCTCGAGAACTACGCGCGCTCGCACGAGATCGGCGCGATGCAGGACCAGGCGGCGCACCACTACTTCCAGATGTACGGCCCCGCGAACAAGCCGGCGCAGACGTGGCATGCGACCTGGGCGCAGACCGCCCACGGCGCGCCGGCCACGGGCGTCGGCGATCCGGCGGCCCACGGATCCGACGCGCTGACCGTCGTCGTCAAGCGCTAGCCGCCGGTCGTCGGCGCGCGTGGCCCGCGCCATCCTCAGGGCCGCAGGAACGACACCGAGAAGCGCGCGCCGCCGGCCGGCGAGGAGCCCACCTCCACGACCGCCCCGTGCGCGCGCGCCTGCTGCGCGACGAGCGCGAGCCCGAGCCCGGACCCGGGCGCCTCGCCGTCGCCCGCCCGCGCGAACGGCTCGAAGATCCGCCCCCGATCTCCCACCGCCACGCCCGGTCCGTCGTCCTCGACGACCAGCGACGGCCCGTTGTCGGCGTCGAGCGTCACGACCACCCGCCCGTCCGCGCGGCCGTGGCGTGCCGCGTTCTCGAGCAGGTTGTCGACCATCAGCCGCAGCCCGGGCTCCCAGCCGCGCACCCACACCGGATCGGGCGGCAGCTGCGCCGACCACGTCACGCTCGGATGTCGCGACGCCGCCTGGTCAAGCGACGCGGCGACGAGCTCGCAGAGATCGGCGTCGGCGACCTCGCCCGGCAGCGCGTCACCGCGCGCCATCGCCTGCAGCCCGTCGAGCAGGTCGACGAGGCGGCGGTGCTCCGACAGCGCGTCGAGCACGAGCTCGGTGCGCTGCGCGACCGGGATGTCGGGATGGCGCGAGAGCGCCGAGAGCGTCGCCTGCACGCTCGTCAGCGGCGTGCGCAGCTCGTGCCCGGCGTCGGCGGCGAAGCGGCGCGTCGCGGCGAGCGCGCGCTCGCGGTCGCCTGCCGAGCGCCCCAGCCGGGCGAGCATGTCGTTGAAGCTCGCGGCCAGCGCGCGCAGCTCGCGCGGGCCGTCGTCGCCGCGCACGCGCTGGTCGAGGTCCTCGGTTCCCGCGATCGAGGACGTCGCTACCCGCAGGCGGCGCAGCGGGCGCAGCAGGAAGGTGGCCGCGAGCCACGCGAAGAAGCCGCCGAGCACGAGCGCGACGAAGCCGAACGCGGCGAGCCGGCGGTCGAGCTCGGTGAGCTTGTGCTCGACGGGTCCCAGCGGGCTCGTGACGTCGAAGCGGGCGAGCCCGCTGAGCCCCGGGATCGGCACGCTCGTGATGTACGAGCGGTAGCGCCTGCCGCGGACCGTGAACGTGCGCAACCCGTCGTGCGGGGGGATGTACGCCGACGGCGCGGGCACCCCCGACGGGCGCAGCACCTTGTCGCCGACGATCAGCCGCAGCGATGTCGTGCTCGCCGACAGGACCCGATCCAGGCGCGGGTCCTTCGGCGGGACCTCGTTCTGCAGCGCCTCCTCGGACACGTCGCGCGACAGCGCGGCCGTGCGCTGCAGGCGATCGTCGAGCGCCGCGCGCTCGGAGTGGTCGACGTAGCGCGCGACCATCGCGCCCGCGCCGGCGAGCACGACCGCGAGCACGAGCGTGATGCCGAGCGTGAGGCGACCGCGAAGGCTGCGCACGAATCCTCAGGGTTGCAGGATGAACCCGACGCCGCGCACCGTCTGCAGCACGCGCCGCTCGCCGCCGGCCTCGAGCTTGCGGCGCAGGTAGCCGACGAAGACGTCGGCGATGTTCGTGCCCGGGTCGAACGTGTAGCCCCAGACCTCCTCGTGCAGGCGCGCGCGCTCGATGACCTCGCCGGGATTGCGCAGGAACAGGTGCAGGAGGTCGAACTCGCGGCGTGTCAGCCCGAGGTCGCGCCCGCCGCGCAGGGCGACGTGTGAGCGCGGGTCGATCTCGAGGTCGCCGACCGCGAGCGCGGCGTCGGGCAGCGCGGGCCGCCGGCGCAGCAGCGCGTGCAGCCGGGCCGTGACCTCCTCGATCGCGAACGGCTTGACGACGTAGTCATCGGCACCGGCCTGCAGCCCGCGCACGCGATCGTCGACCTCGTCGCGCGCCGACAGCACGCAGACCGGAACGTCGTCGCCCCCCGCGCGCAGCGTACGCAGCACCTCGAGGCCGTCGAGGTCGGGCATCGCGAGGTCGAGCAGGATCACCGACGGGCGCACGCTGTCGTTCGCCGCGAGCGCCGCGCGCCCGCCCGACGCGCACACGACGCGAAAGCCCTCGAGCTCGAGGCCGGCCGCGACGGCACGGCGGATCGCGGCGTCGTCGTCGACGAGCAGGACGACGGGGCCCGCGGGCCCGTCGTCATCCACGCCGGACGACCTCGCAGTCCTTGGCGACCTTGTCGATGCGATCGGCGACCACGGTGTCGTGTCCCGCGCCGCAGCTGATCTGGTCGCGTACGCCGTCGCGCGCGCGGATGGTGTCGTTGCCCGCGCCGCCGATGATCGTGTCCGCGCCGGCACCGCCGTCGATGCGGTCGTTGCCGGCTCCGCCGAGCAGCGTGTCGGCGCCCGGCCCGCCGGAGAGGCTGTCGTTGCCCGCGTCGCCGGTCAGCGTGTCGCTACCGGCGCCGCCGACGAGCGTGTCGTTGCCGGGGCCGCCGTAGAGCTGGTCGTCGCCCGCCGCGCCGCGCAACACGTCGGCGCCGCCGAGCCCCTCGATCGTGTCGTCGCCGGCGCGGCCGTTGATGCGGTCGGGTCCGTTCGTGCCGACGAGGTGATCGGGCCCGCGCGTGCCCTGCTGCACGCCGCGGGCGCTCGCGACGCCGGCGATGCCCGCCACGCCGAGCGTCAGGACGAGCACGGCGACGAGCAGGCGATGGGTCATGGCACACACGATGACGCACGACGCGCGGAGCCTGCTGCGCCGCGCCCGACTCTCATGGACTTCTCACCGTCGGTGAGGACTGTGTGAGAGCGCCGTCAGCGGGGCCTCGGCACCGCGCAGAGTACGTCCGAGCAACCAACCCGAGGAGGTAGTTCCAGATGAGCTTCACGAGGACGCAGATCGCAGGTGCCGTCGTCTCGCTTGGCCTGATCATCCCCGCCACGGCGCTCGCGGCGACGATCCAGGGTGGTCCGCGCGGTGAGCACCTGCGCGGTACGAACGCCGCCGACTACATCGACGGCAACGGCGGCAACGACGTCATCCACGGTCGCAACGGCAACGATCGGCTGATCGGCGGTACAGGAAACGACCGCGTCTTCGGCGAGGGCGGCAACGACACGATCAGCGGCGTGCAGGGCAACGACCTGCTCAGCGGCGGTGCCGGCGACGACACCATCTCCGGCGATGCCAACGGCACCGGCGACCTGACCTCCTTCGACCGCATCTACGGCGGCGCGGGCAACGACACGCTGCATGGCGGCGACTCGGCCGACCGCATCTACGGCGGCTCGGGCAACGACATGATCGACGGCGGCAACGGCCGCGACAAGATCGCCGGCGGCACCGGCGACGACACCGTCGACGGCGGCGCCGGCAACGACACGATCTACGCCAACCGCGGCGTCGACACGATCAGCGGCGGCGACGGCAACGACGTCCTCTGGGCGCAGGCCCGCGGCGACGTCACGCCCGGCCCGGACGTCGACCAGGTCGGCGACACGGTCAACGGCGGCAACGGCGACGACGTCATCCACACGCGCGACGGCGAGGTCGACCGCGTGACCTGCGGACCGGGCAACGACAAGGCGATGCTCGACGAGGTCGACGTCATCACCGACGCGACCGCGGCAAACCCGAACGGCTCCTGCGAGGTCGTCAACCGCAAGGCGCCGAAGCCGTCTGACAGCTCGCCGGAGGACGCCCAGGAGTCGCCCGCGGCGACCGCCGTCACGAACTGACGGTCTCCCCCTGACCGTCTCGCGCACGATCGCCGGCCACCGCGCAGTCCTGCGGTGGCCGGCGCGCGTCGGGTCGCTGACGCAAGCCGGCCGTCCGGGCATCCCGCCGGGCCGGCCCCCGCCGCGGGCGGGGTGCCCGGAGAGCCGGGCGCGTTGACGGTCGACCCTTAGCGCCGACGTAAGACGGCGTTCGCCCGCAGGCGTCATCGTTGTCCTCGGTGCGACCCGCAGACGGCGACGAGGACCCCGATCCGCCCGGCCGGCCGCTCGGCCGCCGGGCGTTCCTCGGCATCGTCGGGCTCGGGCTGACGTCGCTGGCATGGGGCGGCGGCGCTGCCGACCTCGTCGCGCAGACGACGCGCCTGCTGCCCGAGCAGTTGCGCGGCTTCGTGCCATTCGGCAAGGGCTGGCGGATCTACGCGATCCAGACGCCGTACCCGACGTTTCACCCGGCGACGTGGCAGCTGCGCATCGACGGCCTCGTCGAGCACCCGCAGACGCTGAGCTACGCGCAGCTGCTGGCGCTGCCGCAGGCACGCCAGACCACCGACTTCCACTGCGTCACGGGCTGGTCGGTCGACGACGTCAAGTGGAGCGGCGTGCGCTTCGCCGATCTGCTCGCCGCCGCCAAGCCGCTGCCGGCCGCGCGCGCGCTGCGCTTCGAGTCCGCCGAGGATCCCTACATCGACTCGCTCACGCTGGACCAGGCGATGGAGCCCGACGCGATGCTCGCCCACGGGATGGACGGCGGCCCGCTCGCGCGCGAGCACGGGGCGCCCGCCCGGCTCGTGATGCCGAAGATGTACGGCTACAAGGGCGTGAAGTGGGTCAAGCGGATCCTCGTCACCGACCACGTCGAGGACGGCTACTGGGAGCAGCGCGGCTATGACCGCGACGCCTGGATCGGAAGCTCCAATGGCCGTTGACCCGCGGATCGCGATGTATGCCGAGCGCGAGCGCGCGCCGCGCGTCGTGCGCTTCGGCGTGACCGAGCGGCGGCTGCACACGGTCAACGGGATCGCGTTCGTCGTGATGTTCGGCTCGGGGCTCGTGCTGTACCTGCCGATGTTCGCGCAGCTGTTCTCCGACCGGCCGGTGATGAAGGGCTTCCACCTCGTCGCCGCCGGCTCGTGGCTGACCGCGCTCGCGCTCGTGGCGATCCTCGGCGACCGCCGCGCGCTGCGCCGCACACGCCGTGAGCTGGAACGCTTCGACGACGACGACCTGCGCTGGCTGCGCCGCCGCGGCCCCGCGCCGCAGGGGCGCTTCAACGCCGGGCAGAAGGCGCACGCGATCGTCCAGGCGGCGCTGGCGCTGCTGTTCACCGTGTCGGGGATGCTGCTGTGGCTGGGCGAGCGCAACACGGCGCTGCGGCTGCCGGGCACGATCGCGCTGCACGACTGGGCGATGATCGTGGCGGGGGTGCTCGTGACTGGCCACGTCTGGATGGCGCTGAGCCCCGGCAAGCTGCCTTCGATGGAGGGGATCCTGCGCGGGACCGTGCCGGCTTCGTATGCGGCCCGGGAACACCCGAAGTGGGTGCCCGATCCGGATGCGGTCGCCGGCCCGGCCGTGCGGCCCGGCCCCTTGCGTCTGGCGGCCGCGACGGTCGTCCTCGCGCTCGGAGCGATCCTGATCGGGATCTTCTCTACTTAAGTATTTACTTCGTGTATGGTTCCTGGCGTAAGCAAGGAAAGGACTTCGACATGACAGTCGAGACCACC
>DASXCR010000163.1:0-18485 GCA_036491075.1 Solirubrobacteraceae bacterium
TCTCGGCCTGCACCTCCTCTGCCATCGGGTGCGCGGAGCCGATCTCGAGCTTCACCTCCTCGGCCGTCTGCTGGCCGATGAGCAGCTTGTACTCCCGTTTGGCGTAGTTGATGATCGCCTCGTCGAGTTCGTCGCCGCCGATGCGGATCGACTGGCTGACGACGATCCCGCCGAGTGAGATCACGGCCACCTCGCTCGTGCCGCCGCCGATGTCGACGACCATCGATCCGGTCGGCTCGCCGACCGGCAGGCCGGCGCCGATCGCCGCGGCCATCGGCTCCTCGATCAGGTAGGCCTGGCGCGCGCCGGCCGACAGGCACGCCTCCTCGACCGCGCGCTTCTCGACGCCCGTCACGCCGGAGGGAACGCAGACCACCACGCGCGGGTGCGCCCAGCGATTCTGGTGAACCTTCTGGATAAAGTGACGCAGCATCTCCTCGGTGACGTCGAAGTCGGCGATGACGCCGTCCTTCAGCGGCCGGATCGCGGAGATCGTGCCGGGCGTGCGCCCGAGCATGCGCTTGGCCTCGATGCCGACCGCGTGGACCTCGCCGCTGCGCGAGTCGATCGCGACGACCGACGGCTCGGACAGAACGATCCCGCGACCCCGTACGTAGACGAGGGTGTTCGCTGTGCCCAGGTCGACGGCCATGTCGCGGCCACCGAAGCCGGTGAGGTAGCTGAAGAAGCCCATCAGGAGATGGCGAGACCCCCGCCAAGGTCGATGTGAAGGCCGTCGCGCGGGGTCAACGCTGCGCTTGAGTCTAGCGGCGGATCGGGCGGCGCAAGCCCATCCCTCTAGTTCTCCCTGAGCATAAGGCTCAAGTCGAGGTCGAGTAATTTCGCGACGGGCAGACCGACGACGTTGAGATAGTCGCCCACGATGCGGCGAACAAGGCCAGCACCCTGCCCCTGGATGGCATAACCGCCCGCTCTGCCGGACCATTCGCCGGTCTGCACGTAGCGTTGCACGAGCCGGTCGTCGAGCTCTCGAAACGTCACTTTCGTGACCTCATGCACAACCTGAGGGTTGCCAGAACGCAGCAGCGCGAGACCGCTGACGACCTCGTGCGTGCGCCCGGAGAGGCGTTTGAGCACCGCTTCGGCGGCCGCGGGGGACGGCGGCTTGCCGATCACGTCGCCATCGCAGACGACGATCGTGTCGACGCCCAGCACGTCGCGGCCCGGGCGTGCGAGTGCTCCCGCGTGCGCCTTCGCCAGCGCGTTGTGGCGAGCGACCTCGTGCGGGACGCCGTCGCCGAGCTCGTCGACGTCGGCGTGCACGACCTCGAACGCGATGCCCAGCTGCTCGAGGATCGCGCGCCGCTGCGGCGAGCGACTGGCCAGGACGAGCGGCCCGGAGGACCGTTCAGTCACCGAAGAAGATCGCGGCCTCGCGCGCGGCGGATTGCGGTGAATCCGAGCCGTGGACGAGGTTGCGGCGCATTTCGAGCGCGTATTCGCCGCGGATCGATCCGGGCGCGGCGTCGATGCCGTTCGTCGACCCGATCAGCTGGCGCGCCGCGTCGACGGCGTTGGGCCCCTCGAGGATCATCGCGACGATCGGGCCGGACGTGATGAACGCGACGAGCGGGTCGAAGAACGACTTGCCCTCGTGCTCGGCGTAGTGCTCGCGGGCGCCGGCCTCGTCGAGGGTCATCATCTTCAGGGCGGCGAGCTGCAGTCCCTTGCGTTCGAAGCGGGCGATGATCTCTCCGGTCAGGTGGCGCGCGAACGCGTCCGGCTTGACCAGGATCAGGGTCCTGTCCATCGTGAAGCTCTCCTAGCGGTTGGGTTCAGACTGCTGCGGTGATCACGGCTCGCCGGCGGCGGCCCGGCGGCGTACCCGACCCTCGGAGGAACGACCCGAGAGCTCTGCCTCGCAGTACGGGCAGATCTTCCACGACGGATCCAGCGGCCGGCCACAGCTCCCGCACGGCGAGCGCAGCTTGCGCAGGCACGTCGGACAGCGTAGGAAGTCCTTCTCGACCTCGTAGTCGCAGTGCGGGCACAGCATGTAGTTCATGTCGGCGAGCCGCGCCTCGGCGGCCTGCATCTCGAGCTCGCGCTCGCGGATGTCGTCGAGGTACTCCGGCGGGCGCACGATCACGTAGAGGATCGTGCCGATGAGCGGGAACAGCGATACCACCGTCGCGGCGATGACGAGCATCGGATCGGCGATCCGCCGCAGCGCGTCCATGTACGTCCAGTACACGAGCGCGAGGTAGATGACGACCAGGAACAGGATCAGCAGGTTGACCGCGAGGTTCAACCCGTGGCTGTTGATGCCGAAGACGCCGATCACGATCGCAGCAGCTTAGCCCGGAGGGTGGACACGGTCCGCCAGAAGCTGTGCAGGACCTCGTGTCCCCCCAAAAACGCCTGGCCGGCCACTACAGGAACATCCGGCCGAGGCCGTAGCCGACCGCGAAGAACACGAGGATCACGAGCGCGACGATGCCCGCGACGACCCCGATCAGCACGAGCGTCGATGGCCGGTTCTCGCTCACAGCATCGATCCCGGCGACGCCCCGGCCGGGCGCTTGAGGTCGGCGACGAGGTAGATCGAGCCTGTCGCGAGGACGATTCCGCCGGGGCCGGCGAGCTCGCGAGCGACCCGCAGCGCGCGACGCGGGTCCTCCTCGACGCGCGCGGCGACGTGCGCCGGCAGCTCGCCGGCGTGGCCGGCGAGCACGCCGGCCGCGAGCGCGCGCGGGTTCGCGCTCGCGGTGAAGACGACGCCCGCGCAGAGCGCCAGCAGGTCGGCGAGCATCGCGCGGGCGTCCTTGTCGTCGAGCACCGAGACGACCGCCACGAGCGGCCGGCCGGCGAGGAGCTCCCGCAGCGACTCGACGAGCGCGGCGATCCCGGCGGCGTTGTGGGCGCCGTCGAGCACGAGCTCGCCGCCCGCGTCGCCGTCGCCGTCCGGCAGGACCTCGAAGCGACCCGGTACCGCCGTCGACAGCGCGGCCGCGCGCACCGCCGCGCCGTCGAGCGCACCGAGATAGGCGCGCGCCGCGGCGCACGCGACCGCGAAGTTGCGCCGCTGGAAGGTGCCGCGCGCGAGCAGCGCCAGGCCGGGCTCGAGCTCGTCCGGCTCCTCGGGCGCGCGCACGATGCTGGCGCCCTGGCGCTCGACGGCGTCCAGCGCCTGCGCCTCGACGTCCGGGTGCAGGTGCGCGCCGAGGACAAGCGTGCCGCCCGAGGCGAGCACGCCGAGCTTCTGGCGAGCGATCTCGGCCACCGTCGAGCCGAGCCAGCGCGTGTGCTCGATATCGACGTTCGTCAGCACCACGATCTCCGCGTCGAGGACGTTCGTGGCGTCCCGGAGTCCGCCGAGTCCGGCCTCGACGATCGCGACCTCCACCCGCGCGGCGGCGAGCTGCGCGTAGGCGGCGGCGGTCAGCGCCTCGAACTGCGTCACGCCGTCGTCGGGGTCCAGTCCGGCATCGACGATCTCCGTCGCGCGCTGCGCGCGTGAAACCGCGACGGCCAGCTGCTCCGGCTCCAGGTCGGCGCCGGCCACGCGGATGCGTTCGGAGAAGGAGACGAGATGCGGCGACAGGTAGGCGCCCGTACGGACGCCGTGCCCGGCGAGGATCGCGTCGATCATCCGCACGGTCGAGGACTTTCCGTTGGTCCCGACCACGTGGATCGCGCGGAAGGCGCCGTTCGGCGCGCCGAGGGTCGCCATCAGGCTGCGCATCCGGTCCAGGCCGAAGCGCATGCCCGCGAGCTCGAGCGACAGCAGCCAGCGCTCGGCGTCCGCGGCGGCCCATACGGCGGGCGTCGGGGCGTGGCTCGCCATCAGCGGCCTGCCGGCTGCTGGAGCGCGGCGAGCTCGGAGCGCAGCCGCTCGAGCTTCGCGCGCTCGGCGGCGACGACCGCCGCGGGCGCCTTCGCGACGAAGCCCTCGTTGGCGAGCTTCCCGTGCGCGCGATCGATCTCCCGCGCGAGCGTCTCGCGCGCCTGCTCGAGCCGGCGATCGGCCGCGCCGAGGTCGACGGCGTCGGATGCGAGCACGCCGACGGCCCCGCCGGGGATCGCGATCGTCGCGACGGGCTCGGCGCCGTCGCCGTCTCCGTCGGCTCCCGTGTCGCCGTCGCCGCCCGCGAACGAGAAACGGGCGAGGCCGGCGACGCGCGCGGCAGTCGCGTCGTAGCCGGTCGCGCGCAGGACGCCCGGCACGATCGCCCCCGCCGTCACGCCGACCGAGTCGCGCCACGCGCGCAGCGCCTTGATCGCCTCGATCGCGCGCTCCATCTCGGCCTCGGCCGGCGGGTCGCGCAGCGCGTCGTCGGACTGCGGCAGGCTGGCGGCCGCGAGCAGGCCCTCGGCGTCGGCGTAGCCGAGCAGGTCCCACAGCTCCTCGGTCACGAACGGGATGATCGGGTGCGCCGTCGCGATCGTCTCGCGCAGGACGTGCAGCAGCGTCGCCCCGAGCGCGGCGCGCTCGCCGGGGTCGGCGTCGTCGGACAGGCGGGGCTTGACGAGCTCGAGGTACCAGTCGCAGAGGTCGCCGTAGACGAAGTCGTAGAGGCCGAGCGCCGCCTTGGCGAAGTCGAAGCCGTCGATGCGCGCCTGCGTGTCGGCCTCGATCGCCTGCAGCCGCGACAGGATCCAGCGGTCCTCGACGGTGCGCGGCTGCGGCGCGCCGACCCGGAAGCGGCCCTCCCGCGGCGCGCCGTCGCCGTCCCCGTCGCCGCCCACGCGCAGCGCCACGAAGCGCGTCGCGTTGTAGAGCTTGTTCGCGAGCGCCTGGCCCTGGGCGATCTTCTCCTCGCTGAAGCGCACGTCCTGCGTCGAGGACATCGCGAGCAGGCCGAAGCGCACCGCGTCGGCGCCGTAGGCGGGGAAGTCGCCGGGCGGGCGGGACGAGCTCCCGTAGACGGGCGGGCGCGGGCCGCCGTCGATGAGGTCCAGCGGGTCGATGCCGGTGCCCAGCGACTTGCTCATCCGGCGGCCGTCGGGCGCCTGGATGATCGAATGCACGTAGACGTCGCAGAACGGGACGTCACCGGCGAAGCGCAGGCCCATCATCACCATCCGCGCGACCCACAGAAACAGGATGTCACGCGCCGTAGAAAGCACATCGGTCGGATAGAAGGCCTGCAAATCGGGTGTTTCCTCGGGCCAGCCAAGCGTCGCGAACGGCCACAGCGCCGACGAGAACCACGTGTCGAGCACGTCGGGATCCTGCGTCCAACCGTCGCCCTCCGGCGCGGTCGTGGCGCAGCACGTCTCCGTTCCGCGGTACCAGACCGGGATCTGATGGCCCCACCACAGCTGGCGCGAGATGCACCACGGGCGGATCTCCCCGAGCCAGTCGAGATAGCGCTTGGACTGCGACTCGGGATGGATGCGCACGCGCCCGGCCTTGACGACCTCGATCGCCGGCGCCGCGAGCTCGTCCATGCGCATGAACCACTGCAGCGAGATCAGCGGCTCCACGCGCTCGCCCGAGCGCTGACTGAACGGCACCGTGTGCACGTACTCCTCGCGCGCGCGTATGAAGCCCTGCGCCTCGAGGTCCGCGACGACGCGCTCGCGCGCCTGCATGACGGTCAGCCCCGCGTAGCGTTCGCCGGCCTGCGCGGTCATCAGCCCGTCCTCGCCGATGACGCTGATGCGCTCGAGCGCGTGCTTGTTGGCGATCTCGAAGTCGTTGGGATCGTGGCCGGGGGTGATCTTCAGCGCGCCGGTTCCGAACTCCTGCTTGACGTACTCGTCGGCGATGATCGTCAGGCGCCGGCCGACGAGCGGGAGGACGAGCTCCTGGCCTACGAGCCCCGCGTAGCGCTCGTCGTCCGGATGCACGGCGACCGCGGTGTCGGCGAGCAGCGTCTCCGGACGCACGGTCGCGATCACGACCTCGCCGTCGCCCGAGGCGAGCGGATAGGCGATCGAGTACAGGGTGTCGACGATCCCGTCGCGCTCCTCGACCTCGAGGTCGGATATCGCCGTGCGCAGGCCCGGGTCCCAGTTGACGAGGTAGTTGTCGCGGTAGATCAGGCCCTGCTCGTAGAGGTCGACGAACACCTTGAGCACGGCCTGCGCGTAGCGCTCGTCCATCGTGAAGCGCTCGTCGGCGTAGTCCAGCGTCGCGCCGATGCGCTTGAACTGGTCGATGATCTGACCGCCGTGCTCGGCGCGCCACTCCCACACGCGCGCGACGAACGCCTCGCGCCCCAGGTCGACACGCGTCGTGCCCTCCTCGATCAGGCGCTCCTCGACCTTGCGCTGCGTCCCGATACCGGCGTGGTCGGTGCCGAGGATCCACTTCGTGCGCCGTCCGCGCATGCGGTGCGAGCGCGCGAGCACGTCCTGGATCGAGCCGTTGAGCGCGTGGCCCATGTGCAGCACGCCGGTCACGTTCGGCGGCGGCACGGCGATCGAGTAGTTCTCCCGCGGCGTGCCGGCGGGCTCGGGGTGCACGAGACCGCTGCGCAGCCAGCGGCGCACGATCCGCGGCTCCACCTCGGACGGTTCGAATCGCGTGCGATCTTCGAGAGCACCCATGAGGATCCAGTCTATGGACCGATCGTCGCCACCAGCGCGGACGGGGCGAGCTCGCGGCCGCCGCGGCGGGGGCGAGCGCGACGGCCTGCGATCTCACGCCCGGGCTCGTCGACGCCGGCCGGGCGCGGACCGTGGCCGCCGGGTTCGAAGTCGACTGGAGCGTCGCCGACGCCGAGCGGCTGGCGTTTCACGACGGCGCCTTCGACGTCGTGATCTCGACCGTCGGGCTCGACTTCGCGCCACGCCCGGACGTCGCGATCGAGGAGGCCTTCCGGGTCGCGCGCCCCGGAGGCATCGCGCGGATCGTGGCGCGCAAGCCTGGCCGAGGGACCTGAGGTCAGACGCCGAGCTCTGCGGCGATCGCCGCCTGCTCGTCCTCCTGCACCTCGACCCGCGAGCCCATCGTCGCGCGCCCGCCCTCCGGCGCCGCCCAGTTGAACAGCGCGAGGTCGAGCGCCTCGACCGGGACGCCGGTGGCGCCGGCGAGCTCGCGCGCGCGGCGCTCGAGCAGCATCTTGTCGCCGATGCCGAACACGCGCTTGGCGGCGATCGTCGTGGCGTCGTCGGTGAGCTGCAGGGCCGACGGGGTGGCGTCGACGACGCCGAGGCGCCCGAGCGTCACGAGCAGGTCGTAGCGTCCGGGCCGGCCGAGGCCGGGCAGCGCGAGGCGCTCGAAGAGGCGGTCGAAGCGCCGCTGCGGCGTCCAGGCCTGCTCCCCGACGAACGCCGTCCGCTGGCCACCGGCGCGCTGTGCCCATGCCCGGTAGGCGAGCACGGTGCGCGTGCCGGCCGCGCGCTCGTGCGAGGTGCGAAAGCCGAGCGCGACATCGAGCTGCGGCAGCTCGCCACCGGACCACGGGACGTGCGCCGCGCGGATCGCGGCGAATGCGTCGTCGTCCTCCGTCGGGCTCAGGTACGCGGTGAGAAAGGCGAGCCACAGCGCCTCTTCGAGGTCGGCCTCGGCGCCGATCTGCGCGTAGTGCTCGGGCGGGTCGGCGGCCAGCTCCGCGAGCCGGGCGCTCGCGAACGCGAGCTCGGCGGCGAGGCGCTCGGCGTCCGCCGATGCCTTCAGGCCGACGACGAGCTCGTTGCGGTAGCCGTCGTCGGTGGCCTGCGTGAGCTTGCGGACGCGCACCGCGCTGGCGCTGCGCAACCGGCGCGAGGAGGACGGCGACGCGCTCGGCGAGCGGGCGGGGCGCGGCGGCGACGATCCTCCGCTGCGGCGCGCGGCGGGCGGGGGTTCGGGCTGGCGGCAGATCGGGCAGTTCTCGATGAAGCGGTTGTGGCGGCAGAAGCTCGGTGGCACGACGGCGATTCTAGTGTCGCGATTCGCACGTTCGCCGGCACCCGGCGGGGCCGCCGAGCCTCCGGTTCGCACACGAGGCCGGCGCGGCCTGCGAAACCTTCGCGGCCCCGGGCGCGTTTGAAGCGACACCCTCCCAACCCCGCAGAGACTGGATCGCCGTGTCCGCCCGCTCCCGCATTCCCGCCGCGCTCGTGCTCGCCACGCTGACCGCGGTTTCCGCCGCTCCCGTCGCGCGCGCCTCCTGGACGGTCCCGATCACGATCACCGGCGACGCCGGCACGAGTGCGGTGCGCGCCGCGGGCGCCGCCGGCGGGCGCGAGGCGTTCGCCTGGATCGTCACCACGAAGCACGTCGTTCGCACGAGCTCGCAGCGTGGCCCGGCGAGCTACCTGCGCGCACGGGCGCGACTGCCGCACGGCCGCGTCGGCACGGCGCAGTCGGTCTCGAGCACGCGCGGGATCGTGACCGGGGCGCAGATCGGCCTCGACGCGGCCGGCGACGCGATCGCGGTGTGGGTCCAGGCCGGCGCGCACCTCTCGATCATGGGCGCCTACCGCCCGCACGGCAAGCGCTTCGGCAAGCCCTTCGAGCTCGGCCGCTCGACGCACTTCGACGACGCTCGGCCGGTGCTCGCCGTCGGCCCGTCCGGCGACGCGGCGGTCGCGTGGAACCAGGGCGGCCACGTGCAGGTCGTACGCCGCAACGGGCCGGCGAGCTGCCCACCGTCGAAGGCGCGCGGGTGCTTCTCGCAGCCCGTGAGCCTGCGCTCGGGCTCCGATCAGACGGTCGCGATCGGCCCGCTGGGTAGCGCCTACGTCGCGTGGGCTGCAGGGGTCCACGGCGCCGGGATGACCGACACGCAGCTGCGGATGGTCGTCGTGCGGCGCAGCGCCAAGCGCAGCACCGATCACGCGATCTCCGGCGGCGGCGACGCGAGCCGGCCGGCGCTCGCGGTGCGCCCGAACGGGACGGCGATCCTCGCGTGGCGAGCGTCGCTGCCGGCGGGCGGCGAGCAGGACGAGCCCGCGGCGATCATGGCCGCGACGAGCTCCCCGGACGCCGTTACGACCGCACCGCAGACCGTCACCGCCGGGGCGGCGACTTCGCCGATGCTCGCACTCGACACGCAGGGCGAGGCGATCCTCGCCTGGAGTGCGTTCGACGCCACCCCGGGGCAGGGCGACGGGCCGCAGGTCCTGTCCGCCGTGGCGCCCGCGGGGAGCGCCGCGTTCGGTGCCCCCGCCGCGATCACGCCCGGAGGCTTCGTCGCCGAGAACCCGAGCCTCGCCGTCGACGGTGCCGGCACGGCCTACGTCGTCTACGACGGAGGACCCGCCGAGGCGACGACGCCGGGTGGGCGCGGCGCGTTCTCGAACCTGCGGCCCGCGGACGGCACGTTCGGCGCCGCCATCCCGCTGCCGGCACAGCTCGCAGTCGCACCCGCGGTCCTCGCGGCCGGCGCGCAGGTGAGCGCGCTCGGCTTCGATGCCGGCGGGCGCCCGCGGGTCAGCGACTGGACGCCGTAGCGGGCACACGCCACCTGTCGAGCGCCGAGGGGTGCCCGCGCGGCCACCGCGCACGCGGGCGTCAGAGCGCCGGGGCGCTCGCGTGTCGCCCGGGTGCGTGCGCGGCAGGCGCCGCGCTCGCCGGCAGGCACGCCGCAGCTGCTACGCCTCGCGACCGAGGCGCTCGATCCCGCCGAGCATGATGCAGGTCGCCAGTTGCGTCGCGCCCTCGACGTCCGGTGGCTCGCGGCGGACCATCGCGACCCCGACCTCGAGCGCGGCGCCGACCATCGCCGCCGCCAGGTACTCGGCGTCCAGCGGCGGCACGATCCCCGCCTCGATCGCCGCGCGCAGGTCGGCCTCGAGCTCGTCGACGCCGGCGCCGAAGATCGGCTCGTCGAACATCGCCCGGATCGTGCCGCTGTTTCGGCGCATGAGCTCGAACGCCTCGGGATCGGACGCCAGGAAGCCGAAGTACTCGCGGTAGCCGGCCGCGACGAACTCCTCCAGCGACAGCGCCTGGCGGCGCGCCGCCTGCACGCGCGCGCGGACCTCCTGCGCGCTCTCCTCGAGCACGGCGCGAAACAGCGACTCCTTGTCAGGGAAGTAGTTGTAGAACGTGCCGCTCGCGAGGTCCGTGCGGCGCACGACCTCGCGGACGGTCGCACCGCCATAGCCCATCTCCGCGAAGACGGCGCGCGCCGCGGTGACGATCGCCGCGCGGTTGGCCGCCTTCGTCGCGGCGCGCCGGCCGGGCGGGTCGGCGGTGACGCTCATCCGCTTGACCCGAGGGGGCCGGTATCGGCGATCGCGGCTGAGAGCGGCTGTGACATCGGCGGAGATGCTTTCGGAGAACGCGGAAGATGACGCGGCCGTCACGTTACCGGTCAGACGGGCGGTCGCCAGGAGCTCGCGCCCGGGTGCTCGCGCCGGTACCAACGCCATACGCGCCGGGTCGACATCGGCAGGGCCAGCCCGAACACCACCATCAAACCGGTGGCACCGCCCCTGGCCGCGAGTGCGACGACGCCAGCGTTCGCGAGCAGCGCGACCGGCGGCGACACGCGCTGCATCAGGATCCACCACCACGGACGCAGCGTCGGGATCCACGACAGATCCCAGCGCCATGGCTTGAAGCGCCTCGCCTCGTAGTCGTCGCGCACGAGCTCCGCGCTGGGACGCGGCAGCCCACGGCACGCCAGCCGGATCAACAGGTCATAGGCGGCGAAGCCGAGCACGAGCAGTCCGGCGCCGACGGCGACCGTGCCCATATCGCCGTCCAGCGCGGCGGCCACGCCGACGATCAGCCCGATCGCGGCGATCAGGATGCTGACGCCGCGGACGTACGGCAGGCGCCGGCGCCCCAAGCGCACGACGTTGTCGCGGATGGTCTCGCTGGCCGGCGCGATCCGCGCCGCTGCCTCGAGCGCGGCGGCCGCGCCGCCGCGATGGCCCCGGCGCTGCATCGCGATCGCGAGGTTGTTGAGCATCGCGTCGTTCTCCGGCGCGAGCGCGAGCCCGCGACGCAGCGCCGCCTCGGCGCCCGCCACGTCGCCGTGCGCGAGCAGCAGCTGCCCTTCGAGCTGGTACCCCGACGAGCTCGAGGGTGCGAGCTCGGTCGCGCGGCGGGCGGCTGCGAGGGCGCCGGCCTCGTCGCGCGTCGCCTGCAACGCCGTGCCGAGCACGACGTAGCACAGGACCTCGTCGGGATCGAGCGCAACCGCCCGCAGCGCATGCTCCCTGGCTTGCTTGGGATCCTCCCGGGCCAGATCGGCGAGCGCGAGCAGGCGCTGCGCATGCGAGGACTCCGGCGCGCGACCGGCCGCGGCGCCGGCGGCCTCGTAGGCCTCGTCCCCGCGCTCGAGCGCGAGCAGTGCCTGCGCGCGCAGCAGGTGCGGGTCCACGGCCTCCGGATCGAGCGCCGATGCGCGTGCGAGCACCTCGAGCGCCTGCTCGTTGCGGCCGAGCGCGATCAGCGCCTGGGCCTCGGACTGCAGGCGCTCGGGCCCCTCGGCGGCGGTCACAGCAGCTTGTGCTCGCGGATGTACGCGAGCAGGTCGTCGTAGGTGCCGTCCTGGTTGGCGTACAGCGCGTAGTTGTGCGCGGTCGCGAACCACGGTCGCGTCGAGGCCGAGAGCTCCTTGCGGGCGCGGTCGAGGTCCTTCTGGGTGACCGGTCGCGCGCTCCCCGAGCGGATCGAGTCGGCGAGCGCGTGCTCGACCGCGACGTCCACGAGGTGCACGAGATCCGCGCCGGAGAAGCCCGACGTGCGCGCCGCGATGCGGCCGGCGTCGGTGCCCTCGGTCGGGCGCTCGCGCAGGCCGCGCTCGAGGATCGCCGCGCGCGCGGGCTCGTCGGGCGGCAGCACGAGGACGGTGCGATCCAGACGCCCGGGACGCCGCAGCGCGGTGTCGACGTCCCACGGGTGGTTCGTCGCGGCGAGGACGAAGACGCCGTCGTTGCCCGCGTTCGCCCCGTCGAGCTCGGCGAGCAGCTGGTTGACGACGTTGCGACCGGCGGAGTGGCGCAGGTGGCTGCGCTTCTGGCCCAGCGCGTCGACCTCGTCGAGGAAGACGACGCACGGCGCCCGGCGGCGCGCCGCCTCGAAGATCGCGTGCAGGCGCTGCTCGCTCTGGCCGAGCCACATGTCGAGCACGTCGGTCAGACCGATGGCGAAGAACGCGGCGCCGAGCTCGCCCGCGATCGCCCGTGCGAGGAAGGTCTTGCCGCAGCCCGGCGGGCCGTAGAGCAGCAGCCCGCCGCGGAGCGACTTGCCGTACAGCGCCCGCAGCTCGGGGTTGCGCAGCGGGCCGAGGAACGCAAGCTCGAGTCGCTCGCGCACCGCAGCCATCCCGGCGACGTCGGCGAGCGTGATCTTCTCCGCGCCGGCCGCGAGGCCGAGCGCGCGGATGGCGTCGTCATCGAGGTCGTCGAGGCCGTCGTCCTCGACGTCGTCGGGACCCCCGGCCCGCAGCCGTCGCACCTGCTCGCGTTCGGCGGGCTCGACGGGCTCGACGGGCTGAGATCTCTGCTCGCGCCGCGGCTCCGCGGGCGGCTGACCCTGCAGCGCGGCGAGCAGCCGGCCATAGCTCTCGGCCTGGGCGTCGTCACCGGTGAGGCTCGCGGCGTCGCGTGCGACGGCGAGCGCGCTCGTGTCGTCTGGAGCGCCGAGCAAAGCGACGCGCGCGTCTTCGAGCGCCCCGGCGGGATCGCCCGCGCGCAGCCGCAGCCCGGCGAGATGCGCGCGCAGCGCGACGTTCGCCGGATCTCCTTCGACGGCGGCCTCGATCGCCGCGATCACGGAGGGATCGACGCTCATGCTCCACACCGCGCGCGCGGTGCCCAACTCCGACGACCGGACATCGATCCTCCATTGATCCCCGATGGTTGGCGGCGCATCAACAGGCCGGCGACGACGGCCGGGCGCGCGTCGTCCGGACGCACGTGCCTTGCGGACGGTAGCCGCCGCCGGAGACGCTCGCAAGCGCCGTGGACGAACGTCCCGGTCAGGTCATGCAGCGCCTGGCGCGCTGCGCGGCGAGCGCCAGCAGGCGCTCCATCTCCTCCCCGAAGCCGGGCTCGCGGCCCTCGGCGAGGCGGCTGCGCGCGGCTTCGAAGCCAAACCACGTCGGGTCGCGGTCGCGCTCGGCGCCCAGCCCCTCCCGATCCACCGCGAGCGCGAACGCCGCCACGAGCTCGTCGCCGTCGCCTCTGGACGGATAGCGGTACTGGCCGAGCGCCTCGGCATCGACCCCGCCGCGCACGCCGGCCTCCTCGAGCGCCTCGCGCGCGGCGGCCTGCGCGAGCGTCTCGCCGCGCTCGCGATGGCCCTTCGGGAACGTCCAGTGCTCGCCGTTGTGCGTCCTGACGAGCAGGAACTCCGAGCCTCCGGCGGGGCGCGGACGGACGGCGACCGCCGCCGCGATCCGCGCCTTCGGCCTCGCCCTTCTCAGCCTGCGGGCCGCGCGGAGCTTCGGCACGACGGGCCTGCGCTCATCGCTGGGGCGGCACGCCCGGGTCCGTCAGGCCGCCGCCGCGCGAGCGGCGGATGAGGTAGACGATCCCGGCGGCGAACGCGACGCACAGGATGAAGCCGGCGGCGCGGCCGACGAGCGATGCGGCGATCCCGGCGAGGAACGTGCCGCCGATGCCGACCGCGATCGTCTGCGGGATCGTCATCGGATCCGGGCCGGGCAGTGCGAAGCGGGCGAACGCCCCGACGACGAGTCCCATCGCCAGCAGGACGCAGAGGTAGACGAGGAAGCTCATGACGAACGACTGTACCCCTCGGGCCGGAGGACGAGCCGCGCGCCGCGCTAGGCGCGAACGCCCGGACCGACGTGCTGCGGCGGACCGGTGGGCCCGCCGTCCGCCTCGCCGCCGTCCGCCTCGCCCTCCGGCTCGGCAGCCATCGCCGCGTCGGCGCCGAGCGCGCCGAGGTAGCGGTCGACCATCCGCGCGCACTGGCGACCCTCGTTGATCGCCCACACGATCAGCGACTGGCCGCGGCGCGCGTCGCCGGCGGCGAAGACGCCCTCGACCGAGGTCGTGTACGGCTTGACGGCCTGCGCGTTGCCGCGCCGGTCCTTCGCGACGCCGAGCGCGTCGAGCAACTGCGGCTCGGGGTGCAGGAAGCCCATCGCCAGCAGCACGAGATCGGCCTTCAGCTCGCCCTCCGTGCCGGGCAGCGGCGCGAACGGCGGGACCGCGCCGGCCTGCGCGTAGTGCAGCGTGCGCACGTGGCCGTCCTCGTCGCCGGAGAAGTGGGTCGTCACGATCGAGAAGTCCTGCTCGCCGACGTCCGCCGCCTTCGCCTCCTCCATCGCGTAGGAGAGGCGGAACTTCGTCGGCCACAGCGGCCACGGCGTGCGGTCGTCCGGCCGATGCTCCGGCGGCTCGGGTAGCAGCTCGAGCTGCGTGATCGAGGCGGCGCCCTGGCGCAGCGAGTTGCCGACGCAGTCCGCGCCGGTGTCGCCGCCGCCGATGACGACGACGTGCTTGCCCTCCGCCGTCAGCCCCAGCAGCTCAGGCGGCGCGGAGCCCGTCGGCGTGCCGGTCTGCGTCGCGACCCAGCGGTTGCGGTCCGAGAGGTAGTCCATCGCGAAGTGGACGCCCTCGAGGTCGCGGCCGGGCACCGGCAGGTCGCGCGCCGTGCGCGAGCCGGTCGCGAGCACGACGGCGTCGAAGTCCGCGCGCAGCTGCTCGGCCGAGACGTCGACGCCGACGTCGACGCCGCAGCGCACGATGACGCCCTCGGCGACGAGCTGGTCGACGCGCCGCTGGACGATGCGCTTCTCGATCTTGAAGTCCGGCACGCCGAAGCGACACAGTCCGCCGGCGGACTCGTCGCGCTCGTACAGCGTGACGGCGTGGCCGGCGCGGCGCAGCTGCTGCGCGGCCGCCATCCCGGCGGGCCCGGAGCCGACGACCGCGACGCGGCGACCGGTCTCGCGCTTGGGCGGCAGCGGCTTGACCCAGCCCTGCTCCCAGGCGCGGTCGATGATCGAGTTCTCGATCTGCTTGATCGTGACGGCGTCGCCCTCGCGGATCTCGAGCACGCACGACGCCTCGCACGGCGCCGGGCACAGCCGGCCCGTGAACTCGGGGAAGTTGTTCGTCGCGTGCAGCTGGATGATCGCGTCGTGCCAGCGGTTGCGGTAGACGAGGTCGTTCCAGTCCGGGATCAGGTTGCCGAGCGGACAGCCGTTGTGGCAGAACGGCACGCCGCACTCCATGCAGCGTGCGCCCTGCGCGGACAGCTCCTCGTCGGGGCGGCGGATCGAGAACTCCTTGAAGTCGTGCGCGCGCTCGGACGGGTCGCGGTACGGCACGCCGACACGCTCGATCTTCAAGAACGCCCCGAGCTCGCCCATCAGGAGACCTTCCTCGCGGTCGCGGCGCCGTGCGGCGCGGAACCGTTCGACGAGCCGTTCGAAGCCGCGGCCTCCGCGACCGCCAGCTCGGCGAGCACGCGCTTGTAGTCGGCCGGATAGACCTTGACGAAGCACGCGCGCAGCGCCTCCCAGTCGTCGAGCACTCGCCTGGCGACGGGCGACCTCGTGCGCTCGAGATGCTCCGTGACGAGCGCGCGGACCTCGATCTCGTCGCCCTCGTCCAGCGGTTCGAGCTGGTTGGCCATCTCCGGGTTCACGCGGCCCGGGAACGTGCCGTCCTCGTCGAGCACGAACGCGAGACCGCCGCTCATGCCGGCGGCGAAGTTGCGCCCCGTGCGCCCGAGCACGACGACGCGTCCTCCGGTCATGTACTCGCAGCCGTGGTCGCCGACGCCCTCGACGACGGCGCTGGCGCCGGAGTTGCGCACCGCGAAGCGCTCGCCGGCGAGGCCGCGGAAGAACGCGCGCCCGCTCGTCGCCCCGTAGAGGACCGTGTTGCCGATCAGCACGTTGTCCTCGGCGACGTAGGTCGCGCCGTCCGGCGGCATGATCGCCATCGTCCCTCCGGACAGGCCCTTGCCCGTGTAGTCGTTGGCGTCGCCGTGCAGGGTGAAGTTGACGCCGGGCGCGAGCCAGCCGCCGAACGACTGCCCCGCCGAGCCGTGGAAGACGACGTCGATCGAGTCCGCGGGCAGGCCCTTGGCCCCGTGGTGCTCGGCGATCGTGCTCGACAGGATCCCGCCGACGCAGCGGTTGACGTTGCGCACCCGGCGCTCGAGCCGCACCGGGGCGCCGTCCTCGAGCGCGCCGCGCGCCGCCTTCACGAGATCCCAGTCCAGCGCGTCGTCGAGGACGGGCTCCTGCGCGCGGACGCGGCGCAGCGGCGTGCCCTCGGGAAGCTTGACCTGGGCGAGGACGTTCGTCAGGTCGACGCCGCGCGCCTTCCAGTGCTCGATCGCGTGGTCGGCGACGAGCAGGTCGCTGCGGCCGGTCAGCTCGTCCAGCGTGCGCACGCCGAGCGACGCCATGATCTCGCGGACCTCCTCCGCGACGAAGAAGAAGTAGTTGACGATGTGCTCGGGCGTGCCCTTGAAGCGCTTGCGCAGCTCCGGGTCCTGCGTCGCGATGCCGACCGGGCACGTGTTGAGGTGGCAGGCGCGCATCATGATGCAGCCCGCCGCGATCAGGGGCGCGGTCGAGAAGCCCATCTCGTCGGCGCCGAGCATCGACGCGATCACGACGTCGCGGCCGGTCTTCAGCTGGCCGTCGGTCTGGACGACGATGCGCGAGCGCAGGTCGTTGAGCAGCAGCGTCTGCTGCGTCTCGGCGAGCCCGATCTCCCACGGCACGCCCGCGGACTGGATCGAGCTCAGCGGCGAGGCGCCCGTGCCGCCGTCGTGCCCGGCGATCAGGACGTGGTCGGCGTTGGCCTTCGCGACGCCGGCGGCGACGGTCCCGACGCCGACCTCGGACACGAGCTTCACCGACACCTGGCCCCGCGGGTTCGCGCAGCGCAGGTCGTAGATGAGCTGCTTGAGGTCCTCGATCGAGTAGATGTCGTGGTGCGGCGGCGGCGAGATCAGGCCGACGCCGGGCGTCGTGTGGCGCACCCCGCCGATGTACGCGTCGACCTTGTGGCCGGGCAGCTGGCCGCCCTCGCCGGGCTTCGCGCCCTGCGCCATCTTGATCTGCAGCTGGTCGGAGTTGACGAGGTAGTGGATCGTCACGCCGAAGCGCCCGGACGCGACCTGCTTGATCGCCGAGCGGCGCGAGTCGCCGTTGGGGTCGGGCGTGAAGCGGACCGGGTCCTCCCCGCCCTCGCCCGTGTTCGACCGGCCGCCGAGGCGGTTCATCGCGATCGCGAGCGTCTCGTGGGACTCGCGCGAGATCGACCCCAGCGACATCGCTCCGGTGGCGAAGCGCTTGACGATCTCCTTGGCCGGCTCGACCTCGGAGATGTCGACGGGCGTCACGCCGTGGGTCTTGAACCTCATGAGCCCGCGCAGCGTCGCGCGGTGCTCGGAGTCGTCGTTGCAGAGCGCCGCGTACTCCCTGTACTTCTCCGCGCCGTCGCCGTTGGAGCGCACCGAGTGCTGCAGCAGCGCGATCGTCTCGGGGTTCCACATGTGATGCTCGCCCTCGCGCCGCCACGCGTAGATGCCGCCGACGGGCAGCAGCTGCTCGTGGTCGGCAGGGTAGGCGGTGGCGGGGCGGTCGAGCGTCTCACGGGCGAGCACGTCGATGCCGATGCCGCCGATGCGCGACGCGGTGCCGGCGAAGTGGCGATCGATGAGCGCCTTCTCGAGGCCGACCGCCTCGAAGATCTGCGCGCCGCAGTAGGACTGGATCGTCGAGATCCCCATCTTCGAGATCGTCTTCAGCAGCCCCTTGCCGATCGCCTTGACGACGTTGCGCTCGGCGATGTCGACGTTGTCGACGCCCGGCACGCGACCCGAGACGACGAGGTCGCCGACCGTGTCGAGCAGCAGGTACGGGTTGATCGCGCCGCAGCCGTAGCCGATCAGCGTCGCCATGTGATGGACCTCGCGCGGCTCGCCGGATTCGAGCACGAGACCGGTGCGCAGACGCGTGCCCTCGCGCACGAGGTGCTCGTGGACAGCGGCGACGGCCAGCAGCGAGGGGATCGCCGCGCGGCGCGGCCCGACTTGGCGGTCGGACAGGATCAGCACGCTGACGCCGTCGGCGACCGCGTCGTGGGCGTCGTCGCAGAGCTTCGCCAGCGCGGCGCGGATCGCGTCGGGGCCGTCGGCGATCGGCCACGTGATGTCGAGCGTGTGCGCGCGGAAGATCTCGTCGTGGACGATCCGCAGCGTCTCGAGCTCGTGGTTGCGCAGGATCGGCTGGTCGAGGATCAGCTTGTGCGCGTGCTCGGGCGTCTCGGCGAGCAGGTTGCGCTCGCCGCCGATGCCGGTGCCCAGCGACATGACGATCGACTCGCGGATCGGGTCGATCGGCGGGTTCGTGACCTGTGCGAAGAGCTGCTTGAAGTACGAGAACAGCGGCGGCCGGCGGTCGGAGAGGACCGCGAGCGCGTTGTCGTTGCCCATCGAGCCGATCGGCTCGGCGCCCGTCGCGGCCATCGGCGCGATCAGGACGCGCAGGTCCTCCTGCGTGTAGCCGAAGGCGAGCTGGCGCAGCCTCGTCGGCTGCAGGCCGGTCATCGTCACGTGCGCCTCGGCGAGGTCGTCGAAGTGGACCGTGTTCTGCTCGTACCACTCGCCGTAGGGCTTGCGCGTGGAG
>DASXCR010000164.1:0-8166 GCA_036491075.1 Solirubrobacteraceae bacterium
CGACGACAGCGGCGAGCCCAACGCGCTGCTCAATCCGCGCGGGGGCTTGTGGTAACGGGCGCAAATGCCGATGAACGTCCCATGGGTGGCATGCGGGCTCTCGTCGCTTCGTTCGGTGCCAGCGCCGCGCTCGTGGCCGGGGCGGCGGTGGCGCTGCTGTTCGTGAGCCTGCTCGTCGGCTACGACGGCTTCACCGGCTACCTCGACGGCTCGACCCAGCAGGCCGCGATCCGCGTCAGCGGCGCGGATGCGGCGTCCCCATCGGCCGCGGCCAGGCGCTCGCGCGCGGCCGCCCCGATCGTCGTCGCCGCGCCGCGACCGCGGGCCTCGAAGCCCGCGGCCCCACCGGTCGTCAGACGCCACGCGACGCAGGGCGTGCGCACGGGCAGCGCCGACGCGCTGACGCTGACGCCGCCGACCGTCGCCTCCGGAGAGGCCGACGCGACGCCGGCGACCCCGCCCAAGACCGCGACGAAGCCGACCGTCGGAGACGGCGTGCGGCAGCTCGGCGACGACGTCAGCTCGACCGTGCAGCACACCGGCGACGCGACCGGCGCGGTCACGAAGGTGCTCGGGCCACCGGTCAGCGCGGCGGTCCAGAAGGTGCTCGACCTGATCTCGTCGCTGCTGCGCAAGACGACCTCCGGGCTCGGTTCGGCGGTCGACGCGATCGTGCCGCAACAGCGCTGATCCGCGGGGCGCGCCACCGACGCGCACGAATGCGCCGGTGACACCGGCTCACCCGCTTGACAGGGCCCGGTAGCGTTGGCTGATCGTGAGACGACGCGCCGGACTGGCCGCCCTGGTGAGCACGCTCGCGCTGCTCACCGGATCTCCCGCGGCGCACGCTCGCGACGTCGTGGTCACGTCGTTCGACGGTACGCCGATCGTCGCGCACTTCTACACGTCGTCGGTCGCCAAGCCGGGCGAGCGCGACCCGACCGTGCTCGTCGGGTCGGGCTATCCGGAGTCCGCCAACACGAAGCCGGACGTCGACACGAGCGACATCGTCGGCCTCGCCGCCCTACGCGGCGCGGGCTACAACGTCCTCACGTGGGACCCGCGCGGCCTCGGCGGCTCGGGCGGCGTCCTGCGCTTCAACTCACCGGACTACGAGGTCCGCGACGTGCAGGCCCTGATCGACTGGGTCGCCACGCAGCCCGAGGCGCTGCTCGACGGTCCCGGCGACCCGCGCATCGGCATGAGCGGCTCGAGCTACGGCGGCGCGATCCAGCTGCTCGTCGCGGCGCGGGACCCGCGCGTGGACGCGATCGTCCCCGACATCTCCTACAACTCGCCCGCCGACGGCTTCGCGCCCGCCGGCGACGTCAAGACATCCTGGCTGACGCAGATCTGCTCGCTCGGCACGGCAGTCAGCTACCTGCCCACCGGCGACGAGGCGGGTCTGCAGCTCGGAGGCCAGGATCCGCAGCTGACGAGCGCGTGCGCGCAGGGCGTGCTCGGCTCGCTGTCGGCGGCGAGCACGCGCTTCTTCGCGGCCCGCAGCGTCGAGCCGTTCCTGAAGGACATCCGGGCGCCGACGCTGATCTCGCAGGGCACGGTCGACGTGCTGTTCGGGCCCAGCGCCGGGATCGCGAACTTCGAGGGCGTGCGTGCGGGCGGCGCACCCGTGAAGATGATGTGGCGCTGCGGCGGACACGGCAAGTGCCCGACGCCGTCATCCGACCAGCTGCACGTCACGCTGACGGCGCTCGCATGGCTGCATCGCTGGCTCGATCGCGATCCGTCGGTCGACACGGGGCCGGTCTTCGAATGGCAGGACGACTCCGGCACGTGGCGCCACGGGGTCGACTTCCCGCTGGCGAGCACGGGCACGCTCGACGCGTCCGGGTCGGGCACGCTGGCGATCTCGCCCGCCGACAGCGCCGGCTCCGGCGTGCTGCTCGAGCCGATCCCGGCGGTGAACGCGGTCACGGCGGACTTCCCCGCGCCCGCCGCGGACAGCACGATCCTCGGCGCCCCGGCGCTGACGCTCACCTATCACGGCATCGCGACGGTCAAGAGCACGTACCTGTACGCGCAGCTCGTGGACACGGTGAACGACCGCGTCGTCGACGACCAGGTCACCCCGCTGCCCGTCGTCCTCGACGGCCGCACGCGAACGCTGCAGCGCTCGCTCGAGACGATCGCCATCCACGGCGAGCCGAGCTCGCGCTACCGGCTGCAGATCACGGGCGGCTCGCCGGTTTTCGCGCTCCAGCGGGCGATCGGCGCGGTGACGATCGGGAGCGTCTCGGCGTCGCTGCCGATCGTCGATCCCGATCGCTCGGGGCGCCCGCCGGCGGCGGCGCCGCTGGTGTTGCCCAAGCGGCTGCGGCTGCGGGTGAGCTCGCGCCGCGACGGCCACGCCTCGCGCCTCGTCGTGCGCTCGCGGCTGCGCTCGGCCCCTTGCATGGGCGTCGTGACCGTGACGGCGCGGGCGGGACGCGCCGTGCGCTCGGTGCGCACGCACGTGCGGCGCGACTGCACGGTGCGCGCCGTGCTGCGCCTGGCCGCCGCTCGCGGTCGCCACGTCCGCGTCGGGGCACGCTTCGCCGGCAACGGCGCGCTGGCGGCGCGGCGGGCGCGCAGCGTCGTGCGACGCCTGCGCTGAACGGCGGCGCGCCGGGGCGGCGAGCCGCGCGAGCGGCGCGCCGATGCGGGTGCGCAGCGTGGTGCGACGGCAGGCGCGGGTGGCGTCAGAACGCGAGGGCGAGCGGCTGCTCGAGCAGCGCGCGGATGCGGGCGAGGAACTGCGCGGCGTCGGCGCCGTAGAGGATGCGGTGGTCGCAGGCGAGCGTGACGGCCATCGTGTTGCGCGCGACGAGCTGCGCCGCCTGTGCCCCGGACGGGGTATCGCGGACGACGGCGCGCGGGGCGAGCGCGCCGACCGCGAGGATCGCGGCCTGCGGCGGGTTGATGACCGCGGTGAAGTCCGTGACGCCGTACATCCCGAGGTTCGACACCGTGAACGTGGCGCCGCTGAGCTCGGGCGGGGTGACGGTGCCGGCGCGCACGCGCTCGGCGAGCGCGCGCGACTCGCGGGCGATCTCGCGCAGGCTCTTGCGATCGGCGTCGAAGATCGTCGGCACGACGAGCGCGTCGGTCGCGGCGACCGCGATGCCGACGTTGACGCGGCTGTGCAGCTCGAAGCGGCCATCCCTGTAGCTGCCGTTTGCGCGCGGGAACTCGCGCAGCGCGAGCGCGCAGGCGCGGACGACCATGTCGTTGTAGGACGCGACGTCGCCGCCGAGGCCCTTCAGCTGGGCGCGCAGGTCGACGCAGGCCTCCATGTCGATCTCCATGCGCAGCGTGAACTCGGGCACGGTGGCCTTCGACTCGGCCATCCGGCGCGCGATCACCTGCTGGACGCGCGTCGGCTCCTGGATCGTGATGTCGCCCTTGGCCGTGCCGGTCTGCGCGGGCGCGGGCGTGGAGGGCGCCGATCGTGCCGGAGTCGCGGGCGCGGGCGTGGTGGGCGGTGTCGCGGCGTCCGGCGCGTCGATGGGGCCTGAGGCCGCTGTCGTGGTCGAGTCTGCTGTGGCGGCGGCGTGCTCGGAGGCGGTTCCGACGGCGGCGGACCCCCAGCGCGCGGCCTCCTCGACGTCCGCCTTGACGACCCGTCCGCCCGGTCCGGTGCCGGTTACGAGCCGCAGGTCGACGCCCTGCTCGCGGGCGATCCGGCGCGCGAGCGGCGACGCCTTCACGCGCCCGGTCGCGGGTCGCGGGGACGCGGCTCCGTCGGCGCTCGTCGCGGGCTCTGCGCCGGCCGTCAACGCGCCGGAGCCGCCGTCACCGGCCTGCGACTCGGAGCCCGCGGCGCGTGCCTGCGACGCAGAGTCGCCATTGCCTGCCCGCGGCTCGGCGCTCGGCGTCCCATCGCCCGAACCGTCGTCCAGCCGCGCGATGACCTCGCCGATCGGCAGCGTCTCGCCGGCCGCGACGACGATCGTCAGCACGCCGGCGGCGTCCGACTCGTAGGTCAGCGTCGCCTTGTCGGTCTCGATCTCCGCCAGCGGCTCCCCACGCGCGACCGACTCGCCGTCGCTCTTCAGCCACTTCAGGATCGTCCCCTCCTCCATCGAGTCCGACAGCCGCGGCATGACGATCTCGGACATGCGGCTACCGCGTCCGGGCCGTCGTCGCCAGCACCGCTTCGATGACCTGCGCCTCGTGCGGGAACGCGAGCTGCTCGAGCGGCTTGGAGTAGGGCATCGGGACGTCCGCGCCGGTCACGCGCTGGATCGGCGCGTCGAGGTCGTCGAAGGCCTGCTCGGCGATCAGCGCCGCGAGGTTCGCGCCGACGCCGCCGTGCGGCCAGCCCTCCTCGACGATCACGCAGCGGTTGGTCTTGCGGACCGACGCGAGGATCGTGTCGAGGTCAAGCGGACGCAGCGTGCGCGGGTCGATGACCTCGGCCTCGATGCCGTGCTTCTCGCTCAGCGTCTTCGCCGCGCGCGCGGCGGTCAGCGCCATCCGAGAGATCCCGACGATCGTCACGTCCGAGCCCTCGCGGCGGATCGCGGCCTCGCCGAAGCGCACGGTGAAGTCCTCGTCGTCGGGCACCTCGCCGCGCTGTCCGTAGAGGTACTCGTGCTCGATGAAGATCACGGGGTTGTCGTCGCGGATCGCGGACTTCAGCAGGCCCTTCGCGTCGGCCGCCGTCGTCGGAACCGCGACGAGCAGGCCCGGCACGTGCAGGAACAGCGCCTCCCACGAGTGCGAGTGCGTCGGGCCGAGCTGGTGGCCAGCGCCCTGCGGCATCCGGATCACGAGCGGCACCTTCACCTGGCCGCCGAACATGTAGCGGATCGAGGCGGCGTGGTTGACGATCTGGTCCATCGCCAGTAGCGAGAAGTTGATCGTCATGAGCTCGACGACGGGGCGCAGGCCGGTCATCGCCGCGCCGACGCCCATCCCGACGATCGTGTTCTCGGAGATCGGCGTGTCGCGCACGCGCTTCTCGCCGAACTCCTCGAGCAGCCCCGCCGTGACCTTGAACGCGCCGTTGAAGACGCCGATGTCCTCGCCCATCAGCAGCACGGATTCGTCGCGCGCCATCTCCTCGCGCAGCGCCGCGTTCAGCGCCTCGCGGTAGCGCATGACCGCCACGGGCTAGTCCTCGTCTCGCTGCGCGTCGTCGGCCGGGTTGGGCACCTCGGGCGATCCCAGCGCGCGCTCGTACTCGACGTGGCCGGGGAGGTTCTCGGTCATCGCGCGCTCGTCCTCGCCGCGGTGCGTGTTCGCCGTGCGCGCGTCGACGGAGTACCAGCCGCGGACCTGGTCGCCGAGCACGTAGATGTCGTCGTAGAGCTCGTTCGGCGAGGGGTGCGGCGAGGCGTCGGCGAACGCGACCGCGGCGTCGATGCGCTCGATCGAGTCGGCATCGAGCTGCGCGCGCTCGCCGGCGCTCATGACCTGCGCCTCGACGAGCCGGTCGCCGAAGACCGCGAGCGGGTCGCGCTTGCGCCACTCGTCGACCTGCTCCTTCGTGCGGTACTCCTCGGGGTCGGCCATCGAGTGGCCGCGGAAGCGGTACGTGAGCGCCTCGACGAGCACCGGCCGGCGCTCCTCGCGCGCGACGCGCAGCGCCTCGGTCGTCACGGCGTAGGTGTCCTGCACGTCCATTCCGTCGCAGCGCATGCCGGGCACGCCGAAGCCCTCGCCCTTGCGCAGCAGGTCGGTCACCGCGGAGTGGCGCTCGAGCGAGGTGCCCATGCCGAAGCGGTTGTTCGTGATCATGAAGACGACCGGCAGCTTCCACAGCGCGGCGAGGTTCATCGTCTCGCCGAACGTCCCCTGGTTGGAGGCGCCGTCGCCGAACTGGCACAGCGTCACCTCGTCGCGGCCGGTGTAGTCCGAGGCGAGCGCGAAGCCCGCCGCGATCGGCAGGTTGCCGCCGACGATCCCGTAGCCGCCCATGAAGCGCTTCTGAAGGTCGAACATGTGCATCGAGCCGCCGCGCCCGCGACAGAGCCCGTCGACGCGGCCGAAGAGCTCGGCCATCACGCGGTTGGGATCGCTGCCGCGCGCGAGCGTGTGGCCGTGCGAGCGGTACGTCGAGATCAGGTAGTCCTGGTCGCGCAGTGCGCGCGTGGAGCCGACGATCGTGGCCTCCTCGCCGATCGCGAGGTGCAGGAAGCCGCCGACCTTCGCCTTCGCGTACATCTCGCCGGCGCGCTCCTCGAAGCGCCGGATCAGCGTCATCGCGGCGAGCCACTCCCGTGCGACCTCCGGCTCGGGGAGGCCGGCGGTCTGCGTGGGGTCGGCGACGCGCTCTGCCATCGGCGAGTCAATCTAGCGGCCGCTGATTGCCCGCCGGCTTGAACGCGCCGAATTTCCACGCACGTCCGCGATTTGCCCGGCCGGCCGATCCACAGGGGCAGGGACTCGTGGTTCGTCCGGTCGGTCCTCGTGCGCTTGGGCCGATGCAAGCGTGCGAGGACTTGCCGGAGGACCACTAGGATCGCGGCAGCATGCGCGCGCGCTCCTCACGGCATGCCGCGGCGTCTTCGAGCAGGCCGGCGCGGCGCATCAGCCGGCGCCGCTTCCTCGCCGCGGCGGCGGTCGCGGCGGCCGGACCGCTCGCTGGTGGCGAACCCGCGGCCGCCGCCGCCAAGCGCAAGACCCCGCCGCGCCGCCGGGCGCACCGCCGCGAGGACGTCGTGGTCGTCGGCGCCGGGCTCGCCGGGCTCGTCGCGGCGCGCGAGGTCGCGCGCGCGGGTCACTCGGTGACGGTGGTCGAGGCACGCGACCGCGTCGGCGGGCGGACGCTGAGCCGGCCGATCGCGGGCGGCCAGGTCGTCGACCTCGGCGCGGAGTTCGTCGGTCCGACGCAGAACCACATCCACGCGCTGATCGACGAGCTCGGCATCGCGACGTTCCCGGGCTATGAGACCGGGAAGAACGTCTACATCGGCGGCGGCCAGCGCTCGACGTACTCCGACGGCGGCCTGACGGGGATGGCGCCGCCCGATCCGGCGGCGCTCGTCGACCTGCTGCTCGCGATCCCGCAGCTCGACTCGCTCGCGCTGCAGGTCCCGGTCGACGCGCCGTGGGAGGCCAAGCGCGCCGGCGAATGGGACGCGCAGTCGCTCGACACGTGGCTGCGCCGCAACACGACCGCCGGCAAGCGCTTCCTCGACATCGCCCAGGCGGCACTGCGTCCGATCTTCGGCGCCGAGCCGCGCGAGATCTCCCTGCTGTTCGCCCTGTTCTTCATCGCTGCGTCGGGCGACGAGCAGACGCCCGGCACGTTCGAGCGCAACTTCAGCACGCGCAACGGCGCGCAGCAGGACCACGTCGCCGGCGGGACGCAGTCGATCTCGCTCGCGGTGGCCCGGCAGCTCGGGCGGCGCGTCGTGCTGCGCTCGCCGGTGCGGCGGATCGTGACGGCGGGCGACCACGTCGAGGTCGTCTCGGACCGCTATGTCAACCGCGCGCGCCGGGTGATCGTCGCGCTCCCGCCGACGCTGGCCGGGCGCATCCAGTACGAGCCCGCGATGCCGGCGCTGCGCGACGGTCTTACGCAACGCCTGCCGCAGGGCACGCTGATCAAGGTGCAGGCGATCTACGAGCGCCCGTTCTGGCGCGGCGACGGCCTCAACGGATCGTCGCTGTCCGACGTCGGCCCGTGCAACGTCACGTTCGACAGCTCCCCGGAATCGGGCCAGCCGGGCGCGCTGCTGGGCTTCGTCGGCGGCGACGAGGCGCGCTCGTTCGCCCGCCTGAGCGCCGCCGCCCGTCGAGACGCGGCGCTGCAGAGCTTCGGCCGCGCGTTCGGGGCCCAGGCGCTCGAGCCGATCGACTACGTCGAGATGGACTGGTCCGCCGAGACGTACACGCGCGGCTGCCCGGTCGCGATCGCGGCGCCGGGCGTGCTGACGACGTACGGTCCCGCGCTGCGCGAGCCGGTCGGGCGCATCCACTGGGCGGGCACGGAGACGGCCGGCTACTGGAACGGCTACATGGACGGGGCGGTGCGCTCCGGCGAGCGCGCGGCGGCCGAGGTGCTGGCGCTGCTGTAGAGCGGCCGGGCGGGCGGCCGGGGTCGGCGGGTGCCCCGCCGGGGCTGTTGGCGGCCTCAGTCCTCGGCGCGGTGGATCGCGTCGACCTCGTCGAGGTCGACGGCACACCAGCGGTCGACGAAGCCCTCGACGTCGAGGA
>DASXCR010000165.1:0-5730 GCA_036491075.1 Solirubrobacteraceae bacterium
GCTGCCCGAGCGCGCCCCGAACGGCAAGCCGACGCTCGAGCTGCGGCGCGTGGCGAGTGGCGCCGCGGCCCAGCGGCTGCGTCGCGACGGCGAGGTCGACGGGGCGCTGCTGCTCGGCCGCGTCGCGCGCTACGACGCCAAGGAGCCGGGCGACGAGGTCGCGCGGCTGCGCAGCGCGCTGTCCTCGGTGGCGGCGGCGCAGCGGTTGCGCCGGCGCGGGCTCGACGGCGCGCAGATCGCCGCAGCGTTCGCGGCGCCGCGGCTCGCGGTCCACGACACCGACGGCAAGACCGTGTCGTCGCAGTCGCGCTCGCTCGTCTACGCGCTGCTGCTCATGCTCTACATGTCGATCCTCGTCTACGGCGCGGCGGTGTCGTCGGCGATCGTGCAGGAGAAGGCGTCGCGCGTGACCGAGGTGATGATGGCCCGCGTCACGCCGCTCGCGCACATGGCCGGCAAGCTCGGCGGCGTGGGGCTCGCGGGCCTCCTGCAGTTCGCGCTGTGGATCGTCGCGGCACTCGCGATCCTCGCGGCGGGCAGCCTGCTCGGGAGCTCCGCCGGCATCCGGCTCGCCGACGTCCCGGCGGGCACGTTCGTCGCGTTCGGCGTCTTCTTCGTGCTCGGCTTCGCCTTCTACGGCACGCTGTACGCGGGTCTGAGCGCGCCTGCGAGCCGGACCGAGGACGCGACCGGAGCCGGCGCGATACCTGGCATCCTGATCGTCGCGTCGTTCCTCGCGTCGACGATCGTGCTCGGCAACCCGGAGTCGTCGCTCGCGCGCGTGCTGTCGTTCGTCCCGCCGCTGAGCCCGATGACGATGTTCACCCGCGTCGCGCTCGGGTCGCCGCCGTGGTGGGAGGTCTTGGTGTCCGCGCTCGCGCTGCTTGCGGCGATCGGGCTCGTGCTCGTGTTGGCGGCGCGGGTGTATCGGGTCTCGATCCTCTCCTACGGCACGCGGCCGGGACTCGGCCAGGTCGCCCGGATGATGCTGCGCGCCTCGTGAGTCCCTGCCAGGCCGACGATCCTCAGTGCGGCGAGCAGAGCGCGGATGGCGACGCCGTCACGCCGATGTTGCCCGTCCACGTGTCGTTGAAGGCCGCGACGTCGAAGCAGTCGTAGCGACCGTTCGACAGGGAGACGTTGCGATCGAGCTGGTAGCTGGTCGGCGAGAGGCCGCAATTCAGGCCGCAGCCATAGATCGCGATGCCGTCGTGGCCGTTGTAGCGGACGTCGTTGAGGCGGATTGGCGCATAGCTCCCGTTGCCGTACTTGCCGATGACGTCGGCGTACAGCCCGTCACCCGTGTTGTGGCGGATGACGTTCGAGTCGATGTCGGCGAACATCCCGTCGCTGAGCTCGAGCCCCGTGCCGTTGTCGTGCAACACGTTGCCCTTGACGAGGCCGCCCGCGAAGGCGACGAGCATGCCGACGTTCATCGCGGAGATGTCGTTGGACCGCGCTGACAGCTGTCCCGCGTCACTGAGCACATACAGGCCCCAAGTCCCGTCGACCCCGCTTCCACGTCCGACGATCGTGTTGTTCTCGACGACCGTCTGCGCCGCACCGTCGAGCTCCACGCCCTCGCGGGCACCCTGGATCGTGCCGCGCTCTACGACGGCGCCGCTTCCCGAGCCGACGCGGATCCCGGTGGTCGACGGCGTCTGACCGCTGCACGTGTCGTCCGCCAATCCCGACAGCGCGTTGCCGTCGAGCACGACATCGTCTGCGTCCACCTCGATCGCCGCGGCGGCGGCGCAGCCATCGCTTGCGATGTGCGGCGTGAGCGGGCCCGCGATGCTCAAGCCCAGCACGTGCTGCTGGCTGCCGAGGACCTGGATGAGGTCCATCCGGCGATGCAGGTACGCGTCGTCGTAGGCGGTCAGGCCGCTCGCCGGCGCCACGACGTGCGCGGCGAGCGCCGGCAGCGACGCGACCATCAACGCGGTCTTTGCGGCCGGGAGCGTGAGCTGCTCGCGGTAGGTGCCCGCGCAGACGCGCACGATGTCGTGCGCAGCGGATGCGTCGATCGCGGCCTGGATCTTGGTGAACGTCGCCTGCGGGCACTGCGCGTGGTCGTCGTCCACGTAGCGGGTGACGACTGCCGCGGCGGACGCCGAGGATACGAGCCACAGCATTCCTGCGAGTGCACAGCCCACCACGAGTCGTCTCATGGCGACCACGCTAGTCGCGTCACACCGACCGATCAACCGTGGACGGGCGTCCGCACCATGCCGCGATGCGGTGCGTTGTTGTGGTGAATCGCCTCAGCGCGGCAGCGCAGTGACGATGATGTTGTCGCGATAGTGGCCGACGTTCGCGTCGAACGGCCCGCCGCAGGTGACGAGCACGAGCCGTCGCGGCCCCGTGCGCGAGAAGGTGCTCGCCGGCAGCGCCGCCTTGCGCACGCGGCGCACCGTCGTGATGCGATAGCTGCGCGCCTTGGCGTCGTCGGAGGTGACGGTCACCGTCTGGCCGCGGCGCGCGCTCTTGAGCGCGTAGAACGCACCGGCTCCGCGAGCCGCGCTGTCGACATGGCCCGCGAGCAGGATCGCGCCGTTCGCCGACCCCGGCGCGGCACCGTCCTGCCACCAGCCGACGCGATCGATGTCCTCGGGGATCGCGAGCGCGCCGGCCCGCGTGTCGATGTCGACCGCGGAGATCGGCGCGTCGATGCCCAGGCGGGGGATGCGCACGTGGGTGGGCTTGACCGTGGTCGCCCCCGCCGAGCCGCTCCGCGCTGCCGAGCCGCTCCGCGCCGCCGAGCCGCTCCGCGCCGCCCGCGCCGTGGACCGCGCGGGTGCGGCCGTGGAGGCAGCGAGCACGTGCGTCACCGGGTCGCCGCGGCCGGTGAGGATCAGCGGCGAGGCGAGCGACGTCTCCGCCACGTCTCCGCAGGCCGTCTGCGCATCGACGATGCGCAGCGTCCCCGCGATCTGCTCGCGGTAGGTGTAGAAGCCGGCACGCGACAGCTTCACCTTCGCCGAGGTGAAGCGGCCGTCACCGGTCGCGTTCACGCTGCCCTTCCACAGCGCCACGCCGTCGCAGCGCATCGCGGCGAGCGAGGCGAACGGACCGAACAGGCGCACCTGCACCGTGGCCGGCGTCTGCCCGAGACCGGTGACGCCGATGTGGTCGGAGATCGAGGATCCGGGGTGCACGACCGCGCTCGAGACGAGCGTCGTCACGACCGGCTGCGCGCGGACGAACGTCGTCTCGGCGGTGTCCGCGCAGGTCGTGGTCGCGCCCTCGTAGGCGGGCGTGGCGGCGAGCGACTCCTGGTAGGCGTAGAAGCCGGCCTTCGCCAGCGCCGTCGGCGGCGACGTGTACGTGCCGTCGCCCGTCACCGCCAACGTCGTCGTCGACAGCGGCGCGCCGTCGCAGCGGATCGCGTCCTTCGAGGCGAACGGCCCGTAGAGCGCGACGTTGGCCGTCGCGCTCAGCGCGCCGAGGCCGCTCACGACGACCGAGTCGGTGATCGCCGTGCCCGGTGTCGCCTCCTGCGCGGAGACCTGCGTCTGGATCGCCGGCCTGCCGCGCACGACCGTCGTCTCCGTCGCGCCGGCGCAGGGCGCCGTCGCAGGGCGGGCGAAGTCGCCGGCCGGGATCGACTCGACGTACGTGTAGTAGCCGGGGACGGTCAGCGTCACCGGTGCGGTGACGTACGTGCCGTCCGCGGCGGCCGTGTAGCCACCGGTCCAGAACGGCGCGCCGGCGCACGTCGCCTTGTCGGGCGACGGGTACGGGCCGTACAGCAGCGCCGCGACGTCCACGCTCTCGCCGAACAGCCCGCTGACGGCGACCGAGTCGCTCACCGCATCGCCCGCGAGCGAGCTCTGCTCGCTGATCTGCGTGCCAAGCACCGGCTGCACCTCGGCCTTGAAGGTCTCCCCGGCGTCGGGGCACGCCGTCGTCAACGCGGCGACGCCGGCGGACCCCGCGACCGACAGCTGGTAGGCGTACCAGCCGGGCGCGGGCGCGACGAGCGGCGGCGTCGTCGAGGGCCCGCCCCCCGGCTGATACGACGTGCTCGCGACCGGCACGCCGATGCACGACACCGCGGCCTGCGAGCGAAACGGCCCGTATAGTCGGACGGCGACCTGCCCGGTCCAGCCGTGGTAGGCGCCCGCGATCGTGACGGTGTCGCGGCTCGGCTGGCCCGCGAGCAGCGTCGTCGGGGCGGCGGCGGTGGTCACCGTCAGCTGCGCCGGGCGCACGGTCGCGCTCGCCGACGCGCTCACGGCCGCCGACGCCGGTGCGGCGAGGCGCTGACCGTTGCGCGCCGCGTCCTTGCGGGCCGGCACGTAGATCCTCGGCTCGAGCGCCGCCATCCGGCCGGCCGACGCCGTCACGCGCATGCCGCTGGCGGCGTCCGTCGGCGTGAACTGCGGGTGCGCGACGCCGTCGGACCCGGTGTCGATCGTCGCCGGCAGGCCGTCGGCTCCCGTCGCCTTCAAGGTGACGTGCGCGTTCGGCACGACCGCGCCGGAGTACGCGAGCACGCGCACGGTCAGCGACGCCGTGCGGCGCACGGGGAGCGTGCCCGGCAGGCCGACCTGGATGCGATACGGGCCGGCGTAGCGCGGGGCGTCGCGGGCGATCCGCTCGTACACCGCTCGCACCGCCGCGCCGGCGGCCGACGGATCGACCTCGCCGGTGGCGCCGTCGCCCATCATCTTGTGGACGTAGAGCATCACGGCGCCCTGGTTGGCGCGCCTGCTCGTGCGGCCGAAGTTCCAGATCGCATACGACATCCGGCGCAGGTTCTGCGCGGAGATCGGATCGCCCGCCCGGTTGTGCAGCCCCACGGCCGAGCTCGGCCGGAAGTCGTAGGAGCGCCCGGGATACCAGTAGCGCAGGTCGAGGCAGAACGTGGGGCCGGCGACGCCGTCGATCGCTCCGCGGTAGTCGCCGAACCAGCGCAGGCCGTAGCGATAGGTCCTGTACTGGCCGACGCCCGTCGTGGCGCAGCTGTCGCGCCCGCCGCGCGCGCAGGGGTCGTGCTGGTTCGGCGGCTCCGCCGCGATCGCCGCCGCGGGAGCGAGCGCCGCTGCGACCGTCAGGAGGATCAGGAGGCGGCGAAGCACCCCGTCGCTTCTACCAGAAGCGACGGACGGCGTGTCAGCTCTCGACGGGCTCCATCGTCCGCGACGGGACCTCGCCCCAGAGCTGCTCGAGGCGGTAGAAGTCGCGCGCCTCGGGCGTGAAGATGTGCACGACGACGTCGAGGTAGTCCATCAGGATCCACGTGGCCTCGCGGACGCCCTCGACGCGGCGGGGCAGCAGGCCGTGCTCGTCCTTCAGCGCCTGGTGGATGCCGTCGTGGATGCCCTTCGTCTGGCGGGCGGTGTTGCCCGAGCAGACGAGGAAGAAGTCGGTGTAGCCGAGCACGCCGCGCACGTCGAGCTCGACGACGTCGGCGGCCTTCTTGTCGGCTGCGAGCGCGGCGATCGTCTCTGCGAGCTGTTCGGGGGTCATCGGTAGAGCCCTCCCTGTTCGATGCGGTCTGCGACGGCCTGTGGGACGAGGTAGCGGATCGGGGCGCCCGCCGCGACCCGCCGGCGGATCTGCGACGACGAGATGTCGATGCGGGGCATGTCGAAGAAGCGCAGCGACGCGCGCCCCGGGAACGCCTCGACGAGGCGCTCGGCGATGTCGCCGCGGCCGGCGCCGGAGCGCTCGGCGACGGCAAGCGTCGCAAGCCCGAGCACCGCTTCGGGCTCGTGCCAGGTC
>DASXCR010000166.1:0-20134 GCA_036491075.1 Solirubrobacteraceae bacterium
TCGAGCGCCTCGGCGGCGCCGGGCACGCGGGCCACCTCGTCGAGCAGCTCGCCCGGGCGCAGCAGCGCCTTGGACGGCATGCACGCGTAGAAGCTGCACTCGCCGCCGACGAGGTCGCGCTCGACGATCGCGACGCTGCGCCCGCCGCGCTGCGCCAGGCGCCCGGCGACGACCTCGCCCGCGGGCCCGGCGCCGATGACGATCACGTCGAATGTCTGCGTGGACATGGGTCTTCTCCGATCGCGTTGCCTGCGGCTCGCCGGCCCAGCCTGACCGCCAGGCCGCACGATCGCACGAACGCACCCGCGAGCACCGCGCGGGTGGCGGTCGCCGCCGGGGCCGCTGCTAGCCTCATCCGCACCGCACAGCCAGCTCCTTTAACCCGGTCCCGTGAGGCCAGGAAGGACACATGACGATGCCCGACCCGAAGGTCGTCCTCGACAGCGAGGACATGCGCCGCACGCTCACGCGCATCGCGCACGAGATCGTGGAGAACGCCGGCGAGCCCGATCGCATCGCGCTCGTGGGGATTCACCGCCGCGGCGCCGTGCTCGCCGCTCGCCTGCAGGAGCTGCTCCTCGAGCGCCACGAGATCGACATCCCGCTCGGCGACCTCGACATCTCCTTCTACCGCGACGACGTCACGACGCGCGGCGGCACGCCGATCGTGCACGCCACCCACCTGGACTTCGACATCGACCAGCGCACGATCGTGATCGTCGACGACGTCCTCTTCACCGGCCGCACGATCCGCGCCGCGATCGAGGCGCTGTTCGACTACGGCCGCCCGGCCCGCGTCCAGCTCGCCGTGCTCGCCGACCGCGGCCACCGCGAGCTGCCGCTGCGCCCCGACTACGTCGGCAAGAACCTCCCGACCGCGCGCAGCGAGCGCGTCTACGTCCGCGTCGCCGAGATCGACGGCGACGACAGCGTCACGATCACGCAACCGCTGGGGGCATTGTCATGAGGCATCTCCTCTCGATCGCGGACCTCACCCGCGACGACATCGAACGCATCATGGACCGCGCGGCGGCCTTCGCCGAGGTCTCCGACCGCGACATCAAGAAGGTCCCCGCGCTGCGCGGGCGCACGGTGCTGAACCTGTTCTACGAGGCGAGCACGCGCACGCGCTCGTCCTTCGAGCTCGCGGCGAAACGGCTGTCCGCCGACGTCGTGAACTTCGCCGCGAGCGGCTCGAGCGTCGAGAAGGGCGAGTCGCTGAAGGACACCGTGCTCACGCTCGCCGCCCACTCGCCCGACGCGGTCGTCATCCGCACCCCCTACGCGGGCGCCGCCGCGCTCGTCGCGCGCTGGACGAGCGCCGCGATCGTCAACGCCGGCGACGGCAAGCGCGAGCACCCGACGCAGGCGCTGCTGGACGTCTACACGCTGCGCCAGAAGCTCGGCTCGCTGGAGGGCGCCAACATCTGGATCGTGGGGGACGTCGCGCACTCGCGCGTCGCGCGCTCGAACATCCTCGCCTTCCACATGATGGGCGCGCACGTCACGGTCTGCGGGCCGCCGACGCTGATCCCGCGCGGGATCGAGGCGCTCGGCTGCGACGTGCGCTACGACCTCGACGACCTGCGCGAGGCCGACGTCGTCTACGCCCTGCGGATGCAGCACGAGCGCATGGACGAGCACTTCGTGCCGTCGCTGCGCGAGTACGCGGCCGTGTACCAGATCAACGGCCGGCGGCTGGGACCGCGACAGGTGCTCATGCACCCGGGGCCGGTGAACCGCGGCGTCGAGCTGTCGGGCGAGGTCGTCGACTCGCCGCAGGCGGTGATCACGATGCAGGTCAAGGCCGGCGTCGTCGTGCGGATGGCGGTCCTCTACGAGGTTCTCGCCGGCACGCGCGACGAGCGCCCGGCGCCGCGGCCGGCCGAGCACCAGCTCGCATGAGGCCCTTCGACCGCAGCTCCGAACGCTCCCAGACGCGCCTCGTCTGCGCCCCGGCGCGCCGCGCGGACGTGCTCGTGCGCGGCGTCCACGTGCTCGACCCGCGTACCGCGATCGACGGACTGCACGACGTGCTCGTGCGCGACGGCGAGATCGCCGAGATCGGCGCGGCCGGGTCGCTGAGCGCGCCCGCCGGCGCCGAGACGATCGACGGCGCGGGGCGCCACCTGTTCCCGGCGTTCGTCGACCCGCACGTGCACCTGCGCACGCCGGGCCAGGAGCACAAGGAGGACCTCGAGACGGGAACGCGCGCGGCGGCGGCCGGCGGCTTCTGCGCGGTCGTCGCGATGCCGAACACCTCGCCGGTCGTCGACTCCGCGCCGATCCTCGGCGCGCTGCTGGATGCGGCCGCGCGCGAGGCGCGCGTGCCCGTCGGCTTCAGCGCCTGCATCACGCGCGGCATGCAGGGCGACGAGCTCACCGAGATGGCCGAGCTGCGCGCGCTCGGAGCGGCGTGCTTCACCGACGACGGCCGCCCGGTCGCGAGCGCCGGCGTCCTGCGCCGCGCGCTGCAGTACCAGCGCATGTGCGGGGGCGTGCTCGCGCTGCACGAGGAGGACCCGTCGCTGTCGGGCGACGGCGCGATGCACGAGGGAACGGTCAGCGCGCTGCTCGGCGTCGCCGGGATCCCGAGCATCTCGGAGTCGACGATGATCGCCCGCGACTGCGCGCTCGCCGAGTACGAGGGCGGGCGCCTGCACATGCAGCACCTCTCCGCACGCGAGTCCGTCGAGGCGATCGCCGCGGCCAAGGCGCGGGGCGTCGCGGTCACGTGCGAGGCGAGCCCGCACCACCTCACGATGATCGACGAGGACGTCCGCGACCTCGACCCGCGCAAGAAGATGAACCCGCCGCTGCGCGCGCCCGCCGACCGCGACGCGCTGATCGAGGGGTTGCGCAGCGGCGTCATCGACTGCATCGCGACCGACCACGCACCGCACGCGCGCGACGAGAAGGAGGTGCCCTTCGAGCAGGCGCCGATGGGCTCGACGGGCCTGGAGACGGCGTTCTCGGCCGTCTACACGGACCTCGTCGTGCCGGGGACGCTGGCGCTCCCGCTCGTCGTCGAGAAGCTCACGGCCGGGCTCGGGCTGATCGACCTGCTCGTGCCGCGGATCGCCATCGGCGAGCAGGCGAACCTCGTGCTCGTCGACCTCGACGCCGAGTGGGTCGTGGGGGAGTCCGGCTACGAGAGCCGCTCGGAGAACTGCGCCTTCGCCGGGCGCACGCTGCGGGGCCGGGTGCTGCTGACGGTCGCGGCCGGGGCGGTCGCCTACCGCGAGCGGTCGATCATGCTGAGCGCGGCGTGAGTCCGGCCGGGCGGCAGGGTCGCGCGAGCGCGTTCGTCCTGCTCGAGGACGGGACGCGCTTCGACGGCGTCGCGTGCGGCGCGGGCGGGCGGGACGGGTTCGCGACCGGCGAGGTCGTCTTCACGACCGGGATGTCGGGCTACCAGGAGTCCGTCACCGACGCGAGCTTCGCCAACCAGATCATCACGTTCACGTACCCGCACATCGGCAACTACGGCGTGTCCGCGGAGGCGATGGAGTCCGAGCGCATCTGGGCGCGCGCGGTGATCATGCGCGCCGCGATGAACACGGAGGACGCGCCCGGCGCCGAGCGCGGCTGGCTGGACTGGCTGACGGACTGCGGCGTTCCGGCGATCTCCGAGGTCGACACGCGCGCGCTCGTGCGCCACATCCGCGAGGCGGGATCGATGCGCGGCGGCGTGTTCGGAGGCTCGACGGAGATGGACGAGGCGATGGCCGCCGTACGGGCCGAGACGCCGATGGCGGGCCTCGACCTCGCGCGGGTCGTGACACCGCGCGAGACGACCGTCCACGGCGCCGGCGGCGGCGGTCCGAGGATCGCGGCGATCGACACCGGCATCAAGCTCTCGATCGTGCGCCAGCTCGTGCAGCGCGGCGCGCTCGTCGAGCTGCATCCGTGCACGACGTCCGCCGCCGACCTGCTCGCGAGCGACCCCGACGCGATCTTCCTCGCCAACGGCCCCGGCGACCCGGCCGCGCTGGACTACGTCGTCGACACGCTGCGGAAGGTGGTCGGGGTGAAACCGACGTTCGGCATCTGCCTCGGCCACCAGCTGCTGTGCCGGGCCGTCGGCCTGCAGACCTACAAGCTGGCGTTCGGCCATCGCGGCGCCAACCATCCGGTGAAGGACCTGCAGACCCAGAAGATCGAGATCACCTCGCAGAACCACGGCTTCGCCGTTCTCGGCCCCGACGGCGAGCGCCCGATCGCGTCCGACGAGCCGGTGCGCTGGACCACGGACTTCGGCGACGCCCAGCTCAGTCACATCAACCTCTACGACCGCACGGTCGAGGGCCTGACGCTGCTCGACGTCCCCGGCGCGACCGTCCAGTACCACCCGGAGGCGGGCCCCGGCCCGAACGACAGCCTGTACCTCTTCGACCGCTTCCTCGACCAGATCGCGGCGGTGGCCTGACATGCCGCGACGCGACGACCTCCAGCGGATCCTGATCCTCGGCTCCGGGCCGATCGTCATCGGCCAGGCCGCCGAGTTCGACTACTCCGGCGTGCAGGCCTGCAAGGTGCTGCGCGAGGAGGGCTATGAGGTCGTGCTCGTGAACTCCAACCCTGCGACGATCATGACCGACCCCGAGTTCGCCGACGCGACGTACGTCGAGCCGCTGCTGCCCGGGCCGGTCCGCCAGATCATCGCCAAGGAGCGCCCCGACGCGCTGCTGCCGACGCTCGGCGGGCAGACCGCGCTGAACCTCGCCAAGGCGCTGCACGAGGACGGCACGCTCGCCGAGTTCGGCGTCGAGCTGATCGGTGCGAGGTACGAGGCGATCTGCCGCGCGGAGGACCGCGACGAGTTCCGCACGACGATGCAGCAGGCGGGGCTGAAGATGCCGCGCTCGGCGATCGCGACGACGGCGCAGGAGGCCGACGACGCGATGATCGACATCGGCCTGCCGATCATCGTGCGGCCCGCCTACACGCTCGGCGGGCGCGGCGGCGGCATCGCCCGCACGCCGGAGGAGTTCCGCGAGATCGTGCACGGCGGCCTGGATGCGTCGCCGATCTCGCAGATCCTGCTCGACGAGTCGGTGATCGGCTGGGGCGAGTTCGAGCTCGAGGTGATGCGCGACCGCAACGACAACTGCGTGATCGTCTGCTCGATCGAGAACGTCGACCCGATGGGCGTGCACACGGGCGACAGCGTCACGGTCGCGCCGCAGCAGACGCTCCCCGACCGCCTCTACCAGCGCCTGCGCGACCAGGCCTTCGCGGTGATCCGCGCCGTCGGCGTGGAGACGGGCGGCTCGAACGTGCAGTTCGCGGTCAATCCCGAGACCGAGGAGATCATGGTCATCGAGATGAACCCGCGCGTGTCGCGGTCCAGCGCGCTGGCCTCGAAGGCGACCGGCTTCCCGATCGCGAAGATCGCCGCGCGCCTGGCGGTCGGCTACGCGCTCGAGGAGATCGACAACGACATCACGCGCCTGACGCCGGCCTCGTTCGAGCCGGCGATCGACTACGTCGTCGTGAAGTGGCCGCGCTTCGCGTTCGAGAAGTTCGCCGGCTCCGACCAGCGACTCAGCACGCACATGAAGTCCGTCGGCGAGGCGATGGCCTTCGGGCGCACCTTCCAGCAGGCGTTCGCGAAGGCGATGCGCAGCCGCGAGCTCGACGCCGCCGCGGACCTGCACGGCACGCGCGCCGAGCTCGTCGCGCGCCTGGAGCGCCCGTCGAGCGAGCGCTACGACGTCCTGCTCGCGGCGTTCCGCGCCGGCGCCGGGTGCGAGGAGGTCCAGCGCGTCACGCACATCGACATGTGGTTTCTGCGCGAGCTGCGGCAGCTCGCGCTGCACCCCGAGGCGCCGTTCGCCGGCACGCGCAGCTACCGCGCCGTCGACACGTGCGCGGCGGAGTTCGCCGCCGAGACGCCGTACTTCTACTCCGGCTGGGAGCGCGACGGCGAGGCTCGCCACGAGGTCCGCCGGGGCGAGCGGCCGAGCGTCGTGATCCTCGGCGCCGGGCCCAACCGGATCGGCCAGGGCATCGAGTTCGACTACTGCTGCGTGCACGCCGCGATGACGGTCCGCGCGAGCGGTCGCGACGCGGTGATGGTCAACTGCAACCCCGAGACGGTGTCGACGGACTACGACACGTCCGATCGCCTGTACTTCGAGCCGCTGACGCTCGAGGACGTGCTCGCGGTCGTCGAGATCGAGCAGCCCGAAGGGGTGATCGTGCAGTTCGGCGGCCAGACGCCGCTGAAGCTCGCCGCCGGGCTGCAGGAGCAGGGCGTGCCGATCCTCGGCACGAGCGTCGACGCGATCGACCTCGCGGAGGATCGCGGGCGCTTCGGCGACCTGCTCGACCGGCTTGGCTTCAAGGCGCCGCCGTACGCGACGGCGCACGGCGTCGACGAGGCGCTCGCGGCCTGTACGCGCGTCGGCTTCCCGCTGCTCGTACGCCCGAGCTACGTGCTCGGCGGACGCGCGATGGAGATCGTCTACGACGAGGCCGGGCTGGCGGACTACCTGCGGCGCACCGCTCCGCCCGGGCCGTCCGGTGCGGCCACGCTCAGGGAGATCTTCCTCGACCGCTTCCTCGAGAACGCGATCGAGCTCGACGTCGACGCGCTGTGCGACGGCCATGGCGTCTGGATCGGCGGCATCATGCAGCACGTCGAGGAGGCCGGCATCCACTCCGGCGACAGCGCCTGCGTGTTGCCGCCGCACTCGCTCGGGCCGGAGATGCTCGAGGAGATCCGGGCGACGACGCGCGGGATCGCGCTCGCGCTCGGGACGCTCGGCCTGATCAACATCCAGTTCGCCGTCCACAACGGCGAGCTCTACGTCATCGAGGCCAACCCGCGCGCGTCGCGGACCGTGCCGTTCGTCTCCAAGGCGATCGGCGTGGCGCTCGCGAAGATGGCCTGCCGGATCATGCTCGGCGAGCGCATCGAGGATCTCGGCCTGCCGTCCGAGGCGATGCCGACCGAGCACGTCTGCGTCAAGGAGGCCGTGTTGCCGTTCGACCGCTTCGCCGGCTCCGACGCGCTGCTCGGGCCCGAGATGCGCTCGACCGGCGAGGTGATGGGGATCGCGCGCGACTTCCCGACGGCGTTCGCGAAGGCGCAGGCGGCCGCCGGCGCGAAGCTGCCGCGGGGCGGGACCGTGTTCATCACCGTCACCGACGCCGACAAGGCCGGCGCCTCGGGGATCGCCGCGCTGCTCGGCGACCTCGGGTTCCGGATCGTCGCCACGGCCGGCACGGCGCGCGCGATCCGCGGCATGGGCGTGCGCGTCGATGCCGTGCTCGAGAAGATCGGCGGCGGCGACGGCCAGAACGTGTCCGACTGCATCGAGGCCGGCGAGGTCGACCTCATCATCAACACGCCGACGGGCTCGGGCGCGCGCGCCGACGGCTGGCAGATCCGCCGTGCCGCCGTCGCCCGCGGGATCCCGTGCATCACGACGCTGTCCGGCGGCCACGCGGCCGCGCGGGCGATCGCCTCGGCACGCAACAGCGGCGAGCCGATCGTGCTGTCGCTGCAGGAGATCCACCGCGAGCGCACGCGGGCGCTGTGAGGTCTCGGCTGCCGTCTGGAGTGGGTCCAACCGGCGGGTGTGACATCGGGCACGCAAGCCCAGGGGTCGCCGCGCGCGGTGGCTGCGCGTAGCCTCCGCGCCCGCGCGATAGCGCGACCAAGCGGCTGGCGGCGAGCGCGTCTCGTGTCAGCGGAAATCCCTGCAAATTGCGGGATCGCCCGTGACCAGTCTTCATGTCTCTCGACCTCAGGTCGAGGTCGATATGAATTCACTCGCCACGGGTCGATTGAGGTTGCGGCACCCAAGTGAAGATGTAGTATCGCCCCCGTCGATGCCGCCGGCCACCAACACCGCTCCGAAGCACTCGGCGGCTCCCGAACGCTCGCTCACGCAGCGTCTGGACGCCCTCGAGCGTGCCAACGAGGTCCGCACGAAGCGGGCCCAGCTGAAGCGCAACCTCAAGGCCGGTCGCGAGTCGATCCACGCGCTGCTGATGGATCCGCCGAGCTACATCGAGACCGCCAAGGTGTTCGACATGCTGCTCGCGGTGCCGAAGTACGGGCGGGTCAAGGTCAACAAGGTCCTCACGCAGTGCCGCATCTCGCCGAGCAAGACGATCGGCGGTCTCTCGCAGCGCCAGCGCGACGAGCTCATCTCGCTGCTGCGCCGCTGAGCTGCGTGCAGGCGCGAAGCCCGCGGATCGACCGCTGATCGCGGTGGCGCGCGCCGTCGTCATCACCGGACCGTCGGGCGTGGGCAAGGGCACGCTGATCCGCTCCCTGCGCGAGCGCATGCCCGAGCTGCAGCTGTCGATCTCCGCGACCACGCGCCTGCCCCGCGCGGGGGAGACGCAGGGCGTCGACTACCACTTCATGTCCGAGGAGGACTTCGAGCGCCACGTCCGCGACGGCGACTTCGTCGAGCATGCCGACTACGCGGGCGCGCGCTACGGGACGTTGCGCTCCGAGCTGCAGACGCGGATGTCGTCGGGTGCGCCGGTCGTGCTCGAGATCGAGGTCCAGGGCGCGCGCGAGGTGCGCGAGACGATGCCCGAGGCGGTGCAGGTGTTCATCGCCCCGCCGTCCGTCGAGGCCCTGCGCGCGCGGCTCGTCGGTCGTGGCAAGGACACGCCCGAGCAGGTCGAGGCACGGCTGCGCATCGCCGAGCGCGAGCTCGCCGCGCAGGGCGAGTTCGCGCGCGTCGTCGTCAACGACCGGCTCGAGACGGCCGTCGACGAGCTCGTGTCGGTCGTCGGCATGGCGACGGCGCTGCCGTAGCCGCCGCGGCGCGCTCCGAACCGACCGCTACCCTTCAGGGCATGATCTCTCCTCGCATCGACCGTCTCCTCGAGAACGTCGACTCCAACTACGCCTCCGTTCTCGTCGCGGCCAAGCGCGCGCGTCAGATCAACTCGTACTACCACAACCTTGGCGAGGGGACGTTCGACGAGTTCCCGCCGCCGATGGTCGACACCGGCTCCAAGAACTACCTCACGATCGCGCTCGAGGAAGTCGCCGCCGGCAAGATCAAGTACCAGTACCGCTAGCCGTTCGGATCCGAGCGCGTCGTGGCCCGGATCCTGCTCGGCGTCAGTGGTGGGATCGCGGCGTACAAGGCTCTCGAGCTCGTCCGGCTGGCGACCGCCGCGGGCCACGCCATCCGCGTCGTCCAGACGCCGGCGAGTACGCGCTTCGTCGGCCGCGCCTCGTTCGCCGCGCTGACCGGCGCACCCGTCCTCACGGATGAGTTCGAGCGCGACCCGGCGCGCGGGGCCTTCCCCGGCCAGCCCGCGCCCGACCGCGACCCGCTCAGCCACCTCGAGCTCGTCCGCAACGCCGACGTCTTCGCGATCGCCCCGGCCTCGGCGAACACGCTCGCCAAGCTCGCCCACGGACTCGCCGACAACCTGCTGACGAGCGCCGCGCTCGCGGCGACCTGCCCTGTTCTCGTCGCGCCCGCGATGAACAACCACATGTGGGAGCACGCGGCGACGCGCGCGAACGTCGAGACGTTGCGGGCCCGCGGCGCGACCGTGCTCGAGCCCGGCAGCGGCCGTCTCGCCTCGCACGGGGAGGCGGGTGCGGGGCGCCTGCCCGAGCCGGTCGACCTGCTCGTCGCGATCGAGGCGCTGCTCGCGGACGCGGGTTGCGCGACCGCCTCGGAGTCGCGCGCGCAGCCGCATCTCGTCGGCCTGCGCGTGCTCGTCACGGCCGGCGGCACACGCGAGCCGATCGACGCGGTGCGCTTCGTCGGCAACCGCTCGTCCGGGCGCATGGGCTTCGCGCTCGCCGAGCAGGCCGCCGCGCTCGGGGCGCAGGTCACCGTCGTCGCGGCGAACGTCGCGCTTGCGCGCGATGCGCGCGTGCGCTACCTCGACGTCGAGACGGCCGCGCAGCTGCAGGAGGCGTGCGCCGCCGAGTTCGAACGCTCCGACGTGCTGCTGATGGCCGCCGCGGTCGCCGACTACCGCCCCGCCCGCAGCTTCGCCGGCAAGCTCAAGAAGACCGAGGACGAGCGCATGCGCGTCGAGCTCGAGCGTACGCCGGACATCCTCGCCGGCTTGGCGAACCTGCGCCGCGCCGATCAGACGCTCGTCGGGTTCGCGGCCGAGCACGGGGTGGGCGCGCTCGAGCACGGCCGCGACAAGCTCGGGCGCAAGCGCGTCGACGCGGTCGTCGTCAACGACATCGCGCGCGCCGACATCGGCTTCGAGTCGCCCGACAACGAGGTCACGATCCTGACCGCGGCGGGCGAGCGACACGTCGCGCGCGCGTCGAAGGCGGCCGTCGCGCGCGCGGTGCTCGACGCCGTCGTCGAGCTGCGGATGCTGGTCGAGACGGAGCCCACCGGCCCGGCGGCCTGACGATGGCCCAGGTCGCGAGGGAGCGGTAGCGAGGTGGAGCGCGCCGGAGCCGCGCGCCGCCTGACCGGCTCGGAGATCGAGGCGGCGGTCGCGCTCGCGCGGCGCGTGGCGGTCAACGTGCGCCAGGCCGCCGAGGTCCGCGACGCGGTGGTCGAACAGCTCGTCATCGCGGCCCTCGCCGGCGGCCACGTGCTGATCGAGGACCTGCCGGGCGTCGGCAAGACGACGCTCGCCCGCTCGCTCGCGCGCTCTCTGGACCTCGAGTTCGCCCGCATCCAGTGCACGTCGGACCTGCTGCCCTCCGACGTCGTCGGCACGAGCATCTTCGACCAGCGCGAGAGCCGCTTCGAGTTCCGGCCGGGGCCGATCTTCGCCAACGTCGTGCTCGTCGACGAGATCAACCGCGCCTCGCCCAAGACGCAGTCGGGCCTGCTCGAGTGCATGCAGGAGCGCCGTGTCACCGTCGACGTCCACACGCACGAGCTCGCGCGGCCGTTCCTCGTGCTCGCGACGCAGAACCCGGTCGAGTACGAGGGCACGTATCCGCTGCCCGAGGCGCAGCTCGACCGCTTCATGGTGCGCCTGTCGCTCGGCTACCCCGACGCCGACGGCGAGGCCGGGATGCTGGCGGCGCACGAGGGCGGCGATCGCGTGGCGTCGCTGCGACCGGTAGCCGGCGCGGCGGAGGTGCTGGCGGTGCAGGACGCGGCGACGCGGGTGCGCGCGTCCGCGGCGCTGCGCGCGTACATCGTCGCGCTGCTGCGTCACACGCGCGCGGACCCGCGCGTCGCGCTCGGCGCGAGCCCGCGCGCGGGGCTGCTGCTGCTGCGCGCCGCGAAGGCACGGGCTTTGCTGGCCGGTCGCGACCACGCCCTGCCCGACGACGTGCAGCACCTCGTCACGGCGGTCCTCGAGCATCGCATCGTGCTCGCGCCGGACGCCTTCGAGACCGCGGCGGCGACGGTCATCGCCGACGCCGTCGCCGCGACGCCGGCGCTGTGACCGGCACGCGCGGCGCGACGACGATCGGCACCGGCGGGTGCGCGATCCGTCCCCTGCCGCAGCCCGCTGCGCGCCGCACCGGTCGTGGTGCGCGGCCGATGCGACCGGCGATCGCCACCGCGGCCCTGGGGGCGACGCTGATCGCTGCCGCGGCGCTGCTGGATGCCGAGCCGTTGTGGGTCCCCGGGATCGCGCTCTCCGCGATCGCAGCCGCGGGCGCGGTCTGGGTCACGCTGGCGGCGCGGGGCGTCACGGTGCGGCGCACGCTCGGGAGCGCGCGCGTCATGGAGGGCGAGCGGGTCGGCGTCGTGCTCGACGTCGCCTGCCCGGGCGGCTCGCGCTGCCGACGGCCGTGCTGCGCGACCCGCTCCTGCTCGGCGCGGCGACCGCGCTGCCCGTCAACCGCCGCGGCGGACGGGTCAGGTTCGAGACGAGCTTCGCGCGGCGCGGGCGCCGGCGACTCGCGCCGACCAGCGTGGCGATCGCCGACCCGCTCGGCCTGGCGACGCGTGTGGTCCAGGCCGCGCCGTCTCAGCGCGACGACGAGATCCTCGTGCTCCCGCGGATCGAGCCGTTGACGTGTGCCCCGAGCGGTGGCGACGTGGCGCCGACGGGCGGACGAACATGGCTGCTCGCCGGTGCTGCGGTCGAGCTCGACGGGATCCGGCCGCTGCGCGAGGGCACGCCGGCATCGCGGATCTTCTGGCCGTCGCTCGCGCGCGCGGCGCAGCCGCAGGAGCGCGTCCTGCACGCCGACGACGACGGTGCGCCGCTCGTCGTGCTCGACCCGCGCGGCGCGACCTCGGAGGAGCAGCTCGACGGCGCGGTGCGTGCCGCGGCGTCGATCGCGCACGCCCTCGCGCACGCCGGCGGATGTTCGGTCTTGCTGCCGGGCGACCGCCGGCCCGCCGACGTCGAGGCGACGCTCGCCGGCTGGCCGCACGTCCATGCCCGGCTCGCGCTCGTGGGAGCGAACGGCGCCCCGTCTCTGGTGGGCGCGGGGCAGCGGCGCGGCGCGGTCATCTTCGTCAGCGCGCGGATGCGTTCGGGGCCACCGCCCGGGCTCGCCGGCGCCCGCGGCGCGCCGCGCATCCTCGTCGTGCCGGCCGCGATCCCGGAGCGCACCGCCGCGTTCGCGGTCGCCGGATACCGCGGCTACGTCGTCGGCGGCCGCGGTGCGCCGCCGCCGTCGCGCGGCGCGGTCCGGGCGGCGAGGCTGGGCGCGTGATCGGCGTGCGCGCGGCGGACGCGACCGTGGGGATGCCTCACGCGCCGGCCCGCGATCGGCGGCGCTGGCGGGCCGACGCGCGGCTCCCCGTGGTCGCGGCACGCATGCCCGCATTCCTGGCGCTCGCGGCGATCGGCGCGCACGCGTGGGTGCAGATGGTCGCGCCGGCGGCGTGGGGGGCGATGGCGGCCGCGCTCGTCTCGGCGCTCGTCGTCGGGCTGCTCCTGATCGCGGTCGCGCGGCGCGGGGCGTCACGGCGCGCGCGCGGCGCCGCGATGCTGCTCGCCGGCGCGGCGATGCTCGTCGTCGCGCTCGCAGCCGCGGGCGTGCCCGCGGACCTCGCCGGCCCGCGGTCCTGGGGCGAGCTCGCGGCCGGCATCGGACAGGGGCTGAGCGCGGTGCCGAACGTGCACGTCCCGTTTCGCGGCGTCGAGCAGTGGACGCGGATCGTGGTCGTGCTCGGCTGCGGCGTGCTCGTCGCGGTCGCCACGTTGCTGGCCTTCGCGCCGCGCCGCGGCCGCTCGTTCGGCTTCCCGCTGGCGGCCGCGGCCGTGCTCGCCGTGCTCTATCTCGTACCGGCGATGCAGCGCACGGGTTCGCACCCGTACCTCGACGGCGCCGGGCTCGCCCTGCTGCTCGCGCTGTTCCTCTGGCTCGAGCGCGTCGATCGAGCGGCCGCGCCGACCGCCGTGGCCGCCGTCGTGCTGGCCGTCGCGGGAGCACTCGCCATCGGGCCGTGGGTCGACGGCGGCCGTCCGCTGCTCGACTACGCGCGACTCGCGCAGTCGCTGGGCGACGGGCCGAGCACGCGCTATGACTGGAACCACGACTACGGGCCGCTGACGTGGCCGCGCCAGGGCACCGAGGTGCTGCGCGTCCAGGCGCGCTATCGCAGCTACTGGAAGGCGGCGAACCTCAGCTACTTCGACGGCACGCGCTGGTTGCAGGCTCGCGAGGCGCCCGAGGGCCAGCTGACGCGAGCCTTCGACACCGGCCACCAGGACTGGTTTCAGACGATCCGCGTGACGTTCCGGGCATTGCGCTCGACGCAGTTCGTCGGCGCGGGCACGACCCTCGAGATCCGCGACTCGCCGCGCAACGCCGTGCCGAGCGGGTCGGGCGTCTTCGCCACGCAGACCAAGCCGCTGGGGCAGGGCAACGCCTACCACGCCGTGGTCTACACGCCGCGCCCGACCGCGGGCGAGATGCAGGCGGCGGCCGCCCGCCCGATCGACGTCGGCGGCGCCCTGACCTCGGTCGGGCTGCCGGCGCCGCGCCATGCCGGCAGCGTCCCGGCCCGCGGCCGGACCGTGACGATCCCCGCGTGGGGCCACGGGCCGGTGGCGCGCGCCACCGTCGCGGCGATCGACGCCTCGCCCTATCGCGGCGCCTACGAGCTCGCGCGGCACCTGCGCGCGCACGCGCGGACGCCGTACGCGTTCATGCGCGCGGTCGAGCATCACCTCGCCCACGGCTACGCGTACTCCGAGAGCCCCGCGCGAACCGCGTCGCCGCTCGAGGACTTCCTCTTTGACCACCGCGCCGGCTACTGCCAGCAGTTCTCGGGCGCGATGGCGCTGCTGTTGCGCTTCGGCGGCATTCCCGCGCGCGTCGCGGCCGGCTTCGCCCCCGGCGTGTACGACGCCGAGCGCAAGGAGTTCGTCGTCCGCGACGTCGACGCCCACTCGTGGGTCGAGGTCTTCTTCCCGGGGATCGGCTGGGTCACCCGCGACCCGACGCCGGCCGCGTCGCCCGCGCGCTCGCAGCTCGACGACAAGGCTCCGAAGGCGCTCGTCGCGCAGGCGGACGTCGTCGAAGCGAGCGGGACCTCGGCCGGTCGGTCGGCATCCGAAGCGACGACGAGCCCGGCGCGGCGATCCCACGGCCGAGGCCCCTCGCCGGCGCTTCTCGCCGCGCTGGCGCTCGTCACGATGCTCGCCGCGACCGCGCTGGTGCTCGCGATCCGCCGTCGCCGCCGGCCGGATGCCCGCCCCGACCCGGACGACGCCCCCGTCACACGCGATCTCGCCGAGCTGCGCCGCGCGCTGCGCCGCAGCCGGACCGCGATCGCGGCGCCGACCACGCTCGCCGCCCTCGCCGCGCGCTTCGGAGACGCCCCCGCCGCCGGCTACGTCCACGCGCTGCGAGAGGCGCGCTACGGCTACGGCGACGGCGCCCCGACCGCGGCGCAGCGCGCTGCGCTGCGCCGGGGGCTCGCGGCGGACCGGGGCGCGCTCGGACGGCTGCGCTCGTGGTGGGCGCTGCCGCCGCGACCGCGCCGGCGTGCGTCCGGCTCGCGCGCGCCACGTGACGTCACGTAAGACAGTCGCGCGCGGCGCGCTGAGACGCCGTTGTCCGTACGGCGCGCGTCGTATCCTCGGAGGATGACCTCGGACGATCTGTACGAGCTCTATCGCAACGGGATGCGGCTGCTCGACGAGCACGACTTCCACGCCGCCGCGGTGCCGCTCGCGCGCGTGCGCGCCGTCGAGCCCGACAAGACCTCGATCCGCGAGGCGCTCGGACGCGCGCTGTTCGGCTCGCAGCGCTACGCCGAGGCGGTGGCCGAGTTCGAGGCCGTCGTCGAGCGCGCGCCGACCAACGACTACGCGCTCTTCTGCCTCGGTCGCTCGCTGCAGCAGCTCGGCCGACACCGCGAGGCGTGCAAGCCGCTGACGCTCGCGTGCTGCCTGCGGCCGGAGCGCGCGGACTACCGCCTCTACCGCGACCGTGCCCGCGCGAGCAGCGCGCGGGCAGCCTGATGTCGCTCCCGGCCCAGCCCGGCGCGTAAGCCTCGTGACGCGCTGACCGCCCGTTCAGCGCGACTGGCGGTCGCGCACGCAGTGCTATCCTCGCCCGACAGCTTTCGCATCGGCTTTGGGCCGGTGGCAGGACCGGAAGTGGGCGCTCGCCCGCTTTTTTTTGTGCCAAGAGGAGATTTCAGTGAGCACCATCCAAACCGACATCGAGGCCCGGCTCGCAGCCAGCGAGCCCGATGTCGAGGTGCTGCTCGCGGAGGTGCTGGGCGGACACACGCTGCGTCTGTTCATCGACCATCCGGACGGCGTATCGCTCGGCCTCTGCGAGCGCGTGACCCACGCGCTCGCCGACCTGCGCGAGCGCTACGCACTCGAGGTCTCCTCTCCGGGGACCGAGCGCCCGCTGTCCAAGCCACAGCACTTCAAGCGGTTCCTGGGGCGACGTGCCCGCGTGCGCACGCGCGGGGCCCAGGATGGCCACCGATCCTTCACCGGCGAGCTCGTCGGCGCCTCGGACGACGAGGTGACGATCGCCGCTGACGGCGGCGTCGTCGCGATTCCGTACGCCGAGATCCAGCGTTCCCACCTGATCGAGGACTAGGAGCCCTTATGTCCCGCGACATCCTGGATGCGATGACGGTCCTCGCCAAGGAGAAGGGCATCGCGCCCGAGAAGCTGCGCCTCGCCCTCGAGGACGCGCTGCTCTCGGCGTACAAGAAGCAGCCCGACTCCGCGAAGTACGCGCGCGTCGAGCTCGACCCCGAGACGGCGGACTTCCGCGTCATCGAGCTCATCATCCCCGAGCGCCTCGAGGCGCACCTGATCGTCGAGACGATCGACGAGGGCACCACGTACGACCCCGAGACGGGGGAGATGGTCGAGCCCTCCGATCCCGAGATCGATCCCGCGAAGTTCGAGGAGTACAAGGACCAGATCGCCGAGCAGGACGTCACGCCGGGCGACTTCGGCAGGATCGCCGCGCAGACGGCGAAGCAGGTCATCCTGCAGCGCATCCGCGAGGCCGAGCGCGACATGATGTTCGAGGAGTACCGCGACCGCGTCGGCGAGCTCATCACCGGCATCGTCCAGCAGTCCGACAGCCGCTACACGCTCGTCCAGCTGCGCGAGCGCGTCGAGGCGCTGCTGCCGAAGTCCGAGCAGGTCGAGGGCGAGCGCTACGACCACTCCCAGCGCGTGAAGGCCGTCATCAAGGAGGTCTCGCCATCGACGAAGGGCCCCTCGATCATCGTCAGCCGGCGCGATCCCGAGCTCATCAAGAAGCTCTTCGAGCTCGAGGTGCCGGAGATCGCCGACGGCCTCGTCGAGATCGCGAACGTCGCCCGCGAGCCCGGCTACCGCTCGAAGATCGCGGTCGTCTCGCACGCCGACGGCGTCGATCCCGTCGGCGCCTGCGTCGGCCCGCGCGGCTCCCGCGTGCGGATGGTCGTCTCCGAGCTGCGCGGCGAGAAGATCGACATCATCCCCTACAACGACGAGCCCGCCCGCTTCGTGGCCAAGGCGCTGTCGCCCGCACGCGTGCGCGAGGTGCTCGTCGACGACGACGCCCGCCAGGCCACCGTCGTGGTCCCCGACGACCAGCTGTCGCTGGCGATCGGGCGCGAGGGCCAGAACGCCCGGCTCGCCGCCCGGCTGACCGGTTGGCGGATCGACATCCGCTCGGAGACCGAGTTCGCCGCGGAGGAGGCCGAGCACGGCTACGAGGAGGAAGACGCGGGGGGTCGCTGCGCCGCGATCCTCTCCAACGGCCGCCGCTGCCCGAACGCGGCGCTGCCCGCGTCGCGTTACTGCGGGATCGAGGCGCACCAGGCGCTCGCCGACCAGGACACCGATCAGGTCGAGGCGGCGCCCAGTTCGCCGGCCCCCGGGGCCTAGACTTCGAGGAGTAGATGAACAAGCGCGTCACCGAGATCGCCAAGGACCGCGGACTCTCCACCAAGGAGGTCCTCGAGAAGCTGAAGGCGGCAGGAATCAATGTGAAGGCCGCATCGTCGAGCGTCGACGAGGCGGCCGCGCTGCGCGCGCTCGGTCCCAACGGCGGCGGCGCTGCCCGCAGCACGCCGGCGAGCCCGAGCGGCGACGGCGCCCGATCGCAGTCTGGCGGCGCTCGCACACAGTCGGGCGGCTCCGCGCGCGCCCAGTCGAGCTCTGGCGCAGCACGGTCTCAGTCCGGCGGCGCCCCGCGGTCTCAATCCGGCGGCGGTCCCCGTCCGCAGTCCCGGAGCGGGACCCAGCAGCCGTCGCCCGGCCCGGACGGCGCAAGCGCCGGGCCACCGCCGTCTCCCGCCTCCCAGTCGAACGCCCCGACGACCGCGCGCGCCGGCAACATTCCAACCGATCCGCGTCGCGCCGCCGAGGGCCGTCCCGAGCAACACAAGCGTCCTACCCGCGACTCCCTTCAGGGCGAGCGTGCCCCGGGCACGCCCGGCGGCCGCCGTCGGGTCGTCATCGACTCGCAGGCCTCACGCCGCGCACCCGGCGGAGCGCCTCCGCCGTCGACCCAGCCGCCCCGGCGCCAGCGCCGCGGCCGTCGCCGCCGGGGCGTTTACGACGACGAGGCGGAATCCCGTCCCTCGCAGACCGCGCTCGCCGAACCGGATGCGATCCATATCAACTCCGGCTCGACGGTCAAGGACGTCGCCGAGTATCTCGACGTCGCGGTGCCCGAGATCATGAAGCAGCTGATGGCGCTGGGCGAGATGAAGACGCTCACCCAGACGCTGTCCGATGAGGCGATCGTCGAGCTCGCCGGGAAGCTGAACAAGGAAGTCGAGATCGTCCACACCGAGGACGAGACCGTCGTGGAGCCAGTCTTCGACGACGCCGATGAGGACCTAGTGGAGCGCCCGCCCGTGGTCACGATCATGGGCCACGTCGACCACGGGAAGACCTCGCTGCTGGACGCGATCCGCGAGACCGAGGTCGCGGCCGGGGAGGCCGGCGGCATCACCCAGCACATCGGCGCCTACCAGGTGCACCACGATGACAAGGAGATCACCTTCCTCGACACCCCGGGCCACGAGGCGTTCACGGCGATGCGCGCCCGCGGCGCGAAGGTCACCGACATCGCGGTGATCGTGGTTGCCGCCGACGATGGTGTCAAGCCGCAGACCCAGGAGGCCGTCGACCACGCCAAGGAGGCCGGCGTCCCGGTGCTCGTGGCCGTCAACAAGATCGACAAGGAGGCCGCGCAGCCCGACCGCGTCCGGACCGAGATGACGCAGCTCGGGATGCAGCCGGTCGAGTGGGGCGGCGAGATCGAGTTCGTGAACGTCTCCGCCAAGACGAAGGAGGGCCTCGACAACCTGCTCGAGACCATCCTCGTGATGGCCGAGGTCGAAGAGCTCCGCGCCAAGGCCGACGCGCCTGCGTCGGGCACCGTGATCGAGTCGAAGCTCGATCCCGGGCGCGGTCCCGTGGTGACGATCTTGATCGGCCGCGGCACGCTTATGGTCGGCGACGCAGTCGTCGCCGGCGCACACTGGGGCCGGGTCCGCGCGATGCACGACTTCCTCGGCACCCGCGTTTCTGAGGCGAAGCCCGGTGAGCCGGTCGAGATCCTCGGCTTCAACGGCGTCCCCCTGGCCGGTGAGCTCGTGCGCGTCGTCGATCATGAGCGTCGCGCGCGCCAGCTCGCGGCCGAGCGCGAAACTCGACTCAAGACCGAGTCGCTGGCGCGGCGCAGCGGCAAGCGCGTCTCGCTCGAGGACATCTTCAAGGCGGGCCTGCAGGAGCTGAACCTGGTCCTGAAGGCGGACGTCGCGGGCTCGCTGGAGGCGATCGAGGACGAGATCGCGAAGCTGCCCCAGGACGAGGTTTCGGTCGGCGTGATCCGCAGCGCGGTCGGCGCCGTCACGGAGTCGGACGTGATGCTGGCGGCTGCCTCCGACGCGGTCATCCTGGCCTTCAACGTGCGGCCGGTCGGCGACGCACGCGCCGCCGCCGAGCGCGAGGGCGTCGAGATCCGTCACTACTCGGTGATCTACCGGGCGATCGACGATCTTCGCAGCGCCATGCAGGGCATGCTCGCGCCCGAGGAGGTCGAGGAGATCCTCGGCCAGGCCGAAGTCCGCCAGACGTTCCGCGCGTCGCGCGTGGGCACGATCGCGGGCTCGCACGTCATCGAGGGCAAGATCACCCGTGGCTCGAAGGTGCGCCTGATCCGCGACGGCACCGTCGTCTACGACGGCGAGATCGCCAGCCTGCGCCGCTTTAACGAGGATGTCCGCGAGGTCGCCTCCGACTTCGACTGCGGCATCGTGCTGCGCGACTTCGCCGACGTCAAGGACGGCGACGTGCTCGAGACCTACGCCACCCGCCAGGTCGAGCGCGAGCTGTCCTAGGCCCGGGGAGGGGCCGGTCGCGAGATGTCCTCCGAGAGCGGCTACGTAGCCGTCCTCGTCATCCACCTGCACTTTCCCGATGCCGCCAGCCTCAAAGGAAAACGCAAGGAGCTGTCCTCGATCAAGGCGCAGCTCCATGGACGCCTCGGCGCGGCGGTCTCCGAGATCGGCCAGCAGGACCTCTGGCAGCGGGCGACGTTGACCGCGGCGCTGACAGGTGGGTCCCCGTCGCGGCTCTCGGCGGCGGTCGACAACGTCGAACGCTGGCTCGAGGCGCGCTGCCCGGATGGCGTGCGCGTTCAACGTCTCTTGACCTCGGTGGACGAACTCGCCGAGGTCATCCCCGGATTCGGCGTGGGTGAGTAGGATGGCTCAAGGACGCATGCGGCGCGTCGACGAGGCGGTACGGG
>DASXCR010000167.1:0-27801 GCA_036491075.1 Solirubrobacteraceae bacterium
GCCGGCCATGTGCGCGAGCGGCGTGACGCGGGCCATCATCACCTCGGTCACGCGCGACGCCTTCTCCTGCACGATCGCCGACGACACCGCCGCGCCGTAGACGAGGACCGACATGTAGAGCATGAGCAGCAGCGCGTAGACGAGCGTGCGCGACTGCGACGACACGGTCCTGCCGTCGGTGTCGTGGACGGCGAGCCGCGGCGCCGCGAACGTGGCGCTGATCTGCGCAGGGTCCAACCCGCGCCGCCGCAACCGCTGCGCCGCCGCCACGGAGGACAGCGCGCCGCGCAGCCGCGCCACCTCGTCGCCCGGCTCCTTCGCGTCGTAGCGCGCGACTGCGCCGAGCAGCAGCGCCCCGTCGACCTTGCCGTCGCGCCGCAGCCGCTCGCCGGCGGCGACGCTCGCCACGCGCCGCAGCTCGAGCGTCGGCTTGCCGTTCGGGGCGCGCTCGGGCAGCGCGCGCTGCAGCGCGGCGACCGTCGCGGCGTCGGCGCCCGCGACGGCGACCTTCGTGCGCGTCGCGTCGTCGATCGCATGGGTGATCGTCGGCAGCAGGAACAGCGCCACGATCAGCAGCAGACCGCCGACGGTCGTGACGCGATAGCCCGTGCGCCGGACGCGGCTGCGCAGCTCGCGACGCGCTATGAGGAGGGCGTTGCGCACAGCGCTCAGCCCGCGGTGGCCGCGGTCTCCTCGAGGAAGATCTCGCGCAGCGTCGGCTCGACGGTGCGCAGCTCGCGCAGCTCGCCGTGGCGCAGCGCGCTGCGCGCGAGGTCGTCCGCGGACGCGCCGTCGGTCGACCCCAGCGCGACCCAGTCGCCCTGCGGCGGGCCGTCGGGCGCGAGCTCGCGCACCTCGCGCCGCAGCGCCGCGTCGTCGCCGCGAAACAGCAGCCGCACGTGGCTGCGGTCGCGATGGCGGGCGCGCAGATCGGCCACCGGGCCCGAGAACACGAGCCGCGAGCGGTGCATCAGCGCGAGCGCGTCGCACAGCGACTCGACCTGCTCGAGGTCGTGGGTGCTGAGCACGATCGTCGTGCCGGCGGCTTGCAGCTCCGGCAGCACCTCGCGCAGCAGCGCGTGGTTGACGGGATCCAGGCCGCTGAACGGCTCGTCGAGGATCAGCAGCCGCGGCTCGTGGACGACCGCCGCCAGCAGCTGCACCTTCTGCTGGTTGCCCTTCGAGAGCGCCGCGACGGGCTTGCCGGCGTGCTCGGCGACGTCCATCCGCTCCAGCCAGCGGGCGGTGCGGGCCTTCGCGTCACGCCGCGAGAGGCCGCTGATCTCGCCGAAGAAGGCGATCTGCTCGGCGACCGGCATGTCGGCGTACAACCCGCGCTCCTCCGGCAGGTAGCCGAACAGCAGGCGCGGCAGCTCGGCCACGCGTCGCCCGTCCCAGCGCAGCTCGCCGCTGTCGGGACGGATGATGTCGAGCGTCATCCGGATCGTCGTGGTCTTGCCGGCCCCGTTGGGTCCCAGCAGCCCGAAGATCGCTCCGCGCGGGACCTCGAACGACACGTCGCTGACCGCGGGGCCGGTCGCGTAGCGCTTGCAGACGGCGTCGAGGACGAGCGTCATGCGCGCGGGCGAGCCCCGATCCGGACGACGGCGCGTGGGGGTGCGGCCATGCCCGGGGAGTGCCCGCATCGCTCGCGGGCTACTCGCGCCGGCGACCCCCGGGCGCGTCCCCGGTGCACGTCCGAGAGGCCCCGCGCGAGGGCGATCCGTAGAACGCGGCGAGCCGAGGTTCGCTGCGATTCGGGTCCCGGTCGGCGGTCGACCGCGGCGCGGTCGGGCTGGCGCGATGGCGCTCCGGAGGGGCGGCGCTTCTTTCTAACGTTGACGTAAGAATACGATGTAGCCGTAGATGTCCGTGGCAACGCCTCCAGCCAGTTCGAAGAAGCGGGCCGGGCGGGGGCGCCGGGGCTCTGAGCACGGGGAGGACGCGGATCAGGGACGGCGCCTGAAGCGCGGGATCGTCTCGCTCGTGGTCCTGATGGGGCTCGTCGGCGCGCTGCTCGCCGCGGTGCCGGGGTTGCGCGACGTCGCCGACCGTCTCAGCGACGTCGATCCCTGGTGGATCGTGCTGGCGGCCGTGCTCGAGGTGCTCTCGTGCGCCGGCTACGTGCTCGTCTTCCAGCAGATCTTCCGCCGCGCCCCGCGGCGCTTCGCGATGCGCGTCGCGCTGTCGGAGATGGCGTTCGGCGCCGTGCTACCGGTCGGCGGGGCGGGCGGTATCGCGATCGGCGCGTGGATCGTCAAGGCGAAGGGCGGCCCGGTGCGCCGCTTCGCAGAGCGCTCCGCCGTGCTGTTCCTGCTGACGAGCGCCGTCAACGTCGCGACGCTCGTACTCGCCGGGCTGATCGTCGGCCTGCGGATCGCGCCGGCGCCGCACCCTGTACTGCTGGGACTGCTGCCCGCCGCCGTCGGCATCGTCGCGCTCGCCGCGTTCGTGGCGCTGCCGTCGCTCGCGCGCCGGGTCGCCGCGGGACCGAGTCGCTGGCGGCGGTGGCTCGCCGTGACGGCCGGGGTCATCGAGGAGGCGATGCGCGAGCTGCGCTCGCCCGGCTGGCGGCTGGGCGGCGCGGTCGCCTACCTGTGGTGCGACATCGCGATGATGTGGGTCTGCTTCCGGGCACTCGGGCATGCGCCCCCGATCAGCGCGCTGACGCTCGCGTTCCTGATCGGGTACCTCGGCAACGTGATCCCGATCCCCGGCGGGATCGGAGCGCTCGACGGCGGTCTCGCCGGCGCGCTGATCCTCTACGGTGCCGGGCCGGCGACGGCCGGGGCGGCGGTGCTCGCGTACCACGCGCTGGTGCTGTGGATCCCGACGCTGCTCGGCACGGCCGCGTTCCTGAGGCTGCGCAGGACGCTCGACGAGCCGCTGGTCCTCGCGATACCCGAGGTCGCGCCGGTCGCCGCCGGGTCCAGCCGCGACCCCGACTGCTGACGCGCTCCGGGGGTGCCGCTGGGCGGGGCCGGACTACGCCTCGCGCACGACATCCTCGAACGGCAGGCGCGGGAGGCGATCGAACCACGCGCCCTCGAGGGCGGGCTTGCCGACGTTGACGGTGAGGATCGAGCGCCAGGTCGTCCCGGCGAAGAACTCGGCGTCGATGCCGGCGGCGTCGAAGCCGAGCATCGGGCCGGCGGCGAGGCCGGCCGCGCGCACGGCGAGGATGAAGTAGCCCGCCTGCAGCCAGGCGTTGTTGCGCGCGGAGCCCTCGCGGCGGGCCCTCGCCTCGTCGTCGTCGCCGGCGAAGGCGTCGCGCAGCTCGGGCTTGTAGGGCAGCAGGACCGGGATCTTGTCGTGGAAGTCGGTGTCGGCGGCGAGCACGACGGTCGCTGGGGCGGTGAGCGTCTTCTCGCGGTTGCCCTCGCTCATGAGCGGGCCGAGGCGCTCCTTGGCCGCGGGCGAGCGGACGACGAGCCAGCGCAGCGGGTTCGTGTTGGCCATCGTGGGCGGCCACTTCGAGAGGGCGAAGATCGCGTGGAGCTGCTCGTCGCTGACGGGCTCGTCCGCGAAGGCGTTCGCGGTGCGGGCGTCGGTGAAGAGGAGGGTCTGCGCCTCCGGATGCAGGACGAGGGATGCATGGACGGACTGGGCGGTGGGGGTGGACGTGCTCACGTCTGACGCTCCTGGGTGGTGGTCGGGTGCGGCCGCGCGGTGGGGGTCGACGGCCGCGCTCGCGAGCACGGTAGCACTACCGACTTCGATTTTAGAAGTCGGTAGCGGTATGCGAGCGTTCGGTCTACACTCGATCGCATGGAGCACGACCCTCCTCGCTGCGACGCGGCGCTGTCGAAGGCGTTCGACGTCCTCGGCAAGCGCTGGACGGGCGTCGTGATCGGGACCCTGATCAAGGGCCCGGCCGGCTTCGCGGAGGTCGCGCGGGCCCTGGGAGGCATCAGCCAGTCGGTGCTGTCGGACCGGCTGGCGGAGCTGACGCGGGTGGGCCTCGTGCAGCGCACGGTCCACGAGGGACCGCCCGTGGCGGTGCGCTACGCGCTCACGGAGACGGGCGAGGCGCTCGTCCCCGCGCTTGACGCGCTGGCGGGGTGGGCGGCGAAGCACCTGCGGGACGCGCCCGCGGGGTCAGCGGTGGAGTCGGCCGCGCCGGTCGGCTGACGCGGCGGTGTGCGGTGTGGGCCGGCTCAGCTGTTGCTGAGCACGAGCCCTTCGGGACGGACCGTGATGGTGTCAAGTGTCTCGCCATGCGTGCCGACGACCTCCACGAGCAGGGCATCGAGGTAAGCGCTGATGACGACGCCTACCGTGCCGGCCGGCCATTCGCCGATGGGCTCGCGGAGCAGAACCGTGTCGTGCTCCGAAAGAGCGTGCTTGACAGGGGTCATCGTGCTCAGGCTAGCCACCGATGTAGGCCGTTACCAGTCGTGGACGATCGAGCGCGTGCCGCAACTCCCATGATGTGATGACCGTGGCCACGCGCTCCCGCCGCTCGCGAAGCCCAGCGATGGGAACGCGGATCTCACACAGCACGCCGAACGGCTCGTTGTCGCGAACCTGGCTGATCCGGGCGTCCGGTAGAGCGTCTGCGAGCACGGCGGCCAAGTAATCCGCGTCTCCGGGACCGATCTCGAGCACGTGTTGGAATCCACGTGCCTTCGCAGCACCGACGATGTGGTTGACGTTGAGGCAATAGGCAACGAGCTTCTCGTAGATCCCAGTCGGCTCGGAGGCCCGAGGCAGCGGCTCGCCGAGCTCCGGTGGCCAAGACACCTGGGCATCGTGTCAGGATCGCCGGCGCTCGAGGTTCGTCGGTGTTCCGCGAGAGATGGAGCTGAGGGGGCTCGAACCCCTGACCTTCGCGCTGCCAGCGCGACGCTCTCCCAGCTGAGCTACAGCCCCAAGCGGTACGACCGGGCATCTTAACACCCGTCCCGCCGAAGCGGCGATCGTCAGCGGCGCAGGCGGCCCGTGGCGCTCGGGATGAACTCGGGGACGTCGAGCTCGATGGCTCGCTCGACGGGCGCGGCGACAGCCTGGGACGGGGCGGCGCCCGTCCAGTGCGAGGGGTCGGCCTGGTCCAGGCGCGACACGAGTTGCTCGTGGACGTCGCGGATGTCGCGCAGCAGGCGCTCGGCGTTCGCGCGCAGGGAATCGCCGAGCTCGCGCAGATGGCCGGAGATCTCCTCGCCGTCATGCAGGACCTCGCGCGCGACCGTGCGCGCCTCGCCGAGCAGCACCCGTGCGCTCGCAGCGGCCCTGTCGAGCTCGTCGCGCTCGTAGCGATCGGCCTCGTCGCGCACCTGCGCCGCCTCCTCGTCGGCGGCGCGCACCCGCAGGTCCGCCGCACGCTCGGCCTCGGCGATGCGCGCGACCGCTCGCTGCTCCGCCTCGGCGCGCAGCTCCTCGGCGGCCCGCTCGGCGGCGGACACGATCTCGGCGACCCGCGTCGCCGCGGAGGCGAGGTCGGCGGCCTTGCGCGGCGGCCAGGTGGGCACGGGCTTGCTGGGCATCTGCGACAGCGATGGTAAGCGCGCCGGGGCCTGCGAGCAGCAAGAACACGACCAACTCGGAGCGCGCCGGGGCGTGAGGCATCCTTGCCCGGTGCCGCCGGTCGCGAAGGTCGAGCCGATCACGACGGCTCGCGCGCTGCGCGGGCCGTTTGACTACCTGTGCCCGGAAGGCGTCGGCGTCGGCTCCGTGCTCGTCGTGCCGTTCGGCCATCGCGACGTGATCGGCGTCGTGGTCGGCGTCGCCGACGCCTCCGAGCTCGAGGACGATCGCCTCGTCGCGCCGCGGCGCGTCCTCGACCACGACCTGCCGCCCGAGCTCGTCGACCTCGCGCAGTGGATCGCGCGCGAGTACTGCTCGACCCCGGCCCGCGCGCTGGCGCTCGTCTCGCCGCCGCCCGGAGGGCGGGCGAAGGTCGCGTGGTGGGCGGCGGCCACAGACGGCACTGCGCGACCGGGCGATGCGACGAGCGCCACGATCGGACCGCGCGATCTGGCGAGCGACGAGACCGGGCCGCGCGATGGCACGCCGACCACCACCCGGGCAGGCGACCGCGCGGCAGGCCCGCCGCCGCCCGCCGCACCCGCCGCCGCGCGACCGCTCTCCGAGCGCCAGCAGGCCCTCCTCGCCGGCCTGCGCGCGTCCGGCCCGCGCGCCGCCGGCCGAGACCTCCCCGCCCTGCGCCGCCTCGCCGACCGCGGCCTCGTCGTGCTCGAACGCCGCACGGTCCGCCGCTTCGTCAGCCACGACGCCGTCGGCGCGCGCCGCGCGCGACCACCGGCGCTGACGCCCGACCAGATCCAAGCGCTCGCCGACGTCGAGCAGCAGCTGCACCGCGACGAGCCCACGCCCCTGCTCCTGCATGGCGTCACCGGCTCGGGCAAGACCGAGATCTATCTGCGCGCCGCCGCGACGACCCTCGAGCAGGGCCGGGGCGTGATCGTCCTCGTGCCCGAGATCGGCCTCACGCCGCAGATCGTCAGCCGCTTCGCCGACCGCTTCGGCGACACGGTCGCCGTTCTGCACTCCAGGCTCTCGCCGGGCGAGCGCCACGACGAGTGGACGCGCCTGCGCAGCGGCGCCGCGCGCGTCTGCATCGGCCCGCGCTCGGCCGTCTTCGCGCCGATCGAGCGGCTCGGCCTGATCGTCCTCGACGAGGAGCACGACGGGTCCTACAAGCACGAGGGCGACCCGCGCTACGACGCGCGCCAGGTCGCCGCGCGGCGCGCGCGGCAGGCCGGCGCGCTGCTGCTCGCCGGCTCCGCGACCCCGCGGCCCGAGTCGGTGCACGCGCTCAGGCGCGTCCGCCTGCCCCGTCGCGTCGACGGCCAGCGGATGCCGCCGATCAAGGTGGTCGACATGCGCGAGACGGCCGGCTCGCTGCATCCCGAGACGAGCCACGCGCTCGTCGACGCGCCCAAGGCGATCGTCCTGCTCAACCGCCGCGGATGGTCGAACTTCGTCGACTGCCGCACCTGCGGGCACGCCTGGATGTGCCCCAACTGCGACGTCGCGCTCGTCCTGCACCGCTCGCAGGGCCGGCTCGCCTGCCATCACTGCGGCCACCGCGAGCGCATGCCGCAGCGCTGCACGGAGTGCGGCTCGATGAACGTCGCGCGCCACGGCGCGGGCACCGAGCGCCTCGAGCACGACCTCCAGCAGATCGGCCACGAGGTCTTTCGCCTCGACGCCGACGTTCCCGACGCGGGCGCGCTCCTGCGCCGCTTCGAGCAGGCCCGGCGCGGGATCCTCGTCGGCACGCAGATGGTCGCCAAGGGCCACGACTTCCCGGACGTCACGCTCGCGGTCGTCGTCGACGCCGACGGAACGCTGCGCTTCCCCGACTTCCGCGCCGAGGAGCGCACGTTCGCGCTCGTCACCCAGCTCGCGGGCCGCGCCGGACGCGGGCCGCAGGGCGGGCGCGTGCTCGTGCAGACGCTCTCGCCCGACGCGCCGTCGATCGTCGCGGCCTCGCGTCACGACGCCGACGGCTTCCTCGCAGGCGAGCTCGCGCGCCGCGAGGCGCTGCGCTATCCGCCGTTCTCGAACCTCATCCGGATCGTCTGCTCGGCCCCGGAGATCGCGGCCGTGCGCGGCGCGGCCCACGCGCTGCGCACCCAGCTCGGCGAGATCGCCGCGGCGCAGATCCTCGGGCCCGCGCAGATGTTCCGCCTGCGCGGCCGCGAGCGCGCGCAGCTCGTCATCAAGGCGGGCGACCGGACCGGCGCGGTGCGGGCGGTGGGCGCGGCGGTCGCCGCGGTGGCCTCCGACCGCAGCCGGCGCGACGTCGCCTACAGCGTCGACGTCGATCCGCAGTAGCGATCGCCTGCCGTCCGCGCGCCGATCCGCGGCCGCGCCACACGACCGCGACCCGACCGCGCCGGATCGAACCGGGGCGCGCACCGCATCTACACTGAAGCGGACATGGCCGTCGCAGAAGAGGAGCCGCCGGACCCCGCCGTCGACGAGCGCGATCCCGCCGCCGAGGAACCCGAGGCGCCGCCGCCGCTCGACCCCGAGGTCGCGGCCCGGCGCAAGCTCGCGCTGAGCTACGTGCGCAAGCTCGGCGACCCGATCCTCAAGACGAAGGCCCGGCCCGTCGACCGCTTCGACGACGCGCTGCGCGTCGAGGTGCGCGACATGCGCCAGCTCATGCACGACGCGCTCGGCATCGGGCTCGCGGCGCCGCAGGTCGGCATCTCGCACCGGCTGCTCGTCTATCGCGTCGAGCCCGACAGCCCGACGGTCGCGCTCGTCAACCCCGAGATCGAGTGGTCCAGCCGCGAGGAGGAGATCGGCGAGGAGGGCTGCCTCAGCCTGCCGCACGTGCACGTCGAGGTCGAGCGTCCCCTCGGCGTCCTCGTTCGTGCGCGCGACGAGCACGGCGACGAGCTCGTGATCGAGGCGACCGGCCTCGAGGCGCGCGTCATCCAGCACGAGATCGACCACCTCGACGGCGTGCTGATCCTCGACCGCACGACCCGCGAGCAGCGCAAGGCGGCGATGCGGGCCATGCGCGAGGCCGAGCAGGCCGCCCGCGCGGCCTCGTAGCGCACCGGCGAGCGGATGCGCACCGTCTTCCTCGGCACGTCGGCGTTCGCCGCCGAGGTGCTGGCCCGCCTCGCGCAGACCGCGCACCGTCCGGCGCTCGTCGTGACCCGTCCCGATCGCCCGGCCGGCCGCGGTCGCCGGCTGTCGCCGCCGCCGGTGGCGCTCGCCGCGCGCGAGCTCGGGCTCGAGCTCGCGCAGCCGGAGAGCGTCAACGCCGAGGACGCCCGCGCGCAGATCGCCGCCGCAGCGCCCGACGTGGTCTGCGTCTGCGCGTTCGGAGCGCTGCTGCGCGAGCCGCTGCTCTCCGAGCACGAGCTCATCAACGTCCACCCGTCGCTGCTGCCGCGCTGGCGCGGGGCGGCGCCGGTCGAGCGGGCGATGATGGCCGGCGACGACGAGACCGGCGTCTGCACGATGCACACCGAGGCCGGCCTCGACACCGGCCCGGTCTACCTGCGCGGCAGCGAGCCGATCCGAGCCGACGACACGTACGGCACGCTTGCCGAGCGCCTGCAGGTGTTGGGGTCCGACCTGCTGATCCGGACGCTCGACGAGCGCCCGGCAGCTGTGCAGCAGTCCGGCGAGGGCGCGACGTACGCGGACAAGATCGGTCCCGCCGACCGCACGCTGTATCCGGCCGCGACGGCGCTCGTCAACGATCGCGTCCTGCGGGCGCTGACGCCGCACATCGGCGCGCGCGTCGAGCTCGCCGACGGCGCGTTTCTCGGCGTGGTCCGCGCCGCGGTCGTGACGCCCGACGCGACCGGGCCGCTGCACGTGCAGGACGGTCGCCTGCTGCTCGGGGGTCTCGAGCTGCTCGAGGTGCAGCCCGCCGGCAAGCGACCGATGGACGCGGCGGCGTTCCTGCGCGGACGCGGGCTCCCCGCGGCCGAGGCCTGACGCCGCGGTCTACGGGGCCTCGACGCGCCGGCGCGCGGCGCGCTTGGCCCAGGGGCTCCCGGGAGCAGCCGGCAGGAAGGCGGAGAACAGGAACGTCACGCCGGTCACGAGGCCGACGAAGAACCATCCCGTTCGCCCCTTGGCCGCCGTCACGACCGCGCCGCAGACGGCGCCGAGCACGAGCAGCGTCCACAGCACGAGCATCGGGCTGGGGGCCACGATGGAGCCGACGCCGGTGGCGAGGAGCATCCGCACGCCCATCGGTCTATCACGCAGGATGCACGAGCGCGAGCCGGCGGCCGCCGCGACCCGGTGGCGGTCAAGCCGTCGCATCGCTTGCCTCGCTGTGCGGCAGCTATCGTGGCCCGATCGTGATTGCCGACGATCTCGACGGGCTGCCAGACGACGTCGCCGAATGCTTCGGCATGCGTTGAGGCCGCTGCTCGATACGCATGTCGTGCTCGCAGGGCTGTGCGACCAGGGCGACCTCGGACTGCGCGCCGAGCAGCATCTCTCGCAGGCCATGATCGAAGGGGCGACCATCGTCTCCTCCGCGCACGCGCTGCGCGCCTACGACGTGCCGGTCCTCTGGTAGCCGCGCGCGATCGCGTCACGCCCGCCCGCCGCGCCGCGTATGCGGTGCTGCGGCGCGTCTTCGAGCAGGGCGCGTACGCCGACCGCGCCCTGCACCGCGAGGCGCGCGACCTCGACGCGCGCGAGCGGGCGTTCGCGATGCAGCTCGCCTACGGGACGGTGCAGCGCCGGCTGAGCCTCGATCACATGATCGAGCAGCTCGCGCGACCCGTCGACGATCTCGATCCGCCGACGCTTGCCGCGCTGCGCCTCGGCCTCTACCAGCTCGCGTTCCTCGACGGCGGCGGCGCGCACGCGGTCGTCGGCGAGAGCGTCGAGCTCGCCAAGTCGGGCCACGGAGGCGGGCACAAGCTCGTCAACGCGGTGCTGCGCCGCGCCGCGCGCGAGCTGCCGCGCCTGCCCTCCGACGACACGCCCGCGGGCGCCGCCGTCGCCCACTCCTATCCGCCGTGGCTCGTCGAGCTGTGGTGGGGCATCTACGGCGCGGCCGACACGCGCGCGCTGCTGCGCCGCGGCAACGAGGCGGCCGAGGTCGCGCTGCGTGCGAACGCGCTCGTGACGACGGCCGCCGAGCTCGCCGCAGCGCTCCCCGTCGCGACGCACGCGGCGGGCGACGATCTGCCCGAGGGGCTCGTCGTCGAAGGGCCGTTCGACGCGCACGGCCACGAGCTCTGGCGCACGGGCGCCTATGCGACCCAGTCGCGAGCGGCGATGCTCGTCGCGCGCGCGCTGGACCCGCGGCCCGGCGAGCGCGTGCTCGACCTCTGTGCCGCCCCCGGGGGCAAGACGACGCACATCAGCGCGCTGATGGGCGCGACGGGCGCGGTCGTCGCCGTCGAGCGCCACGCCGGTCGCGCCGACGCGATGCGCCGCACCTGCGAGCGGATGCGCGCGACGAACGTCACGGTCGAGGTCGGCGACGCAGCGCACTACCGCGCGGACGAGCCCTTCGATCGCGTTCTGGTCGACCCGCCGTGCAGCGGGCTGGGCACACTGCAGGGCCACCCGGACCTGCGCTGGCGCGCCACGCCGGAGGCGATCGAGACGATGGCGGCCGCCCAGGAGGCGATCCTCGCGGCGGGCGTCGCGGCGCTGCGCCCGGGCGGCACGCTCGCCTACTCGACGTGCACGCTGTCGCCGCGCGAGAACGAGCGGGTCGTGGCAGGCGCGGCGCTGCGGCTAGAGTCTGAACGCGTCGTGCTGCCCCATCGTGATCGCACCGACGGCTTCTACATCGCGCTGATGACGGCCCGATACGCAAGGATGCAGTCTTGAAAGACGACCTCGGCCCCGTGTGCCCGAACTGCAAGGAGCCCTGGCTGCGCCCGACGAACCTCGCCGGTCGATACCGCTGCGTGTACTGCCTGCACCGCTTCGAGCTGTGCTCGGTGTGCCCGGACTGCGGTGAGCACTCGACGATCGTGAGGATGTCGACGACGGCGATCCTGTCCTGTAATGCGTGCGCGGCCTCGATGCTGCGAGAGATCTAGTGGAGCACAAGACCATGCCCCTGACGCAACGCCATGTCACCCCGTCGATCCTGTCGGCGGACTTCTCGAGGCTCTCCGCCCACGTGCGCGAGATCATGGACGAGGGCTGCCGGGTCATCCACTGCGACGTGATGGACGGCCACTTCGTCCCGCCGATCACGTTCGGCCCGATGGTCGTCTCGACGCTGCGCGACTCGCTGCCCGACGACGCCTACCTCGACGTGCACCTCATGATCGAGCGCCCGGAGCGCCAGGTCGAGGCGTTCGCGTCGGCCGGCGCGGACGGGATCACGATCCACGTCGAGGCGACGCCGCATCTCGACTTCACGCTGTCGAAGATCCGCGACCTCGGCTGCAAGGCCGGGCTCACGGTCTGCCCGGGCACGCCGCCCGACCACTTCGCGCAGGTCCAGGACATCGACCTCGCGCTGATCATGACCGTCAACCCCGGCTGGGGAGGCCAGGCGTTCATGCCCGGCCAGATCGAGAAGATCCGCCGCGTGCGCGAGATGCTCGGCCCGGACGTCGCGATCGAGGTCGACGGCGGGGTCAACCCGAAGACCGGCGCCCAGTGCGCCGAGGCGGGCGCGACCTGGTTCGTGGCGGGCTCGGCGATCTTCAACGCGCCCGACCCGGCCGCGGCGTATCACGCGATCGCCAAGGCGGTCGGCGCGGAGTAGCCGTCGGGGGTGCGTCGCCCTGAGGGCGCATGCGACCTCCAGTAGTAGGACGCACCCCGGAGCTGGACGTCCAGCGGGGCCTCGCATGCGGGTGAGGTAGCGTCACGACATGCGCGCCGGTGCAACAACGCGGTCGCGGACGCTCGCCCGCCGCGCCGTCGCGACGCTCGTGCTCGGCGTCGCCGTCTCGCTCGCGTTCGGCGCCACGAGCGCGTTGGCGGGACCGGGCGTCGCGATCACGCTCGGCTCGACCAGCGGCCAGGTCGTCATCGGCGGGGCGCAGATCGCGGCCGCGGCCGACACGGGCCCGACCTCGTACACGATCCGCGACCGCCCCGGCGGACCGGAGACGACGAAGACCCTGCGCGGCCTGACGATCGCCGGCCTGCTGCGGCTCGTCAACATCGATCCCGCGACGATCGACTACGTCTCCGTCGTGCGCGCCGACGGCAGCCTGCTCGTGCTGCGCTCGGCGGACATCACGAACCCACCGTTTCCCGAGGGTCCCGCGCTCGTCACCAACGAGGGCGGGCTGACGCGCTTCCTGCGCCCGGTGCGCTCCGCCGACGGCACGTCCGACGACGTGGAGAGCGCGCCCGGGACGCCGCTGGAGATGAACATCAGCGGCGGGACGCTGCTGCCGGTCAAGGCGAGCGCGAGTCCGACGCGGGTGAAGGTCGGCCAGTCGGTGACCTTCACCGCGAAGGTGCCCTATCCGCCCCCCGGCGCGAACCTCGTCTACATCTGGGACTTCGGCGACGGCACGCGCGGCCTCGGCGCGCGGGTCACGCACCAGTACCAGACGTCCGGCGACCTGCAGGCGCAGATCAAGGTGCAGGGCAGCGGCGGCTCGACCGCCCAGTGCGCCTCGGTCTGCGGCGGCGTCGCGGCCGTCAGCGTCACGGTCACGGGGCGCGCGCGCGGGTCCAGCACGCCGCAGGGGCTGCCCAACGGCGGTGGCAGCTCGACGAACGTCGGGGGAACGGGTACCGGCGGCACCGGCACGGGCAGCGGGAGCGGCGACGGCGGCTCCTCGACGCAGGGATCGCAGCCGGCCGCGCCGGCGAAGCCCGCCAAGCCCCAGCCGGTGCGCGTCCAGCGGCCGGTCGCTCGCGACCGCTTCTCCACCAACCCGACATCGGGCGCCGGCAAGACGATCGTGCAGGGCGTGCTGCTCGCGGGCAGCGGCGCCGTGCTCCCCGGCGGGCTGCCGCAGGGCAAGGCGGCGGGCAGTCCGAAGCCCGAGACGGGGACGCCCGGGACGTCGAACGGGGGCTCCGCCGCGGGGGCCGGATTCGTGCTCGCGCTGGGGCTCGTGTGGGCGGGAGCGCTTCGCGAGCGACGACGCGTCAGACTGCGGCTCGCATGATCGCCGCGGGGGGCATCGAGGAGCTGCTGTTCCACATCACGTCGGCGCTGCGCGTGCCGGTGCTGATCGCGGCGCTCGCCGCCCTGCTGTTCACCCTCTACGACCTGGGGACGTTCTTCTTCGAGCTCTCGCGGCGGCGCGGCATCCCGCCACGCCAGCTGAAGGCGGCCTCGCAGACCGCCCGCGACGCGCTCGCCGCCGGCGACGCGCAGGCTGCCGCCCGCGCGCTGCTGCCGCGCGCGACGAGCGCCCAGATGGCCGACGCGCTGACGCAGCTCGTCGAGCAGCAGGGCGACGAGGCGAGCGACAACATGGCGAAGATCCTCGCCGACTTCGACCTCGAGTCGCTGCACCGGCTCGAGCGCTCGCGGATGATGGTGCGCTTCGGCCCGGCGCTCGGCCTGATGGGCACGCTGATCCCGCTGTCGCCGGCGCTCGAGGGGCTCGCCAAGGGCAACGTCAAGCTGCTCTCCGACAACCTGCGCGTCGCCTTCAGCGTGACCGTGCTCGGCCTGCTGATCGGCGCGATCGCGTTCGCCGTGTCGCTCGTGCGCGACCGCCTCTACGCGCAGGACCTCTCCGACCTCGAGTACGTCGCGACCGCGCTGGAGCGCGAGTAGGCGCCACCAGCCGGCGATGCGATCGGCGATCACACCCCGCGCCCGCGTGCGCATGGACCGCTCGGGCGACCCGCTCGACGGCCTCGTCAACCTCTTCGACCTGGGGATCGTGCTCGCGGTCGCGTTCTTGCTCGCGGCGTTGCAGTCCGTCAACCTCACCGACCTGCTGACGAAGTCCAACGTCACCGTGCTGCGCACCGACGCCAGCGGCCAGACCGTGATCGTCAAGCAGGGCGACCAGGTGAAGACCGTGCACCTCAGCCACAAGACCGTCACGGGGACGGGCCAGCGCGTGGGCGAGGTCTACAAGCTCTCCGACGGTCGGCTCGTGTACGTCACGGGCAAGAAGGCGCCGTAGCCCGTCGGGCCGCGACGCCCGGCGCGGGCGGTCGGCCGCTCGCGCGACGTCAGGGCTGCGCGACGGTCGCCCCGACCGGCCGGCGGGCCGCCACGCTGGCGCCGCGGCGATACACCGCGACGAGCAGGCCGGACAGCAGCGCGGTCGCGCCGCAGTAGCCGACCTCCGCGCGCAGCAGCTGGTCGGAGACCAGCGGGCTCAGCATGAAGCCGACGAACAGCGCCGCGCTGACGAGCCACGCGACAGCGGCCGCGGACGCCTGCTCGCGCGCCAGGGCGGCCTGGTTGAGCGTGCCGGCCATGAGGTGGCAGCCCATCCCGAGCCCGACGAGCGCGAGCCCGCCGCGGTCGAGCTGCTGGTCGACGTGAAACAGCGTCCGCACGACGGGCGGGCCGATCGCGAACAGCCCGAGCGCGACGGCGAGGCCGAAGGCGGCGATCGCGGTCACGGTTACGCGGATAGCGCGGCGAAACTCGTCGCGGCCGGCCGTCGCCTCGAGGCCCGCGAGATGCGGCAGCAGCGATCCCTGCACCGCCTGGAAGAGCTGCAGCGGCGCGCGCGCGATCAGCAGCACGCTGAACACGACGCCCGCGAGCTTCGGATCCGGCGACGTGCCCTCGACCGTCAGCACCGACGCGTTCAGCAGCGTCTGCTCGGCGAGCATCACGGCGAAGACGGCGACCGCGAACGTCGCCCCGCGCCGCAACGTCAGCCCGCCCTCGGTCTCCTTGACGGCCTGGCGGTCCAGCGGCGGATCCTGCTCGCGGCGCAGGAAGAACCACGGCACGACCATCAGCGAGACGAACGGCGCGGCGGCCATGCCGAACGCCACCACGGTCTGCCCCGACGCGATCCCGACGATGACCGCCAGCACGAAGCACACGCGCGACACGGCCTCCAGCAGCACGAGCGCGCCGTACAGCGCGAAGCGCTGGTGCCCGGCGAGGAACCCCCGGGCGAAGTAGCTCGCGGCATACGCGAGCACGCCGCAGACGAGCACCCAGTACAGCGACGACGAGCCGTCGAAGAGGTCGTCCTGGAGCAGGTGGCGCAGGGCCAGCGCGAGCACGAGGAACAGCGCCGCGAACGCGCCCTGGATCAGCAGCGCGATCTTCAGGTGCCCGCCGCCCGAGGCCCGTCCGCGCGCGCGGCGGTCGGCGATCGTGCGCGACAGCAGCTGCTCGATCGGCCGGTAGATGACCGAGGCGATCGTGAACATGATCGACCAGACGAGTGTGATGTGCTTGTACTGCACGGGGCCCAGCGCATGCGCGGCGAGCGCGAAGTACGCGAGCGTGACGACGCCCGTGGTCGCGATCCCGACCGAGAGGACCCGCGCGCTGCGACCGTACCCCGAGCGCGGGGCACCTGCGCCGACACTGGCCGCCATGACCTACAGCCGGACGAGCAGCATCGTCCACGGAAACGGCGAGCGTGTCTGCACGACGTCTCCATGTCTGGACAGCAGCTTCACGAAGCTGCGCTTGGACCAGTGGTTGAGGTGTCCCGGGGTGTTGCCGAGGTCCTTCAGGTACGCGCCGCGGGCTATGTTCAGGCCGCGCCACAGCGGCTCGCGCGGCACCGAGACGAGCAGGTGCCCGCTCGCGACGCGCGCCATCTCGGCGACGGTGTGCGCCGGGTCGGGCACGTGCTCGAGCACCTCGATCGCGCTCGCGACGTCGAACTCGCCGTCGGCGAACGGCAGGTTCTCGGCCTTCATGATCCGGTACTCGAGGTTCGGCGACCGGCGCTGCTCCCACTCGGCGTGCAGCCGCGGGTCGTCGAGGTCCAGGCCGACGACGCGGCGCTCGCCGAGGCGCTGGGCCCACCGATGCGTCAGCACGGCCTCGCCGCAGCCGACGTCGAGCAGCGACTGCGGGTCGGCCTGCTCGAAGAGCTCGTCGAGCGTGCGCTCGAAGGCGCCCATCAGGCGCCGCACGACCGGGTTCGTCGAGCCGTACTTGTCGTACGTGTTGCCGGTGACCGTGCCCTCGGCATCGACGGTCACGACGGGGGATGGGGGACTCATAGGTGCAGCGCCTCGCGCTCCTCGGTCTTGCCGGTGGATGGCGCGGCGTCGGCGCCGGTCGTCTTCGGGTGGCCCGTCGGGGTCGCGCCGGGCTCGTAGTGCGACGGCGCGACGCCGAGCTGCAGCTCGATCCGCCGCACACGTTCGAACGTGCGCTGCGCGATCGTGCGCTGCGCGGCGAGCAGGTCGCCCATGACGCCGAGCGCGGCGAGCACCATCGCGGCGTTGAACAGCACGGCGCCGAGGATCAGCGACTGGACGTGGCCCTTGCCCTCGGATTCGAAGAGGTAGAAGTAGGCGAAGCGCACCCACACGACGGCGGCGATCGCGGCGACGAACGCAGCCGCGCTCATGAACACCTTCAGCGGCTCGTACTGCGTGTAGATGCGGAAGATCGAGACGCTGTTGCGGCGCACGTAGGACCACATCGACGGGAACAGGCGCGACTCGCGCGTCTTCGGGTTCGTCCGGATCGCGACGTGGTCGACCGCGACGAGCAGCTTGCCCGCCTGGATGATCGTCTCGAGCGTGTACGTGAACTTCGAGACGACGATCAGCTGGATCGCCGCCTCGCGGTTGTAGGCGCGAAAGCCCGAGGTCGTGTCGGGCACGCCGGTCTCCGACGCCTGGCGCACGACCCACGAGCCGAGCTTCTGCAGCGAGACCTTCAGCGGCGAGAAGTGCGCGATGTTCTCGACCTCGCGGTCGCCGACGACCATGTCGGCCTTGCCCGCGAGGATCGGCGCGACGAGCTTGGGGATGTCGTTGCCGTCGTACTGGTTGTCGCCGTCGGTGTTGACGATCACGTCGGCGCCGAGCTTCAGGCAGGCGTCCAGGCCGGCCTGGAAGCCCGCGGCCAGGCCCTTGTTGTTCGTCAGCCGGATGATGTGGTCGACGCCGCCGGCGCGCGCGACCTCGACCGTCCGGTCGCTCGACCCGTCGTCGATGATCAGCCATTCGACCACGTCGAAGCCTTCCACGCTCCGCGGAAGGTCGGCGAGGACGAGCGGCAGCGTCTGCTCCTCGTCGAAGCAGGGGATCTGGATGATCAGCTTCATGCGGCGGGTCGGCATGGGATCCTAACGGCCATCGCGTCGTCACCCGTCTCCAGCGTCCCGAGTCCAGCCGCCGTCCCGTCGTCGTCGCCCACCGAGGCGCCCCCGGCGCGACGCCGCCTGGCCGCGTTGACGACCCCCGTCATGGAGCGCATCGGGCTGGCCGGGCTCGTGATCGCGTCGATCGTCGGCTACTTCCTGTATCCGACGTATCCGAACTACGACTCGTACTACTCGCTGCTGTGGGGTCGCGAGCTCGTCGGCCTGCACGCGCTGTCCTTCGAGGCCTACCGCGCGCCGACCGAGCATCCGCTGGCGATCGCCTTCGGCGCGCTGCTGACGCCGCTCGGCGACAGCGCCGACCGCGTCATGGTCGCGTTCGCGGTGGCGTCGTTCGTGATCCTCGCGGTCGGCATCTACATGCTCGGCAAGGTCGCGTTCACGCCTCTCGTCGGCGCCGTCGCGGCGTTCCTGCTCGTGACGCGCTTCGACTTCCCGTTCCTGGCGGCGCGCGGCTACATCGACATCTCCTACCTGGCGGTCGTGATCTGGGCCGCGGTGATCGAGGCGCGAGCGCCGCGCCGGCACCCGGTGCGCGTGTCCGTGCTGCTCGTCGCCGCGAGCCTCATGCGGCCCGAGGCGTGGCTGCTGGCGGGCCTGTACTGGCTGTGGCTGTTTCCGCGCATGAGCTGGCCGCAGCGCGTGCGCTACGCGCTGCTGGTGGCCGTCGGGCCGGTCGCATGGGCGGCGGTCGACTTCACGGTCACCGGTCAGCCGCTGTACTCGCTGACGGCGACCGGCGACCTCGCCGCCTCGCTGGGCCGCAACAAGGGCCTGTCGGCGATCCCGGGCGCCCTGTACTCCTACCTCATCACGCTCGACAAGTTCCCGGTCTTCGTCGCGGGCGGGCTCGGGCTCGTGCTCGCGGTGATGCTGACGCCGCGTCGCTCGGTCATGGCGCTTGCCCTGTTCGGCACGGGCGTCGGCACGTTCGCGGCGGTCGGCGCCGCGGGCCTGTCGGTGATCGACCGCTACCTGCTCGTGCCGTCGCTGGCGGTGATGGTGTTTGCCGCGGTCTTCATCGCCGGTTGGACGATGCTGCGCGAGGACTCGCGCTGGCGGCGGCTATGGGCGCTGGGGGCGGCCGCGCTCGTGATCTTCGGGGTGGTGTTCACGGCGACCCGCGTTAACCTCACCCAGATCACCAACCAGCTTCGCTTCCGCGGCGACGCCCACGTGGCGCTGGAGCACGTGCTGAGCGCTCCGGCGGTGGTGCAGGCGCTGCGTTGCGGCCCCGTCTACGTGCCGAACCACAAGCTCATCCCCGACACGCGCTGGATCCTCGATCGCTCGAGCACCGGCGTGCTCGCGCGCTCGAGCTTCCGCACGACGAGCACGCCGAACCCGCCGCCGCCGTCGCGCGGCGTCGTGATCCTCGTGCACTCGCGGATCGCGCTGTTCAGCCAGGCGCTCGTGACCCCGACCGACAACCCCGCCGACAACCTCCCGCCGCCGGGCTTCGTGCGCGCGGCGACGAGCCCGTACTACGCCGCCTACATCCCCGCCGATGTCCACTGTTGAGAGCCCGGCCCCGGAGGCCGGCCACGAGGACGACGGCGCCTTCGGCGAGGTGCTGCTGGCGCCGGTCTTCGGCGAGCGGACGTTCGCGCCCGAGCGGCTGTGGTGGGGCGCGGCCGTTGCGCTGCTGCTCGTGTTCGCGTTCGCCCTGCGTGTGTGGGGCACGCACCAGGGACTGCCCTACGCCTACAACGCCGACGAGAACGCGCACTTCGTCACGCGCGCGATCGGCCTCTTCGGGCACGGCTGGGATCCGCAGTACTACGTCAACCCGCCCGCCTACACGTACCTCACGCACCTGGCGCTGGCGATCGCCTACGGCGGGCGCCAGGCCGTCTCGAAGACGTTCGCGACGGACCCGACGCAGATCTGGGTGCTCGCCCGCGTGCTGTCGGCCGTGCTCGGGACGATCGCCGTCTGGCTGACGTACCTCGCCGGCACGCGGCTCGTCGATCGCCGCGTGGGGCTGCTGTCGGCCGGGATCTTCGCCGTCGCCTTCCTGCCGGTCTTCTACGCGAAGCTCGCGCTCAACGACGTCCCGACGCTGGCGCCGCTGTGCCTCGCGCTGTGGGGCACGGCGGGCGTGCTGCGCACCGGGCGGATGCGCGACTACGTCTTCGCAGGAATCGGCCTCGGCCTCGCGTGCGCGACGAAGTACACCGGCGGGATCGTGCTCGTGCCGCTCGTCGCGGCCGCGATCGTGCAGTTCACCGCGCCGGGCGGCCGGGCGGGCGCCGCGCGCGGGATCGCGGTCGCGGGAGCCATGGCGATCGTCGCGTTCCTGATCGCCAACCCGTACGCGATCCTCAACTGGGACGCGTTCACGAGCGGCCTGACGCATCAGTCCGACGCGTCGGGCGACTCCGCCGGCAAGCTCGGCCTCACGCAGAACAACGGCTTCGCCTACTACATCTGGTCCTTCGGCTGGGGCCTCGGCTGGATCCCGCTCGTGTTCGCGGTCGGCGGCGCGATCCGTCTGTGGTTCGACGAGCGCCGGCTGGTCTGGGTCCTCGTCCCCGCCGTCGTGGTCTTCCTCGCGTTCATGGGCTCACAGGAGCGCTACTTCGGGCGCTGGCTGATGCCGGTCTTCCCGATCGTCTGCGTCCTCGCCGCCTACGCCGCGGTCGAGCTCGCTGACTGGGCCGGGCGGATGCGCCCGGGGCTCAAGCCGACGTTCATCGTGCTCGTCGTGCTCGCCCTCTGCGCGCAGGGCTTCGTCTACTCCCTGCACAACGGGCTCGTGACGTCGCGCCAGGACACGCGCAACCTCGCTCGCGACTGGATGGTCGCGCACATCCCCGCGGGCACGAAGATCGTCGTCGAACCGGTCGTCCCCGACCTGTGGGCGCAGGACATCGGCAGCCCGACGCCGGGGGTGCCGGGCGGCTACCGCTGGAACAAGTTCTCGTCGAGCAAGTCGACGATCGACCCGAAGACCGGCAGGCCGTTCCCGGACGGGCTCGCGCAGCTCGTGAACATCGAGGACTTCGAGAAGGTGCTGACGCCGAGCCTCGTGACGACCTACGAGGACGAGGGCTACTGCTGGGTCGTGGTCGGCTCGACGCAGCGCGGTCGTGCGGAGGCCGATCCGCAGGCCGTGCCGCGGGCGCTCGCCTACTACCGCACGCTCGAGCGCAACGCGACGGTCGCGCACGTGGACTCGCCGTACTCCAAGGGCAAGGGGCCCGTGAGGTTCAACTTCGACTGGACGTTCGACTACTACCCGCTCGCCTACGACCGGCCGGGCCCGGTCATGACGATCTACCACCTCGAGCACGGGCGCTGCGCCGCGCCTGCCAGCGCCTGACCGGGCGCCAATCCGCCGTATGCTGATCGCCTGATGTCCGTGCTGACCTCGGCAGATCGCGACCATCTGGACCGCGCGATCGAGCTCGCCGAGTTCGGCCTCGGTCGCGTGCATCCGAACCCGATGGTCGGCGCGCTGCTCGTGCGCGACGGGGCCGTCCTCGGGGAGGGCTGGCACGAGGAGGTCGGCTGCGCGCACGCGGAGGTCAACGCGATCGCCAACACGACGGGCGCCGACCTCACCGGGGCCACGCTCTACGTCTCGATGGAGCCCTGCTGTCACCACGGCAAGACCCCGCCGTGCACGGACGCGATCCTCGCCGCGGGCATCGCGCGCGTGGTCGTCGCGTCGGACGACCCGAGCGCCAAGGCGGCGGGCCGGGGGCTGGGGATCCTGCGCGACGAGGGCGTCCAGGTCGAGGTCGCCGACGGCGATGTCGCGCGCCGCGCGCGGCTCGTCAACCAGGCGTTTCGCAAGCACGCGCGCACGGGGCGCCCATGGGTGCTGTTCAAGTCCGCGATGACGCTCGACGGCAAGGTCGCGACGCGCACCGGCGACTCGAAGTGGATCTCCGACGAGTCCTCGCGGGCACGGGCGCATCGCTGGCGTGCGAGCGTCGACGCGGTCGCGGTCGGGATCGGGACCGCGCTGGCCGACGATCCGGCGCTGACGGCGCGCGTCGAGGGCGTGCATCACCAGCCGCGCCACGTCGTCTTCGACGCGACGGCGCGGCTGCCGCTGGACTCGCAGCTGATCGCCGCGGCGCCGGCCCTGCCGTTGACGGTCGTGGTCTCGCGCGCGGCCCGCCGTTCGGCCACGGAGGCGCTCGAGCTGTCGGGTGCCGACGTCGTGGTCGCGACGGGTGAGAACGAGCCCGCGCGGGTGCGCTCGGCGCTGGATCAGCTCGGCAACGCCGGCGTGACCTCGATCCTGCTCGAGGGTGGGCCGAGGCTCGCGGGCGCGTTCCTGGACGCCGGCGAGATCGACGAGGTGCGGCTGTTCCTCGCGCCTCTGCTGCTCGGCGGTCGCGCGGCGCGCGATCCTCTCGAGGGCGAGGGCGTCGAGCGCATCTCGGATGCGCTGCGCGCGCTGACGCTCGACTGCGAGCGGGTCGCCGAGGATCTGCTGATCTCCGCGCGCCTGCACGAGTGGTGAGCGCCGCGCGGCCCGTGAGCGCCATGCGACCCGTGAGCGCCATGCGACCCGCGGCAGGCCGCGCGACCCTTCGAGCGGCTGCCCGCAGGGCCGGCGGCGCGGGTGTTCACCGGCCTCGTCGCTGACCTCGGCGCGGTGGTGGCGGTCGGCGCCACAGCCGACGGCGTCCGCCTGACGCTGTCGACCGCGCTCGCGGGCGAGCTGGGGGAGGGCGACTCGATCGCGGTCAACGGCGTCTGCCTGACGGCGGTCGGGATCGAGGGCGATCGCTTCGGGGCGGACGTCATGCACGAGACGCTCGATCGCTCGTCGCTCGGCGGCCTCGCGGCGGGCACGCCGGTCAACCTCGAGCTTGCCCTGCGCGCCGCGGACCGCTTGGGCGGCCACATCATGCAAGGCCACGTCGACGGCTTGGGCTCCGTCGCGGCGGTCCGCGAGGACGGCTTCGCCCGGGTCCTCACGATCGCTCCCGAGGACCCCGCGCTGCTGCGCTACGTCGTCCACAAGGGCTCGATCTCGGTCGACGGCGTCTCGCTCACCGTCGCCCGCGTCGACCTGACCGGCTTCGACGTCTCGCTGATCCCCGAGACCCTGGAGCGCACGAACCTCGGCGCCGCCACGGCGGGCCGGCGCGTCAACCTCGAGGTCGACGTGCTCGCGAAGTACGTCGAGAAGCTGCTCGCGCGGGATGTGCCGCTGCCGCGTCACGACGCGCGGATGTGACACCCCGATCGGTCGAGTGCTGCACCGCAACTGTCGGTGCTACACTCGCTGCATGCCGACGTCGCGCCCGCGGCTCACGATCACCGAGACCGACGACGTCGCTCGGATGCTGGACGATGCGGCAGCCCGCTGGCCGGAGGATCGCGAGCATCGCGCGCGGCTGCTCACGAGACTCGCGCAGCAGGGGGCGCAGGCCGTGCGCGCCGAGCGCGCCGAGCAGCTGGACGCGTGGACGGCGGTCGTGCAGGGCGCGGCCGGTGCCGCCGGTGACGATGCCTACCCACCCGGATATCTCGACGACCTGCGCGGCGACTGGCCGCGGTGATCGTCCTCGACGCGAGCGCGCTCATCGCGTTCCTCAACCGGTCCGATGCCCTACATGAGCGCGCCGTGGCGAGCCTGCTCGCGCTCGGACCGCAGCCCTTCGCGATCAGTCCGATCACGTACGCGGAGATCCTCGTCGGCCCGACTCGTGCCGGCAGGCTCGATCGGACGCGGGCCGCGCTCGCGACGCTGGGCGTCGCCGAGACGGCGCTGCCGGCGGACGCGGCGCCGAGGCTCGCGCGTCTTCGGCTCGACACGAGCTTGAAGCTGCCCGACTGCTGCGTGATCCTCGCCGCGCAGCAGGGCAGCGCCTCGATCCTCACCTTCGACGACGGCCTCGTCTCGGCGGCGCGGCGACTGAAGATCGGCCTGGCGGACCGGGGGCCGGATGGCTGACCCACCGATCTGCGGACCGCTCGCGCTCGCGCGCCGACCATGCCCGCTCGCCCGGGACCCAGGTTTGAAAAGCTGAGGGCATGAGCTCCACGACGCAAAGCCCGTTCGCGACGATCGACGAGGCACTGGAGGACATCCGCCAGGGCAAGATCATCGTCGTCTGCGACGACGAGGATCGCGAGAACGAGGGCGATCTCACGATGGCCGCGGAGTTCGCGACGCCGGAGGCCGTGAACTTCATGGCCACCCACGGCCGCGGGCTCGTCTGCCTCTCGCTGACGCCCGAGCACTGCGACCAGCTCGGTCTCGACCTCATGGCAGCCAAGAACGAGTCGCCGTTCGAGACGCCGTTCACCGTCTCGATCGAGGCCCGCACCGGCGTCACGACCGGGATCTCCGCGCACGACCGCGCGCGCACGATCCAGGTCGCGATCGATCCCGAGGCGACGCCGCGCGAGATCGTCCAGCCGGGCCACGTCTTCCCGCTCAAGAGCCGCTCCGGCGGCGTCCTCGAGCGCGCCGGGCAGACCGAGGCCGCGGTCGACCTCGCCCGCCTCGCGGGCCTCAACCCGTCCGGCGTGATCTGCGAGATCCTCAACGAGGACGGCACGATGGCGCGCGTCGACGACCTCGTGCCCTACTGCGAGCGCCATGGCCTGAGGATGATCACCGTCGCCGACCTGATCGCCTACCGCCGCCGCTACGACAAGCTCGTCGAGCGCGTCGTCGAGACGAAGCTGCCGACCGGCTTCGGCGAGTTCCAGGCGCTCGGCTACCGCGAGCTCGTCGGCGGCAAGCACCACGTCGCGCTCGTCAAGGGCGACGTCGACGGCAAGGACGACGTGCTCGTGCGCGTGCACTCCGAGTGCCTCACGGGCGACGTCTTCCACTCGCTGCGCTGCGACTGCGGCGAGCAGCTCGAGTCCGCGCTCGCGATCATCGAGAGCGAGGGTCAGGGCGTCCTGCTCTACCTCGCCCAGGAGGGCCGCGGCATCGGCCTGCTGAACAAGCTCAAGGCCTACAAGCTCCAGGAGGGCGGCCTCGACACCGTCGAGGCGAACCTCCAGCTCGGCCTGCCGGCGGACCTGCGCGACTACGGCATCGGCGCGCAGATCCTCGTCGACCTCGGTCTCAGCTCGATCCGGATCCTCACGAACAACCCGAAGAAGATCCGCGGCCTCGAGGGCTACGGCCTGTCGGTGACCGAGCAGGTGCCGATCGAGCACGTCCCCAACCCGCACAACGAGGCCTACCTGCGCGCCAAGCGCGAGCGCATGGGCCACACGCTGCATCACCAGGGCCTCGACGTCGACAAGGAGATGCTGCACGACGAGGAGGGGCGCGACCACCCGCCGGCGCAGCCCGACACCGCGTCGGGGCCGCAGCAGCCCCCGGGCGCCGAGCGGTGAGGTTCGCGGTCGTCGTCGGTCGCTTCTACGAGGAGCTTGCGCGGCGGCTCGTCGCGGGCGCGACGGCGGCCTTCGAGCAGGCGGGCGCCGACGGCGTCGACGTCTTCGACGTCCCCGGCGCGTTCGAGCTCCCGCTCGCCGCGCTGATGGCCGCCGAGAGCGGGCGCTACGGCGGCGTCGCGTGCCTCGGCGCCGTCATCCGCGGCGAGACGAGCCACTACGACCACGTCTGCGAAGAGGCCGCGCGCGGCATCCAGGACGTCGCGCTGCGCACCGGCGTGCCGTGCGGGTTCGGCCTGCTGACGGTCGAGAACCTCGAGCAGGCGATGCTCAGATCGGGCGGGGGCAAGCGCGACGAGGGGGCCGATGCCGCCGAGGCCGTGCTCGCGCTGGTGCGCCTGCGCGCCCGCCTCGCGGGCTGATCGGTGCCACTGGGTAGGCTGAGCTCTGTGTTCGCAGACGAGGCTCAGGAGATCCTGGCGCTGGCCTTGATCTTCGTCGTGCACGTCGCCGGCGGCCTGACGCTCGTGTGGGGCATGCTCGGCGGCGACGCCCGTCCGCGTCGCAGGCGCGGCGGCGGTGGAGGCGGTCCCGGCGAGGCGTCACCTCCCACCTCACCGGCGCCGCCTCCCGCTCGCTCGCGCCTGCCGCTGGACAGCGCCGCACCCAGCGACGTGCGCCTGCGCGACGAGACGCCGCTGCGCGACGGGCACCCGCGACCGCCGCGCCGCCCGTCGCGCTCGCCGCAGCCTGCGCGCTCGCCGCAGCGCCGCTAGCCGGCTCGCCGTTGGCGCAATCCGCCGCGTCGCGGGCGCGGTAGCCGGCGGTCAGCGGATCTTCTGGCGCGTCTGCGCGAGCACGACCGGCGCGCTCGGGCTCGCGAAGGCGCTGCGCACCGCCGCGTAGGCCGGCTTGGGGCGGTAGCGGCGGTCGAACAGCAGCCCCGACTCGCCGACCGCGAGCCAGGAGACCGCGTCGGTGAAGCCCCACGTCGTGAAGCGCGTGCACGCCACGACCGCGTTGCAGGCCTGTGCGGCGGCGGAGTATGCCTGTGCCTGGCGCGCGAGCCTGTCGGCGCGCGTGACGTCCAGCAGCGACGTGCCGACGTCCATCTCGGTGATCTCGACCTTCAGGCCCAGGTTCGCGAAGCGGCGCATCGTGTTCTCGATGGTCGCCTCGTCGAGGAACCCCGCGATGTGGGTGTGCATCTGCAGGCCGACGCCGTCGAGCGGGACACCGCGGGCCAGCAGGCCGGTGACGAGGTTGACGAGCCCGTCGAGCTTGCGACCCGGACCCTCGACCGCGAAGTCGTTGATGAAGAGCTTCGCCTTCGGGTCGGCGGCGTGCGCGGTGCGCAGCGCCAGGTCGATGTAGTCCGGTCCGATGAAGCGCTCCCAGACCGTTGGCGCGAGCGAGCCGTCGTCGGCCATCGGCTCGTTGACGACGTCCCACTCCCCGATCTCGCCGGCGAAGTGCGCCATCACCGTGCGGATGTGGTTCTCCATCACGGCGAGCAGGTCGTCGCGCCGCCAGCCGGTGAGCGCCGTCGCGGTGTTCGTCAGCAGCGTGCCGAGCGGTCCGGGCAGCTCTGGCAGTGAGATCGGCGGGAGCTTCAGGCCGAGATCGTCCGTGGCGCCGTGGTCGACCACCCACAGCGGCAGCGACTGACCCCAGATCAGCGCGTGGCCGCGCACGGTCTTGCCGTGATCGAGGGCGAACCGCACGAGCTGGTCGGCGGCGGTGAAGTCGAACTTGCCGCGGTGGGGTTCCAGCGCGGCCATCTTGAGCTCGTTCTCCGGCGTCATCGAGTCGAAGTTGCTCAGGAACGTGTTGCGGTAGGTCGCGTTGTCGAGCAGCGACGACAGGCGCACGGCGGTGCCCAGCGGCACGGAGCGCAGCGGCGGTGGCGGTGGCGCCTGGGCGTGAGCGGCCGCTGGAGCAGCGAGGATGCCGAGCGCGGCGAGCACCCCGATCCGGCGGACAGTTGTCCAACCCCCCATCGGTCCGACGAAGTTAGCGCGTTGGCGCTACTCGCCGTCGCGATTGCCCTTGCCGGGCTTGCCGTCGCTCCCTGACGTTCCCTGCTGCCCGGGCTTGCCGGGCTTGCCGGGCTTGCCGGGCGCGGGAGCCGGCCCGGATGTCGGGCCGGTGCCGGCGGCCTGTGCCTGTGCCTGCGCGGCCGCAAGCTCCTTTTGCACGACCCCGCGCTGGTTGTCGAAGGTCAGGCGCTCCTGGAGCAGCGGGATCGCGGAGGCCGGGTCGCCCGAGCGGCGCAGCGCGACCGCGTAGTTGAACAGCGCGTAGGCGTAGGCGAGCTCCTTCGTGCGACCGGCGCTGCGGTAGCCGTCGACGGACGCGCGCAGCAACGGCAGCGCGGCGGCGTAGTTGCCCGCCTGGCTGAGCGCGAAGCCGCGATCTCCGAGCACCGTCGGGTCCTTGGACCCCGCAGCGGACGCGGGCTGTGACCGCGCCGGAGCGGGCGTCGCGGCGGTCGTCGTCGCGAGCGTCGAGGTCTGGGGTGCGCCCGCCCGCCGCGCCCGCGCCGCCGCGGAGGTCGAGCCGTGCGTCGTGGACGCCGCGCGGGGCGTGGCGTCGTCGCCTCCGCCCAGCAGCGCCAGCGCGACGCCCGCGCCGGCGAGCACCGCGACGATCCCGATGACCGCGACGAGCGGCGACGGACCGCCGCGGCGGCGCGGGGCGGGCTGCGGGCGCAGCTGGACGCGGGGTCGATGCGAGCCGGGCGGCGCGGACGGCCCGCCGGCCGCGGCTGCGGCTGCGGCCG
>DASXCR010000168.1:0-2648 GCA_036491075.1 Solirubrobacteraceae bacterium
CTGCGCGCCGGAGCCGAACTCGCTCAAGCGCCCGATCACGCGCAGCTGCGAGACGAGCTCGTCGGCGTGGTTGAGGACCGGCGTCCCGCTCAGCGCCAGCCGCAGCCCGTCCGCGGGCACGCAGTCGGCGAGCTTGCGCACCGCGCGCGTGCGCTTGGTCTGCGGGTTCTTGACGTAGTGCGACTCGTCGATGACGAGCGCACGCGGGCGCAGCCGCCCGAGCGCCACGCGGTGCGCCGCCACGATCTCGTAGTTGAGGATCGTGATCTCGCCGGTCGGCGGCACGGCCATCCGCCCGTCGATCACCGTCACACCGCGGTGCGGCAGCCACTTCGTCGCCTCGCGCTCCCAGTTGAGCTTGAGCGACGCGGGGCAGACGACGATCGCCGGATACGCGCCGTCGGCCTCGATCGCCGCGAGCGCCTCGACGGTCTTGCCGAGCCCCTGCTCGTCGGCGATGAACGTGCGCCGGGCCTGCAGCGCATAGCGCACCCCGGCCCACTGAAACGGCGCGAGCTCGCCGCCGAGCATCGCGGCGACCTCCGCGATCGGCTCGCCGGCCGTCGCGCGCGAGTGGCGGATCGTCGCCATCGCCGCGTCGTGCTCTGTGCGCAGGCGGTCGAGCGTGAACGCCCCCGGCCCGTCGACGGCGACCTCGTGGCGCGCGATGAACGCGTCGAGCGCCTCGACCACCCACGGGTCCACCGGCAGCGTGCGCCCGCGCGCCTCGGCGCCGGGGAGCTTGCCGAACGCGTTGCCGATCTCCGGATCCCACAGCACGTCGAGGCGCAGCCGCTCGCCGTCGAACGTGCGCGCGGCCGTCAGCCGCGCGGGCGGCGGGTCCTCGCCCGACAGCAGCGCCTCGACGCAGCGGTTCGCGCCGGCGTCGAGCTTCGCGTTGTCCTCGTCGGCGAGCGCCGCCGCGCCGGCGGCGGTCAGCGGCGCGAGCAGCATCCCGTCGCGCTCGACGAAGCCGGCCATGAGCTCCTCGGGCGGGGTTCCGGCGCGCGTGGCGAGCACCCACCAGCCGCGCCCGTCGTGGCGCACGGTCGAGACGTGGCCGACCCAGCGGCGCTGGATCTGGGCGAGCCATGCGTCGACCTCGGCGCTCGCGGTGAGGTCGGGGAAGCGCTCGAGCACGTCGGCGACGTGGACGCCGACCCAGTCGTCGGCGGGCGCCCACCACTCGCGCGCGTCCCAGTCGAAGCGCCGCCCCGGGATGCCACGCACGACGGCGACGATGTGCGCGTCGTAGGGGAAGCCGAGCACGACGATCTGCCCCCCCTCCTCGCCGCGGCGCAGCTCGACGTTCGGGCGGTCCGGGGCGAGCTCCATGCGACGCTGGACGGTACCGAGCGATCGGGCGGCCTCCCGGCGAGGCGTAACGTCTGACCGCGATGTCCGAGGACCACGATCGCACCGAGGAGCTGCGCGAGCTCGCCCGCTACGCGCGCCAGCGCCGCGACCTGTATCGAGCCCGCACCTACGGGCCGCGCGAGACGAGCGCGACGCGCCTGCGCGAGCTCGAGCGCGCGAGCGACGCGGCGCAGACGCGGCTGGAGGCGTACGTGACGCAGCGCGCCCTCGAGGCCGGCTCGGCGTAGCCGAGCCCCGCGGTAGGCCGCCCGGCGAACGAGCACCGCGGCGCCGCGGTGCTCGCGTCTGCCACACGGACATCCCACAGCGCTCGCGAAACCGGGCCAATGAGGTGGCCACGCCGCCATGCCGGCCGCCGGAGTTGACGCCCGCGGCAAAAGATCACTAAGTTGATAGGGAATGGGGTGGTTTGATCGTGAGCGCTCGGGAACGTCCGCGCCCGGCGTGAGCCGGAGCGTGCTGCTCGTGCTCGCGCTGATCGGGATCGGCCTCGCCGTCGCGCCGCTCGCCTTCGGCATGTTCGACCGCGGCCCCAAGGGCGCGCAGATGATGCAGGACTTCAAGCCGTTCATGACCGACGCCCGGCTGAACGGCTTCCAGCAGCACATCCGCGACATCGACGCCGGCGTGCGCGAGACGAACGGAGCCGTCGCGGCGAAGCTCGCCGGCCCCGGCGCCGCGGGCCACGCCCGCTTCGATCGCCGCTATCCCGGCTTCGCGCAGTTCCAGCACGACTGGGCGCCGATCGACGTCGACATGACGCACCTGCTCGACACGATCCAGGCGAACGTCGGCAACTACCAGGCCGTGGTCGCGCTGCCGAGCTTCAAGCTCTTCCCCTGGTTCTTCGTGATTCCCGGCGTGCTGCTCGTGCTGCTCGCGCTGGCGGCCGCGCTCGTGCGGCGGACGTCGCGCTCGATCCGCTGGGTGATCGTCGCGCTCGGCATCGGCCTCGTGCTCGCCCCGGTCGCCTTCCAGATGTTCCAGCGCGCGCCGAAGGGCGGGCGCATGATGTCGACGTTCAAGCCGATCGAGACGCGCCAGAAGGTCGAGACGATGCAGGGCTACTTCGGCACGATCGCCGTCGGCCAGGGCGCGCTGCGCCTGGAGATCGTGCCGGCGTTGCGCCGCGCGGGCCTCGACGACGCGCAGATCGCGCGGCGCTTCCCGCACCTCGTCACGCTCGACACCCGCTGGGTCGGGATCCTCAACGACCTCACGCCGATGATCGGCGCGATGAGCGACAACGTCGACAACTACCAGGCCGTCGC
>DASXCR010000169.1:0-5296 GCA_036491075.1 Solirubrobacteraceae bacterium
GGTGCGCCTTGCGGCCGGCCTCGACTTCCGGATCCGCACGTGCGTCTGGACGAAGGCGCCAGCGCAGGCGCCGGCCTCGGTCTGCGAGGAGGCCGACACGCGCCCCAACGCGCTCACCGGCCTGACGGGCGTGGCCGCGCCAACGGCGCGCATGACCGTCGATCGCCCGGCCGCCGGGCAGCGACCCGCCACGGTCGCCGCCGTCGTGCTCGTCGACGTGCTCGGGCGCGACGGCCAGTACCTGGCGGTCGCGAGCTCGTGGCCGGCCGCGGGCCTGCCCGCCGCGGGGATCGCGGTCCCCGCCGTCGACCAGGCCGCGGGGCCGGTGCTCGGGCCGCAGGGCGTCGCGATCGCGGGTGTCGGCGGGGGTGGGATCAACACCGGCACGCAGGACTCGATCTGCCGCGAGGACCAGGTCGCGGCCGACACGCCCGACGACGGCTCGACCACCGCGCTCGGTGGCCTGCCGTTCGCCTACGAGGTCGGCGAGCCGACCGCCGGTGAGCCCGTGCGCGGGACGATGATCCTCCTGCACGGCGGCGCGTGGTTCAGCGTCGGGCGCGCGAAGCTCAGCCTCACCCGCGAGGATGCCGCACGCTGGCGCGCGCGCGGCTGGCGCACCGTCAACGCGACGTACCGGGCGTGCGCGGCGTCCGTCGGCGACGTGCTCGCCCTCTATGACCGCGTCGCCGGCCGCTACGGCACGGCGCAGCCGATCTGCGCGTTCGGCCGCTCGGCGGGCGGCCAGCTCGCGCTGCTGCTCGCCGCGCGCCGCCCGCGCCTGGACTGCGTCGTCGCCGAGGCCGGGATCGCCGACCTGCCGGCGCTCGCGCGCGAGACGACCGCCACCGGCCGGCTCGGGCCGGCGACCGTCACCAACTGGGCGACGGCGGCGTTCGGCGCCGACCAACTCGCCGGCGTCAGCGCCGCCGGGTCGCCGGTCCATGCCCGCGTGCTGTACGCGATCGGCGTCGCCGACACGCTCGTCCCCTGGCGGCAGGCGACGGACTTCGCGCGCGCGCAGCACCGGCGCGACCCGCAGGCCTACGTCGACCTGCTGCACGTGCCCGCGGGCGACCAGCCGTTCGAGCACGCGTACGTCTCGACCGCCGGCCTGGCCGAGTTCCACGCTCGCGAGGACGCGCTCGTCGCGCCGCTGACGATCGGCAGCGTGACCGCCCCGGCAAGCGCGCGGCTGCGCAGCGTGCGCGCCCGCGGCCTGCGCGTGGCGTTCACCTGCGCGAGCGCCTGCAAGATCAGCGCACGGCTGGAGCTGGGCGCGACGACGGCGCGGCGGCTGGGCATCCCGCGGATCGCGGGGCGCGGGTCGGCGCGTCGCGGGTCGGGCGGCCGGGGCACGCTGACGATCCGCCTCACGGCGCACGCGCACAAGCGCCTTGACCGCGGCACCGCGCAGATCCTCAGCGACGTCAGCGCCGGCGGCCTGCGCCGTCACCAGACGGCGGACGTCGCGCTGCGCCGTCCGTAGCTTCGCCGCGCGCCGCCCAGTGGGCGCTGCGGGCGCGCTCGGGGCACGGCGCCCGCGCGATCGCCTGCTTGACCCGGGCTCGACCTGGCTCATAACTCGCGCTCGGTCACCCGTCGGGCGCGTCCGTGACGCGCCTGGACATACGAGCAGGATCGGCGGGCCGAACTCAGGGCCGATCGGCTGCCAGTCGATCCGGGGCGCATGGACAAACGGCTCAAGATCCTCTGGAGAACTGTCTGCGTCGGCCCGGCGATCGTCGCGGCCCTCGCCGCCCCCGCGGCCGCTTCGGCCGCGACCGATCCTCTCTTGCAGGACCAGTGGGCCCTGTCGGATCCCTCGATGATCGGTGCCCCCGAGGCCTGGACGCAGTCGGATGGCGCCGGCGTCGTCGTCGCCGTCCTCGACACCGGTGTGCAGCTCGACCACCCCGACCTCGCCGGCGCGATCTGGACGAATCCCAACGAGATCCCCGGCAACGGCATCGACGACGACCACGACGGCATCGTCGACGACGTCCATGGCGCGAACATGTTCACCGGCACCGGCAACGTCGGCGACGACAACGGCCACGGCACGCACGTCGCCGGGATCATCGCGGCGCGCAAGGGCAACGGCGTCGGCGGCGCCGGCCTCGCGCCGAAGGCGACGATCATGCCCGTCAAGGTGCTCGACTCGACCATGTCCGGGACGACCGACACGCTCGCGCTCGGCATCCGCTACGCGGTCGATCACGGCGCGAAGATCCTCAACGTCTCCGTCAACACCGACACCCAGACCGACGCGGTGACGTCGGCGGTGCGCTACGCCGGACAGCACGGCGCGATCGTCGTGGCCTCCTCGGGCAACAACGGTCGCGACATCGACCTCGTGCCCTCCTACCCCGCCTCGCTGCCGGACCCGGCCGTCATGAGCATCGCCGCCGAGTCCGACGACGGCCTGCTGTGGGACGGATCGAACACCGGCCTGACGTCCGTCGACCTCGACGCGCCCGGCGATCACATCGTCTCGACGGCGCTCGGCGGCGGCTACCAGTCGCGCACCGGCACCTCCGCCGCAGCCCCGTTCGTCTCGGCATCGCTGGCGCTGCTCGCCGCGGCGCGCCCGGACCTGCCGATGAGCGCCCTGCGCGACGCGATCGACACCACGACCCGGCACTCGAGCCTGCTCAGCTCGCTGCTCGGGACCGGCGGGCGCCTCGACGTCGGCGCCGCGATGCACAGCATCCTGTCGGGCTCCGCATGGCGCAGCGGCGCCGGCACGGACGCGGCGAGCGGACCGAGCCTGAAGCTCAGGACGAAGTCCAAGGCGCGTGCCGGCGCGAAGGTGAAGCTGACGTGGACGGCATCCGATGCCCCGACGGTCGCGAAGTGGCGGGTCTCGCTGGACGGCCGCGTGGTCGGCAGCGTCGCGGCCGACGATGCGGGCGTGACGCGGCGCATCGCGAGAAGGGGCCACCACAGTTGGCGCGTCGTCGGCTTCGACGCGACCGGCGCGAAGGTCGTCGCCGCGAAGCGCACGTTCCGCGTCGTGCGCAGGTAGCCGCGCCGCGCAGCGCGCAACTTCGCGGTTGCGCGGTCGTTTCATGGTCGCCTGCAAGCCCTCGCTTCGCCTCGCCAGGAGAAGACCATGACGCGCAACGCGCTCGCCCCCCGCCTCGCCGCAGCCCTGCTGCTCGCCGGGATCTTCCTGCCCGCCGCCGTCGCCCAGGCGGCGTCCGGCCCGGTCGAGAGCTCCGCGCCGGGGCGGATCGTCCTGCAGGTCGACGACGGGGCGCTGCTGAAGACGGTCGACGGCAGCGGTGGCGGCGTCGCGGCCACGATGCCCGACGGCAGCAGCCTGCTGCTCGGATCGGGCAGCGGCGGGCGCGGCGTCCTCTACGCGGCGAAGATCGGCCGCAACGGCGCGCTGGACCGCTCGTTCGGGCGCGGCGGTGTCGCGCGCATCACGCTCCCGTCCGCGACGACCCAGATCCTGCAGACCATCCCGCAGCCCGACGGCAAGCTCCTGCTCGTCGGTGCGACGCTGCAGCCCGGCAGCGGAGCGTTCTCGCCGGCGCTGCTGCAGGTGACCCGACTGAACGCCGACATGACGCTCGACACCGCCTACGGCTCCGGCGGGACGGTCGTGACCGGCATCGGCGAGGGCTGCGGCGCCTGCACGACCGGGGCGATCGCGAGCGACGGCGGCCTCGTCCTGACGGGCACGACCGGCGCCATCCCGCGACCGCCCGCCGCGGCGGCGCTGCACTGGGCCGTGACGCGCCTGACGCCGGCCGGCGCGGTCGACCCGGGCTTCGGGACGGGCGGCATCGCGACGATCCCGACCGCGGTCTCGACGAGCGGCTTCGACGTCGGCTTCGGCCCGGGCGGCTCGATCGTCGTCGAGGGCCAGGCGCAGGCGAACCTCGACGGCGGGCCGACCTCGCTCGTGCTGGCGCGACTGACGGCCGCCGGCGCCCCCGACACGAGCTTCGCGGGCGGCAGCCCCGTGACGCTGCCCTTCGCGTCGGGCTTTCTGATGCTGGCGCGGGCCGACGGCTCGGTCCTCGTCGATGGCCAGCCCGAGCGTCCCGTGCTCACGCCGGCCACGCTCGCGTCGCTCGGCGCGCCGAGCCCGCAGTACCTCGCCCGCTACACCCCCGCCGGCGCGCTCGACCCGTCCTTCGGGACCGCCGGCATGCTCGACACCGGGGCGGCATACGCGCCGAGCCAGCTGCTGCCCGCGTCCGGCGGCGCCGTGCTGCTGGTGAGCACCGTCGCCTATGGGCTCGAACCGGGGACGGGACCGACGCCCGGCCGCATCGAGGCGCGGCTCGTGTCGGCGAACGGCACGCTCGATCCGGCGACCAGCCGCTCGATCGAAGTGCCGTTCGGCGGCGGCGGGTCCTCGTTCGTGGTCAGCGTCCACCCGCGGTCGGTCGGCCCGATCGTGCAGAACTCGTTCACCGGCGCCACGCTCGTGCGCCGCGCCGACGGGTCCTACCTGGTCGGGGGCGGCGTGGCCGTCAGCCAGCCGACCGGCGAGGGCACGGGCTACTCGATCGGCCGCTTCGCCGTCGCCGCGCTGACGCCGTCGCTGCAGTCCGACCCGGCGTTCGGCGGGCCGGCGAACGCCCTGCACCTGTCGGTCTCGGTGATCCATCAGCGGGCGCGCACGGCGCATGGTCGCCACGGCATCCGCGTGTCGCTGAAGTCCTCGGCGGTCGGGCTGGCGCGCGTGACGATCCGCCACGGCGACCGCGCGATCGCCCAGAGCCTGCTGCCGGTTTTCAAGACGGCCCGCCAGACGCTGCCGGTCGAGCTGACGAAGTACGGCAACGCGTACCTGCGCAACCATCACGGGATCCGCGTATCGCTCTCCGCAGTCGCGCGCGATTTGCTGACCGACTCTGCCACGACGTCCGCGCGGGCGCGGCTGCGTTAGGGGCCGCGGGTCGCGGGTGGCGGTCGCGGGTCGCGATCGGGCGGCCGGCCGGCGCACTGCCCACGTTGCGCACCCGTTCCGCTCCGAGGCCGTCCCTGCCGAGCGGCCGCTCCGGTCGCCTGCTCCCGCATCGTGAGCTCCCGCACGCACAGGTCCGTTTCCGGTGGGTAGCACCTGCTACTCACCGGCGAGTAGCGAGTGCTACTCGCCCCTGAAGAGGCCACACGCCGCTCCACGTCCCGGGCAGCCAGCGACAGGCGGGTCCCGGGCAGCCAGCGACAGGCGGGTCCCGGGCAGCCAGCGACCAGCGAGTCCCGGGCAGCCAGCGACAGGCGGGTCCCGGGCAGCCAGCGACCAGCGGGTCCCGGGCAGCCAGTGACGGGC
>DASXCR010000170.1:0-9343 GCA_036491075.1 Solirubrobacteraceae bacterium
GAGGTCGAACGCCAGGCGCCTGCCGAGCCGGCGACCGGCCGCGTGCATGTGCGAGTTCATGCCCTGCACCCACGCGACGAAGGCGTCGAGGTCGCGGGGCATCGGGTCCTCGCGCACGCGATGCACCACGACGCCGGCCACGTGCTCCGACACGGGCCCGTCGTCGCCGCCGCGCGTCAGCACATGGACCTCGACGCCGGCCCGGACGAGCGCCTCCGACAGCTTGCTGACGTGTCGCGCGAGCCCTCCTGCGACGATCGGCGGGTATTCCCACGACAGGATGAGGACGCGCGGGCTCAGGGCCGCGCGATCCTACCGCCGCGCGACTTCCAAACGGCCGCGCGGGTTGTGCTTCTCGACCATGCCCCGACCGCTCATCATCGTCATCGCCTGCGTGGTCCTCGTCGGCTGCGGCGCCGGCGCCTACCTCGCCCTGCACTCGGGCGCTTCGAGCGGCTCGCGACACGCGCACGCCGCCCCGCGCCAGACGACCGCGGACCGGGCGCTGCTCGCGCGCGCCGGCGGCCCCGACGGCAGCGCGCCCGTGATCCTCAACCGCTGGCGCTACCGCGCCGACCCGTCCAACCGCGGGGTGACGCACGGCTGGGCCGACGGCCGCTTCGGCGGGCGCCTGGAGCGCGTCCCGTTCTCGCCGAACGCCGGCGCCCACAGCGGCCCCGCCGGGGTGCGCGACTACGACGGCAGCGTCGGCTGGTACGCCCGCGAGATCGACGCGCCGGTCGCCGGGCAGTACGCGCTGCGCTTCGAATCCGCCCACTACCGCGCCGCGGTCTACGTCGACGGGAAGCTGCTGCGCCGCCACGTCGGCGCGTACGAGGCGTTCAGCGCCCTGCCGACGCTGCGCGCCGGGCGCCACACCGTCGCCGTCCGCGTCGACTGGCGCGACCCCGACCTGCAGGCCGGCGAGGACTGGCAGCGCGGCTGGTTCAACTACGGCGGCATCGACCGGCCGGTCACGCTGACGCGCCTCGGACCGAGCCGGCTCGGCGCGCTGACGCTCGGCACGCGGCTGGGCAGTGGCGGCCGGGCGCGCGTGTCCGTGACGCTGCGCGTGCGCAACCGCGAGGCGGCGCGGCGCATCCGCGTGACCGGCGCGCTCGTGCGCGGCGGCGCGTCGACCGCGCTGCGCTTCCCCGCCGTGACGGTCGGCCGCGACCGCTCGAAGACCGTGCGCGCGTCGGTCGTGCTCGACGACCCCGACCTGTGGTCGCCGGGCGCGCCGAACCGCTACGACCTGAGGATCGCGGTCCCGGGCGAGTCGACGCTCGAGCAGGAGGTCGGGCTGCGCCAGCTGACCTGGAACGCCAACGGTCTGTTTCTCAACGGTGCGCCGCTCGTGCTGCGCGGCGCGGCCCTGCCCGCCGACGCGCGCGGGCACGGCGATGCCCTCACCCCGGCCGACGAGGACCGCATGATCGACGAGCTGCGCGCGGTCGGCGCCAACGCGACCCGCTCGCAGCTGCCGCTCGCGCAGAGCATGCTGGATCGTCTCGACGCGGCGGGGATCTTCGTCTGGCAGGAGATCGGGCCGTGGGAGCCGGCCGGGCGCTGGCGCGCGACGACGCCGGCGCAGATCGCCGCCGCCCGCGACCGCGCGCTGCGCACGGCCGAGGACGACCAGACGCACGCCTCGGTGCTCGCGTGGACGCTGACCAACGAGGCGCCGGGCGAGGGCCATCCCGGCCAGCAGGTCTACGTCGCGGATACGGCGAAGCGCCTGCACGCGACCGACCCGACGCGACCGGTCGCGGCCGACCTCTGGGGCTCGCAGCTGCCGCGTTCGAACGGGCTGCTGTTCTCCCAGCTCGACGCGATCGGCGTGACGGACTACATCGGCTGGTACGAGGGACCGGCGTCAGCGGCCGGCCAGCAGGCGCTCGCCGCGCAGCGAGTGGCGAAGCTGCGCGGCCTGTTCCCGGGCAAGCCGCTCGTGGTCACGGAGCTCGGCGCGGCCGGCAGCGCGCGCACGCGCGGCGACGCGTTCGGCAGCCTGGACTACCAGGCGTCGCTGCTCGCGCGGCGCATCCGCGGCCTGAACGCGCTCGACGGCCTCAGCGGGACGATTGTCTGGTCGCTGCGCGACTACGCCCTGCGGCCGGACTTCGTCGGCGGCTCGATCGCCACGCGGATGCCCGGCCTGAAGCTGATGCCGGGCCTCAACGAGAAGGGCCTCTACGACTTCGACGGCAAGCCGAAGCCGTCGCTTCAGGCCGTTCGCAAGGCGTTCGACGCCGGCTGACGGCTACTCGGCCGCGCCGGCCTTCTCGCTCCTGCGGGCAGTCGCGGCCTGTTCGGAGTTGCCCGGGCCGTCGTAGTGCTCGTCGGCGGTCAGGCCGCCGTTCTGCGGCGAGAAGATCGTGACGATGCCCTCGTCCCAGCGGATCTCATAGCGCGGGTTGGGATCGCCGCGCAGGACCTTCTCGACGACGCCGTGGCGCGGCGGACGCATGGGCGCGCGCGCCGACCGGCGGCGGCGGCCCGACTTCTCAGCGATCACGCGCTGTCCGACTTCGAATGCCATGAGGCGTTCCTCCGCGAAGGTCTGGGTGTGGTCGTCGTGTCCGCATCGAACCGCAGCTGCGACGGGCAGACACGCCGATGGTAGTCCCCTCCTGCAGGCCGGCACACGCGGCATGCGTCGTCTCACGCGGTCCAGAGCCGCGCGGGACGACACACGCCGGGTCCTTCAGTCGCCGAACGCCTCGCGCGCGAGCCCGACGCCGGCCTTCGAGCGTTCGAGGAAGCCGTACGTGCCCGCGTCGCGCAGCTCGCGCGCGGCTCGGGCGACGGCCTCGATCGCCGCGAACGCGAACGCGCCGCCGATCGAGATCCGCGCGACCCCGGCGGCCGCGAGCTCGGCGACCGGCGGCGCGGCGCCGTACGCCAGCACGTTGACGGGCTTGTCGACGGCTTCGACGACGCGGCGGATGTCGTCGATCGCCGCCAGGCCGGGGGCGAAGAGGACGTCGGCGCCGGCCTCGCCGTAGGCGCGCAGGCGGGCGATCGTGTCGTCGAGGTCGGGGCGATCGCGGATGTGGTTCTCGGCGCGCGCGGTCAGGACGAAGTGGACCGGTCCCGCATGGGCGGCCCGCGCGGCGGCCGCGACGCGCTGCACCGCGATCTCGAAGTCGTAGATCCCCGCGCCGTCGTAGTCCTCGATCGAGCAGCCGGCGAGACCCGTGCCGATCGCGAGCGCCACGTTCTCGGCGACCTCGTCCGGATCGTCGGCGAAGCCGTGCTCGAAGTCGGCGGAGACGGGCAGCGCGGTGGCGCCGACGATCGCCGCCGCGTGCGCGAGCACCTCGTCGCGGGTGACCGACCCGTCGAGGCGACCGAGGGTCGCCGCGAAGCCGCTGCTCGTCGTCGCGAGCGCCTCGAACCCCAGCGACGCCAGCAGCCGAGCCGAGCCGGCGTCCCACGGGTTCGGTATCAGCAGCGGCCGCTCGCCGCCGTGCAGCGCGAGGAAGCGCCGTGCCTGCTCTGCCTGATCGATCATCGCGACATCATCGCGGTTCGCCACGTCCGCCCCGCGCGGGCGGCACAGGATCCGCCACGCCGCTACGACCGCTCGAGCAGCGCGAGGCCCTCGTCGCCGACGAGCCCGGATGCGCGTGTGTCCGCCGCGACCTCGAGCTCCTCGTCGCGCAGCACGTCGTGCCAGCGCCCCGGCGCGAGCTGCACCGTCGCGTCGCGCCCCGCCGCGCGCAGCACCACGACGACCGCCACCTCCCCTCCGCCGCCGCCGCGCGTGAACGCGACGACGTCCGCGCCCGCCTCGACCGGCGCGTAGGCGCCGGCGAACGCGTCCGGGCGGCGCGCGCGCAGCGCCAGCGCCCGCGCGATGACGTGCAGCTTCATCGTCTCGCGCCGCGGCGCCTCGCCGGCGCGCAGCCCGGCGAGCGCCGTGCGTCGCAGCTGCCAGTCGACCGGCCGGCGGTTGTCGGGATCGACGAGCGACAGGTCGATCAGCTCGTCTGCGTTGTAGATGTCGGGGACGCCCGGGATCGTCAGCTTCAACAGCAGCTGGCCGAGCGCTGAGCGCTCGCCCGCGACCGCGACCTCCTCGGTGAGGAACGGGAGGAAGTCCGCGAGGAACGGCTCGTGGGTCAGCAAGGCGACGCCGAAGCGCTTGACGCGATCCTCCCAGGCGTGGTCCTGGTCGACCCAGTTCGTGTTGCGTTTGGCCTCGCGCAGCGCCTTCTCGACGTAGCCCTCCAGGCGCTGCGGCGTGATCGGCCAGGCGCAGACGAGCGTCTGAAAGAGCAGGTAGCGCTCGTGCATGTCCGGCGCGCCGTCCTGCACGAGATCCGCGGTCAGCTCGTACCAGCGGCGCACGTGCGCCTCCCACGCGCCCGCCATCGCCGACAGGGCGCCGAGCCGTGCCCGCGCGTCGCCCGAGCGCTTGGTGTCGTGCGTCTGCGTGGCGAGCAGCGCGCGCGGGAAGCGCTCGGCGCGCACCGCGTTCGCAGCGTGGAAGGCGTCGACCGAGACGCCCCAGCGGCCGGGATCTCCGCCGACGTCATTCAAGGCGAGCAACCGCAGGTAGCGATAGAACGCCGTGTCCTCGATCCCCTTCGCGGTCACCGGCGGGGAGGTCTGCTGGAAGCGCGAGACGAACTCCTCCGGCGCGCCGTCGAACAGCTCGGGGCGTCCGGCCTCAGACAGTGCGGCGCGATCCGCGGGCGCGAATGCCCCGTCGCGCACGTACGTCCGGTAGATCGGCAGTCGCGCCAGCGCCTCCTCCAGCCCGCCCGGGTCGTGGATCGCCCGCAGTCGCTGCACCTCGCGCGAGAACGTCCCGCGCGCCTGCTCGAGCTGCGCCTCCAGCGCGAGCTCCTCGAACGAGCGGTCGTCGCCGACCAGCGCGCAGTACAGCGCCGTCAGCGGCGCCTCGCCCGCGGGGTCGATGAACAGCCCCTGTGCCTCGTTGAGGAACTCGTACCCGACGGTCCCCTCGACCGGCCAGTCGCGCAGCCGCTCCCCGGGATGCACGATCTTCTCGACCCAGACCCGCTCGGCGCCGCCGTCGCGCAGCCGCTGCAGGTAGCCGGCCGGGTCGGCGAGCCCGTCCGGGTGGTCGATCCGCAGGCCGTCGACCACGCCGTCGGCCACGAGCGCCAGCACCTTCGCGTGCGTCAGCTCGAACACGGACGGGTCCTCGACGCGCACCCCCGCGAGGTCGTCGATGTCGAAGAAGCGCCGGTAGTGGCCCGTGTCGGGGTCGACGTCGAAGACGCGCACGCGCTCCTGTGGATCGGACCACCAGCGGTTCTCCTCACCGGTGCCCATGTGGTTGGGCACGATGTCGAGCACGATCCCGAGCCCCGCGGCGGCCAGCTCGCGCAACGCGGCCTCCCCGCCCAGCGACTCCGAGACGCGCGTCGGGTCGATGACGTCGTAGCCGTGCGTCGACCCCGACCGCGCCGTCAGCGACGGCGACAGGTACAGGTGCGAGATCCCGAGGTCGCGCAGGTACGGCACGAGCGCGCGGACGTCGTCGAAGCGCAGCCCGGGGCCGAGCTGCAGCCGGTACGTCGCGCGCAGCTCGGCCATCACGTCGCGGGATCGGTGCGCTTCAGCACGGTGATCGAGCGCGCGAGCGCGGCGACCGGCGCGCGCGCCGCGTAGGACGCCGACCCGGGCGCGAGCTCGGGGTCCGCGGTGCTCAGCTCGAGCGTCCACGTGTTCCCCCAGCGCCGGGCGGGCAGCGTGAACTCGAGGTCCTCGTGGTGGGCGTTGATGAGCAGCAGGAACGAGTCGTCGATGATCTGCTCGCCTCGGCGACCGCGATAGGGGAACTCGTGGCCGTTGAGGAACAGGCCGAGCACGTGGCGATCGGTGCGCTCCCAGTCGCGCTGGGTCATCTTGCGACCGTCGAGGCGAAACCACCACGCGTCGGGCAGCGAGCCGCCCTCGGTCGCCTCGCCGCTGAGGAAGTGCCGGCGGCGGAACACCGGGTGCTCCTGGCGCAGCCCGATCACGCGCTTGGTGAACGCGAGCATCTCCAGCTGGCGCTCGTCGCGCTCCCACGAGTACCAGGAGATCTCGTTGTCCTGACACCACGCGTTGTTGTTGCCGCCCTGGCTGCGTGAGAACTCGTCGCCGCCGAGCAGCATCGGCACGCCCTGGGAGAGCAGCAGCGTCACGAGGATGTTGCGCTGCTGGCGCCCGCGCAGCGCGAGGATCTCGGGATCGTCGGTCGGGCCCTCGGCGCCGCAGTTCCAGGAGCGGTTGTCGTCGGTGCCGTCCTTGTTGTCCTCCTGGTTGTCCGCGTTGTGCTTCTCGTTGTAGGAGACGAGGTCGGCGAGCGTGAAGCCGTCGTGCGCGGTGATGAAGTTGATCGACGCGGCCGGCTGGCGGCCGTCGTTGGCGTACAGGTCGCTGGATCCCGTGAGCCGCCGCGCGAAGTCGCCGACGCTCGCGTTGCCGCGCCAGAAGTCGCGCATCGCGTCGCGGTAGATGCCGTTCCACTCGGTCCACAGGACCGGGAAGTTGCCGACCTGGTAGCCGCCCGGCCCGACGTCCCACGGCTCGGCGATGAGCTTGACCTGCGACAGCACCGGGTCCTGGTGGATCGTGTCGAAGAACGCGCTCAGGCGGTCCACGTCGTAGAGCTCGCGGGCCAGCGCGCTCGCGAGATCGAAGCGGAAGCCGTCGACGTGGCAGTCGATGACCCAGTAGCGCAGCGAGTCCATGATCAGCCGCAGGACGCTCGGGTGGACCGGGTTCAGCGAGTTGCCGGTGCCGGTGAAGTCCATGTAGAAGCGCGGGTCGTCGGGCATCAGGCGGTAGTACGTCGCGTTGTCGATGCCCTTGAACGACAGCATCGGCCCGAGGTGGTTGCCCTCCGCGGTGTGGTTGTAGACGACGTCGAGGATCACCTCGATGCCGGCCTTGTGCAGCGCCTTGACCATCCCCTTGAACTCGCGCACCTGCTCGCCCGAGGACCCGGTCGCGGCGTAGTCCGAGTGCGGCGCGAGGTAGCCGATCGAGCTGTAGCCCCAGTAGTTCGACAGGCCCTTGTCGATGAGGAAGTGCTCGTCGGCGTTGTGGTGCACGGGCAGCAGCTCGACGGCGGTGACGCCGAGCTCCTTCAGGTACTTCAGCGCAGCCGGCGACGCGAGCCCGCCGTAGGTGCCGCGCAGGTCCTCGCGCACGTCGGGGTGGCGCATCGTGAAGCCCTTGACGTGGGTCTCGTAGATGACGATCTCGTTCCACGGGCGCCCGAGCAGGCGGTCGCCCTCCCAGTCGAACCCCGGATCCACGACGAGGCCCTTGGGCATCGCCTCGGCGTCGTCCTCGTCGTCGGGCTCGAGGTCGGCGGTGTCCGAGTCGTCGGGGATATAGGGCAGCGTGCTCGCCATGTCCCAGCGGACCTCGCCGTCGATCGCCTTGGCGTAGGGGTCGATCAGGAGCTTGTTGGCGTTGAAGCGGTGCCCGCCCTCGGGGTCGTAGGGACCGAAGACGCGGTAGCCGTAGCGCTGGCCGGCGCCGACCCCGGGCAGGTAGCAGTGCCAGTTGAACGCGGTGCGCTCGACGACCTCGATGCGCTCCTCGTTGTCGTCGGCGTCGAACAGGCACAGCTGGACGCGCTCGGCGTGCTCGGAGAAGAGGCTGAAGTTCGTGCCGCGCTTCGTCGTCCACGGGCCGAGCGGGAACGGCGTGCCGGGCCAGACCTCGCGTGTGCTCATCGCAGCAGTGCTCCTGACTTGGGTGCGAGCAGCACGCCGGCGGCGCGCGGCTGGGCGGAGGCGGTCGCGAGCACGACCTCGGTATGCCCGTCGAGGGGAACCTCGCGCGGCTCGGCGGCGAAGTTCATGCAGAGGCGAAACGCGCCGCGGTCGACGCTCAGCCAGCCGGCGTCCTCGTCGTGGCGGGTGACGAGATCGTCGGCGCGCGGCAGCAGCGCGCGTGCGCGCAACAGCTCGCCGTACAGCGCGGCGACCTGCGGATCGCGCTCGCGCGTGAGCTTCGAGCGCAGGAAGGTCGCGCGGTCCTGCGGATCGGGGACCTCCTCGCCGGCGAAGGTCGCGAAGTCGGCGAACTCGCGCCGGCGCCCCTCGCGCGTCGCGGTCGCGATCTCCTCGTCGATGTGGTCGGAGAAGAACTGAAACGGCGCCGGCTCGCCGTACTCCTCGCCCATGAAGAGCATCGGGGTAAACGGCGACAGCAGCGTGCAGAACGCCGCCAGCGGGCGCGCGTCGGCGGGCAGGCGGTCGCCGAACGCGCGATTTCCGACCTGGTCGTGATTCTGGTCGAAGACGACGAACTGCTCGGGCGGGCGGTCGCCGGCCGGCGCTCCGAAGCGCTTGCGGCGAAACGCCGAGTACTGGCCGTCATGCACAAAAGGGCGCGCGAACGCCTTCGCCAGGTCGCAGATCGCGCCGAACTCCTCGTAGTAGCCGTCGGCGTCGCCGGTCAGCAGGACGCGCACGGCATGGTGGAAGTCGTCGGCCCACTGCGCGTCGTGGCCGAAGCCGCCCTGCGCGCGCGGGCGGATGACCCTCGGATCGTTGAGGCCCGACTCGGCGATGACGAGCGCGCCGGCGCGGACGGCGTGGACGCGGTCGGCGAGCTGCGCCATCAGCGGGTACGCGCCGCCGTCGAAGATCGCGTGGATCGCATCGAGGCGCAGGCCGTCGACGTGGAAGTCGCGGACCCAGCCCTCGGCGGACTGCAGCACCCACTCGCGCACCGGATCGCAGTACGCGTCGTCGTAGTTGATCGCCGAGCCCCAGAACGTCGAGTACCTCTCGGTGAAGTAGGGGCCGAACGCCGCGAGCGCCGTGTTGCCCGACGCGCCGACGTGGTTGTAGACGACGTCGAGGATCACGGCGAGGCCCGCGGCGTGGGCGCCGTCGACGAGGCGCTGGAAGCCGAGCGGGCCGCCGTACGTCGACTGCGCGGCGCTCAGGTAGACGCCGTCGTAGCCCCACCCGTGGTCGCCGGGGAACTCCGCGACGGGCATGACCTCGATCGCGGTGACGCCGAGCCGCGCGAGCGGCGCGAGGTGCTCGATCGCGGCCTCGAACGTGCCCGCGTCGGTGAACGTCCCGACATGCAGCTCGTAGATGACCTGCTCGGCGAGCGGGCGCGCCTCGAAGCTCTCGTCGGTCCACGCGAACGTGCGCGGATCGACCACGCGCGACGGGCCGCGCAGGCCGCGTGGCTGGTGGCGCGAAGCGGGGTCGGGGAGGACGTGCTCGCCGAACACGAGCTCGTAGTCGTCGCCGTCCGCCGCCGCGATGCGGCCCTCGTGGATCGCGCCGCCGGCGTCGGCCAGCGGGTGCTCCACACCGCCGATCCGGACGCGGACGTCCTG
>DASXCR010000171.1:0-5902 GCA_036491075.1 Solirubrobacteraceae bacterium
CAGAGCGCAGCCCAGTCGGGGATGCGAGCGATCGCGCGTCCGGGCGATGCGGGCTCGGGTGCGGGGTCGCGGTCCGGTGGGGGCGCCGGCGGCAGCGCAGCGGGAACGGGCGGGGCGACCGGAGCGACGGCGACCGCCGCCGGCGGCTGCCCGGATGCGTTCCGGCGGGTGCGGCCCCGCGGGAGCGCCGGCGCGCCACCCGAACGCAGCTGCGCGAGCGCGGAGACCGCCGTCACGAGCGTCAGCGCGCCCATCGCCGACAGCGTCACGGTCGCCACATGCGCGGCGTCGTCGCCGAAGAGCACGAGCCCCAACGCCTGACCCACGGCGACGACCGCGACGGCCGCGACCGTCGCCCGGCCACCGCCCCGCGCAGAGCGATGTGCGACGAGCACGCGGGCGACGCCGAACAGGGCCATCGCGCCGACGTACGGCACGGCGAGCGGACCGACCGAGGCGTAGCGCGAACCGAACGCCACGCCGACGAGGCCCGACGGGACGAGCGCGACGAGCGCGACCGCCGCCCCGCCGAGCGCCGTCGCGACGCCGAGCGCGGCCGCGAGCGCACCGCGCTCGCCGCCGGCGGCGCGTGGCAGCAGCACGAGCGGCACGGTCGTCGTCGCGAACGCCGCGAGGCCGCCGAGCGTCGACAGGACCGCGAAGCGCCCGGCCTGCTCGGCGCCGAGCAGGCCGTTGGCGAGCACGACGTCCTGGTTCTGGAGGATCGCGAGCACGAGGAACGCCGCGGTCGCCACGCCGGCCGGCGCGGCGGCGCCAACGCCGCCGCCGGCTGCCGGCGGCGCCGAGCGACCGTCGCCGCCCGTCGGGGACGCGCGATCCTCGCGGCGCACGAACCCCGCGACGGCGAGCGCGGCCCAGCCGCCGAGCACGACGCCGACCGCGCCGCCGACCGCGCCCAGGCCGGCCGCGAGCGGAAGGCCGAGCGCGAGGCGCACGACGGGCTCGGCCGCCAGGCTCGCCGCGAGACGCCCGTGGCGCTCGCCGCCGTACAGGCGCCCGCGCTCGAGCGCCAGCCACGGCGCGAGCGGCACGACCGTGGCGAGGATCAGCAGCAGCGAGACGGGCACGCCCGCGACGTCCGCCAGCGGCACCGCCGCGGCGGCCAGCACGGCGCCGCCGCCGAGGCCCCAGGTCAGCGCGCGCCGCCGGCCGCGCGCCGCCAGCGCCGGCGTCAGCGCGCTGCCCGCGCTGAGGCTCGACGCGGGGACGTGGATCAGCAGGTACAGCGCGAGGAACGCGACGAGCTGCGCGAACGGCCCCGGTGCCAGCAGCCGCGCCGCGACGAGCGCGAACGCGAGGTTGCCCGCGCCGGCCGCCATCTGGGCAGCGGCGACGAGCCCCTGCTCGCGCACGAACCGCCGCTGCGGGCTGGCGGCGACGGCGCGCCCGAAGCGCGCGACCGGGCGCGCGATCTGGCCGACGGCCGCGTTCACGACGACCACGCGAGCGGTGCGAGCGGCAGCGTGCCGATCGTGTCGGCATCCTCCGGGCGCCCGCCGCCAAGCAGCAGCCGCAGCAGGCACAGGCTCTGCTCCGAGCGCGCGATCTCGCCGCGCACGGCGGCGGGACGCGGCGGCGCCCCGTCGCACAGCGCGGCCAGCATCGCAGCGGTCAGGCCACCGGGATCCAGCGCACCTCCCTCCAAGGAGACCGCCGGCTGGCCCAGGCGCCGCGCGAGCGCCGCGAGCTTCGGCTCGTGCGCGACGGCGACGAAGCGCGTCCCGGCCGCGGCCGCCGCGACGAGCGCGTGGAAGCGCAGCCCGACGACGAGCCGCGCGTCGGCGAAGAGCGCGCGCGCGTCGAGCAGGTCGGCCGGGGGCAGCAGCAGCTGCGCCGCTCCGCCGAGGCGCTCGTTGATGGCGCGGGCGAGGTCGAGGTCGTCCGGTCGCGCCGCCCCACCGATCTGCCACGGCTGCAGGGACACCGGGTGCTGCGCGGCGAGCAGCGGGACGAGCGCGGCGGCGAGGTCGTCCGCGAGGCCCGGCCCGCCGGCCTCGTGGCTCAGCGCGACGATCACCGGCCCGCGACGCTCGCCGCCGTCGCCCGGCGGCTCGGCGAGCAGCGTCCACGCCGGGTCCGCGCCGACGCGAAACGGCGTCTCGGCGCCCGCCGCCGCGAGCACGTCCGCGGACTCCTCGTCGCGCAGCACGAGCAGGTCGGCCTGCGCCACCAGCCGGCGCGCCAGCACGCGCCCCTCGCGCGATGCGATCGGCGCCGCGCCGACCCCGACCAGCGCGAGCGGCTTGCCGAGCGCCTTCGCGCCGTAGGCGAGGGCGAGCGCGCGGCGCAGCAGGTCCAGCGGCGGCCGGCCGGTCTCCTGGCGCAGCGCCTTGAACACCGTGCCGCCGCCGAAGATCACGGCGTCGGCCGTCGCGGCCATCCGCGCGACCCGGCGCGGCTCGGCGCTCGGCACGACGCGCGGACCGCCGTCGATCGGCAGCGCCTGCGCGCCGACCGTCGCGACGACGTCCCAGCCGGGAAGTCCCGCGGCGAAGGCGTCGAGCAGGGCGTCGTCGCCCGGGTTGCGTTGCCCGAAGGCACCGGCGAGCAGTGCGGTCGGCATCAGGCGGCTCCCGCGTAGATCTCGAGGTGCCGGCGCGCGACGGCCGGCCACGACCGCCCGCGCCCGAGGTGCTCGACCTCGGCGCGCAGCGCGTTCAGGCTGCGCGGCGCACCGGCGGCGATCCCGGCGAGCTGCGCGGCGAGCGCCCGCGGCTCGCGCGGGGCGACCAGCGCCCGCGGCGCTCCGACCGTGCCCGCGAGCTCCTCGGACAGCAGCACCGGCGTGCGGTGCGCGAACGCGAGCGCGAGGCCGCCGCTCGTCGACACCGGCCGCGGATAGTGAAACAGCGCCAGGTCGGTCGCGGCGAACCATGCCGCGACGTCGGCGTCGGGCACGAAGCCCGTGAAGCGCGCGTGCGGGTTGGCCGCGCGCAGCCCGGCCGCGTAGCCGTCGCCGGCCTGCGCGAGCCGCGGATGCTCGCCGCCCGCGACGACGAGCCGCACCGCGTCGCCGAGGATCGCCGCGGCCGCGAGCGCCGGGTCGAGCCCCTTGTACGGCGCCAGGAAGCCGAAGCACAGGACCGTGAGGCGGTCCTCTTCGATCCCGAGCCGCGCTCGCGCCTCGGCGCGCGACAGCTGCCCGGGCAGCTCGACGCCGTGCGGCACGACCGCGGCTCCGGGAATCGCCCGCGCGAACGCCGGCTCGTGGACGATCACGCGATCGGCCAGGCGGCGGATCGCCGTGCGGACGCCCTGCAGGCCGGCGCGCGCGAGGATCGGCGGCGCGGCCACGCGATGCAGGTGCGTGAACGCCGCGTCGACGGGGCCGTCGACGACGTGATGCATCGTCACGACGGTGCGCGCCGGAGATCGCCGCATCGCGCCGAGCGCCGGCACGAGGCCCGGCACCGACGCCGCGCCGCCGTAGAGGAACGTCTCGTGTTGCAGGTGCACCGTCGGGGCACCGGTGGCGCGCGCCGCGCGCAGTGCCGTCCCCAGCGCCCGCGCACCGCGAGCGAACGGCCGGCGGACCGTGACCGCGCCGTCCGCCGTGACGGCGGGCGCGCCCGGCTCGGCGGGCGCGAGCACCTCGACCTGCGCACCCGCGTCGCTCAGCGCGTGGGCGAGCGCCACGGTGTACGACGCGACGCCGCTCGGGCCGCCGTGCCGCGCTCCCGATCGCGGGTACGGCGAGACGATCGCGACATCAGGCGCGGGCATCGGCGACCTCCAACGGCGGACCGAACCGGCGACGGCGCAGCGCCGCGACCCACAGGGAGGCCAGCGACATCCCCATCTTGCGGGCATCGGCGATCGGGTTGACCTTCGAGCCGTCCTGGTCGATCCAGACCGTCGGCACCTCGACGACGCGATGACCGGCGTCGCGGGCGGTCATCAGCAGGTCGACGTCGAACAGCAGGTCGGTCTGGGAGATCCGCGCGACGATCTCCTGCGCGGCCCCGCGGCGCAGGACCTTCGCACCGCACTGCGTGTCCGTGTAGGGCAGCTTCAGCAGCCGGCGCACGCCGAACGCGAAGCCGGCGCTCGTCACGCGCCGCATCAGCGAGCGACCGGCCGGCAGCACCGCGGCGGGATGGTGGCGGCTGGCGATCGCTCCGTCGACCCCCGCGCCCTCGCGCGCCGTCGTCTCGACGAGGCGCAGCAGCTCCGCGGGCGGCGTCGCGCAGTCGGCGTCGACGAAGCCGACGAAGTCGGCGTCGGACTGGCGGAACGTCGCCGCGATCACGCCGCCCTTGCCGAGCTTGGAGTACTCGTGCAGGCGGACGCGGTCGTCCTGCGCGCGGTGCTCGCGCACGATCTCGGCGGTGCGATCGGTGCAGGCGTCCAGCGCGACGAGGAAGCGCGTGTCCGGATGGGGGCAGCCCGCGCGGTAGGCGCCGAGCGTGCGACCGATGCGGTGCTCCTCGTTGTGGGCTGGAAAGACGATGTCGAGCCGCAAGACGGCCTCCTCCGGTGAGGTACAGGACGGATGCGGCGGGGGTACGACGGGATCCCCCACCGCGGGTACCTCAGGAAGCCCGCCCGACTACCGGCTGCGTGATCGCCATCTGCTGCAGCGGCGATTCCCACACGCGAGCCTCGGGCGGCGAGGTGTTGAATGGGCGTCGCTACCCCCAGCCCGACCCCCCAAACGACCGGTCCGCGATCTTTAGCCCTGCTTCATGAACGTGGGAAGCGCCGCTTGTCGCAGGCGTTGCGAGGTTTCCGCGCGCCGCTCGTCACACGCGTTGCGAGCCGCCGGCGCGAAGCGCCCGGATCCGCTCGCTCAGCGGCGCGCGGCGCGCGTCAGCAGGCCGGCGAGCAGCGCCGGGTCGCGTCGGACGCGCTCGCCGGCGTCGCCCGCGGCGCGCTTCTCGAGCACGACGTCCTCCGCGCGCTCGAGCATCCGCAGACGGCCGCCGGCGATCAGCGCCTCGTCGACCGCGCCGAGGCGACCCTGGAACGTCGTCCAGACGGGGGTGCCGAGCGCGACCGCCTCGCGGTTCATCGTCCCGCCGGCGGATACGACGACATCGGCGTAGGCGATCAGCGACTGCGCGTCGATCGCGCGCTCGGGAACCACGAAGCCGTCGCCGAGCGCGGCGCGCTGCTGCGGCGTGCGCGGCAGGACGACCGTCTGGCGACCGCGCAAGCGTTCCAGCACGGCGCCGAAGACGTCGTTCTCGAAGCGGTGATACAGCGAGACCGCGGGCGGCGTGCGCACGACCGCGATCGGCTGCGACGCGTCGAGGTCGAGCTCGTCCAACACCGCCGGGTCGGGCTCGAAGTCGGCGAGGTAGTACTCCTCCTTGAGGCCCGGGTACGCGGCGATCTTGCCGCTCGCGCCGTAGCGAGCGAGGCGCTGCGCCGGGATCGCCTCCGGCACGACGACGGTGCGGGCGAGGCGGCAGTTGACCGTGTGCTGCACGATCGCCCACTCGTAGTCGAACATCGTCGCGCTCGGGATCCGCAGCAGCCAGGCCGCGACCGTGACGTCGTTGGAGCCGTGGCCGAGGGCGAGGTCGAAGCGCCGGCCGCGGGCCCAGCGCGCGAGCGCCGTCGAGCGCGACACGAGGCCCAGCCCCTTCGCGGCGAGCCGCCCGCCGCGGTGGCGCCCGACCTCCGTGTGCTCGATGTCGAAGCGCTCGAGCAGCCCGAGCGTCTGCGCGAAGTCGCGCGCCGTGATCTGCACCTCGTGGCCCTGCTGGCGCAGCGCCGCGACGATCGGGCGCAGGACGAGCACGTGCGGGCTGTTCGTGAGGTCGACCCAGATGCGCATCCGGGCGCGGAGGCTAGTGCGCGCTGTCGCCGACGACGGCCCGGCCCGCGCGCGTCGCGGCCGCGGCGAGGTCCCGATCCCAGGTGGCGACCACGAGCT
>DASXCR010000172.1:0-23789 GCA_036491075.1 Solirubrobacteraceae bacterium
CCACGTCGTCACGCCGAACTCCTACTTCCACCTGCCGCCGACGATCCAGGTCGCCGACCGCACGATCAAGGAGGCCGAGGATCGCGGGACCGTCGACCTCACGACGGCGCAGATCCTCGCGCAGTCCTCGAACGTCGGCACGGTGAAGATCGGCCTGCGCCTCGGCGCCACGCGCTTTGACCAGTGGGTGCGCAGGTTCGGCTTCGGCAAGCCGACCGGCATCGAGCTCGCGGGCGAGGAGTCCGGCCAGGTCATCAAGCGCAACACGTACTCCGGCTCGTCGATGGGCAACCTGCCGATCGGGCAGGGCGAGTCGGTGACGCCGCTGCAGCTCGCGACCGCCTACGCGTCGATCGCCGACGGCGGCGTGCTGCGCCGGCCGCGGCTGATCGAGAAGATCGGCGGCAAGCCGACGCCGGCCCCGGCTGGCAGGCGGGTCATCTCGGGGAAGATCGCCTCGCAGCTGCGGACGATGCTGACGGGCGTCACGGAGGCCGGCGGCACGGCGACCGCGGCCGCGATCCCCGGCTACACGATCGCGGGCAAGACCGGCACCGCGAACAAGATCGATCCTGCGACCGGGATGTACTCCAAGACGCGCTACATCGGCTCGTTCGTCGGCTTCGCCCCGGCGCGCGACCCGAAGCTGCTGGTGACGGTGATGGTCGACGAGCCCCAGGGGCAGATCTTCGGCGCCGAGGTCGCGGCGCCGGCGTTCCAGGAGATCATGAGCTTCGCGCTGCCCTACCTCGGCATCGCGCCGGGCTGACCGCCGTCCGGCCTATCCTGAGAGCCATCATCGAGTGCGGACACGAACGGCTGGTGGCGTGAGGCTGCGCGCGCTCTTCGACGGGATGGCGCCCGATGCGGAGGACGTGGAGGTCGCCGGACTGGCGCTCGACAACCGCCGCGTCGTGCCCGGCAGCGTCTTCTTCTGCGTGCGCGGCTTCACCCGCGACGGGCACGAGTTCGCGACCGACGCGGTCGCGCGCGGCGCCGTCGCGCTCGTCGTCGACCACCCGCTCGAGCTCGGCGTGCCGGAGATCGTCGTCGACGACGTGCGCGCCGCGATGGCGCCCGCCGCGGCGCGCCTGCACGGCGACCCGACCGCGACCCTGCGCACGATCGGCGTGACCGGCACGAACGGCAAGACCACGACCGCGTACCTCGTGCGCGCGCTGCTCGAGGCCGCGGACGAGCCGACCGGCCTGCTCGGCACCGTGACGTCGATCGTCGGCGGCGTCGAGCACGAGGTCGCGCGCACGACGCCCGAGGCGATCGACCTGCAGGCCGCGTTCGCGGCGATGCGCGACGGCGGCGACACGCACTGCGTGCTCGAGGTGTCGAGCCACGCGCTCGCGCTCGGGCGCGCCGACGCGATCCACTGGGCCGCGGCGATCTTCACGAACCTCACCCAGGACCACCTCGACTTCCACGCGTCGATGGAGGACTACTTCCTCGCCAAGCGCAGGCTCTTCGACGCGGGCCGGCCGGCGGTCGCGGTCGTCAACGTCGACGATCCGTACGGCGCGCGGCTCGCGCGGTCGCTGCGCGGCGGGGCGTCGCGCGTCGTGACGATCGGCATCGACGCGCCCGACGCCGACCTGCGCGCGACCGCCGTGCGCGGCGACTTCGGCGGCTCGACGTTCGTCGCCGGCGGCCTCGAGCTGCACGCGCCGCTGCCCGGTCGCTTCAACGTGCTCAACGTGCTCTGCGCGGTCGCCGTGGCACGGGCACTCGGCGTCGCGGACGAGACGATCGTCGCCGCGCTGCCGGCGGCCGGCCGCGTGCCGGGACGCTTCGAGCCGGTCGACGAGGGCCAGGGCTTCGCGGTGCTGGTCGACTACGCGCACACGCCGGACTCGCTGGAGAACGTCCTCGCGGCCGCGCGTGCGCTGACGCAGGGCCGGCTGCTGTGCGTGTTCGGCTGCGGCGGCGATCGCGACCGCGGCAAGCGCCCGCTGATGGGGGAGATCGCCGCGCGCCTGGCCGACCACGCGATCGTGACGTCCGACAACCCGCGCTCGGAGGACCCGGAGGCGATCGTCGCCGAGATCCTCTCCGGGATCGCCGACCGGGGGACCACGGAGGCGATCGTCGACCGCCGCGCCGCGATCGAGCACGCCGTCGCGCTCGCCGCCGAGAGCGACGTGGTGGTCGTCGCCGGCAAGGGGCACGAGCAGGGCCAGGAGATCGCGGGCGGGCGCAAGCTGCCGTTCGACGACGTGACGGTCGTGCGAGAGGCACTGCGTGCGCGACTGGTCGCCTGAGCGGGTCGCCGTCGCGGCGGGTGCCGTGCTCGCCGGCCGGCCGCCGGCGTCGCCGTCCTCGGGGTCGCTCGCGGGAGCCGATGGGCCGCAGCCGCAGTCGCCGGCCTGGGGCGCGGAGGGTGCGGCGGGTGGACGGCGCGGCCCGTCGCGGGTCACGATCGACTCGCGCGACGTGCGGCCGGGCGACCTCTTCGTGGGACTGCCGGGAACGCGCGTCGACGGCGGCGGCTTCGCGGCGGGCGCCCTGCACGCGGGCGCGTGGGGCGTCGTCGTCGCGCCTGGGCACGTCTCCGACGCGCGCTGCGCGCCGGCCGGGACCGTGCTCGCCTGCGACGACCCGCTCGCGGCGCTGCAGTCGCTCGCCCGCGCGTGGCGGCGCGAGCTCGGCGCGCAGGTCGTCGCGATCACGGGTTCGACCGGCAAGACCTCGACGAAGGACCTGCTCGCCGCGATGGCGCGCCCGTCGCGCCGCACCGTCGCCAGCGAGCAGAACCTCAACACGGAGATCGGCGTGCCCCTGACGATCCTCGGCGCGCCGGCCGGCACCGAGGTGCTCGTGCTCGAGCTCGCGATGCGCGGCGCCGGCCAGATCGCCGAGCTCGCCGCGATCGCCGAGCCCGACGTCGGGGTGATCCTCAACGTGGGACCGGTCCACCTCGAGCTGCTCGGCACGCTAGAGCGCGTCGCGGCGGCGAAGGCCGAGCTGCTCGAGGGCCTGCGTGGTGGCGCGACCGCGATCCTGCCCGCCGACGAGCCGCTGCTCGATCGCCACCGGCGCGCCGACCTGCGGGTCGTGACGTTCGGTGCGGGCGGCGACGTCGAGGACCTCGGCGACGTCGAGATCCCGTTCACGTCGGCGCACATGCGCCTCAACGCACTCGCGGCGCTCGCCGCGGCACGGGCGGTCGGCATCGAGCCCCACGGCATGCTGGACGTGGCGCTGAGCGACCGGCGCGGACAGCGGATCGAGCTGCCGGGCGCCGTCGTCGTCATCGACGACTGCTACAACGCCAATCCGATGTCGATGCGCGCCGCCCTCGACGACCTTCGCGCGTCCGCGTCCGGGCGCAGCATCGCCGTGCTCGGGGACATGCTCGAGCTCGGGGCCGACGCCGTCTCCTACCACGAGGAGATCGGCGAGCACGCGGCCGAGACCGGGGTCGACATGCTGGTCGCCGTCGGGCCGCTCGCCGCGCACATGGGCGCGCGCTTTCACGGCGAGCGCCACTTCGTGCCCGACGCCGTCGCAGCCGCGTCGCTCGCGCAGGAGCTCGTGCGACCGGGCGATACCGTGCTCGTCAAGGCGTCGCGCGGCGTCGGCCTCGAGGCGGTCGCCGAGGGCCTGCGCGCGCTCGCGGCGACGGGCGCCTGATGGGCGAGGTCCTGATCGCGGCCACCGCCGCGCTGCTGATCTGCCTGTTCCTGTCGCCGAAGTTCATCGAGTTCCTGCGCACGCGCGAGTTCGGCCAGTTCATCCGCGAGGAGGGTCCGGCGGCGCACCACGTCAAGGCGGGGACGCCGACGATGGGCGGGATCATCATCTTCACCGCGGTCTCGATCCCCTTCCTCATGCTGTCGCACCACGGCTGGCGGGCGATCGGGATCTACGGCGTGGCGATGTGCTGCGCGCTGCTGGGCTTCGCCGACGACTACATCAAGATCGTGCGGCGCCGCTCGCTCGGGATCAGCGCCAAGATGAAGCTCGGCGTCACGATCATCATCTCGGTCGCGCTGTGGTGGATCGCGACGCACGAGGTCGGGCTGCCGCAGACGATGCGCTTGCGCTTCGTCGACTACCAGGTCGACCTCAGCTTCTTCGGCGGGATCCCGTACCTGATCTTGATCTACATCGTCGTCGCGGGCACGACGAGCGCCGTGAACCTCACCGACGGGCTCGACGGGCTCGCCGCCGGCTGCGCCGCGATCGTGCTGCTCGCCTTCATCGGGATCACGTCGATCGCCGGCATGCACGATCTCGCCCTGCTGTCGGGCTGCCTCGTCGGGGCGTGCGTCGGCTTCCTGTGGTTCAACGCCTTCCCGGCGACGATCTTCATGGGCGACACGGGGTCGCTCGGGCTGGGCGGGGCGATCGCCGGGCTTGCGATCATGACGCAGACCGAGGTGCTGCTGATCCTGATCGGCGGGATCTTCGTCGTGGAGGCGCTCAGCGTGCTGATCCAGGTGTTCTCGTTTCAGATGTTCCGCAAGCGCGTGTTCCTGATGGCGCCGATCCACCATCACTTCGAGCTGATGGCGTGGTCGGAGACGAAGATCATGCTGCGCTTCTGGATCATCGCCGCGATCTGCAGCGCGATCGGCTTCACGCTGTACCGCTACTCCGTCGTGTGAGCGTGCGCGTTGCGTGAGCGACCGCCGCTGCCGCCGGGCCCGTGGCTGGTCGTCGGCCTCGCGCGCTCGGGCGTGGCTGCGACGCGTGTGCTGCGCGCCCGCGGCGAGGAGGTCGTGGCGGTCGACGCGGGCGCGCCGTCGCACGGGCTCGGCGACGGCTTCGAGGTGCACCTCAGAAGCGACGGCCTCGCGTTGCTGCAGAGCGTCCGCGCGGTGGTGAAGTCGCCGGGCGTGCCGCGCGAGGCGGCGGTGATCGCCGCGGCGCGCGCGCGTGGGATGCCGGTGCTCGGCGAGGTCGAGCTCGGCTGGCGGCTGCTTGACAACGAGTTCGTCGCGGTCACCGGAACGAATGGCAAGACGACGACGGTGCAGCTGCTCGGTCACATCCACCGGGAGGCGGGCCTGGCGGTGGCGGTGGCCGGCAACGTCGGAGATGCGGTGAGCGGGCTCGTCGGCGGGTCGCTGTCACCCGACGCCGTCGTCGTCTGCGAGGTGAGCTCGTTTCAGCTCGAGGACGCGCTCGAGTTCGCGCCGCAGGGCGCCGTTCTCCTCAATGCCAGACCCGACCACCTCGACCGTCACGGCACGTTCGAGGACTATCTCGGGGCCAAGCTGCGCGTGTTCGCGCGCCAGGGAGACGACGACGTCGCGGTCGCGCCCGTCGATCTCGGGATCGAGGACCTCGGCGGATGCGCGAGACGCGTGCCGTTCGGGCCTGGCGGTGAGCTCGACGACCGCGCCGGCTGGCTGTGGTGGGACGAGCGGCACCTGATCGCGCACGACGAGATCCGACTGCGCGGCGCGCACAACCGCGCCAATGGCGCCGCCGCTGCAGCGATCGCGCTGGCGCGCGGGATCGATCCTGACGCCGTGCGTGCGGGGCTGCGCACGTTCGCCGGGGTCGAGCACCGCCTCGAGGAGGTCGCGACCATCGACGGCGTGCTCTACGTCAACGACTCCAAGGCGACGAACGTCGACTCGACGCTCGTCGCGCTGGCGAGCTTCGCGGGCGCGCCGGTTCACCTCATCCTCGGCGGTGTCGGCAAGGGCCAGGACTTCACCGCACTGAGCGGCCGCGCGCACCGCACGTATCTCATCGGTGAAGCGGCCGTGCAACTGCGGCGCGAGGTGGGTGGGATGTCGTGTGAGTCGCTGGAGGTGGCGCTGGCGCGCGCGCGTGGCGCCGCCCGCCGGGGCGAGGTCGTCCTGCTGTCACCCGCGTGCGCGAGCTTTGACCAGTTCGCCGACTACGAGGCGCGCGGGCGCGCCTTCAAGGAGCTCGTCGGGGGATAGCCCGTGGGCTCGAGCGGGCGCCAGCCCGTGGGCCCGAGCGGGCGCGCCGGCCGGCGCGACCTCTGAGATGCACGGCAGCGGGGCGGTGTAGCGTGCGCGACGACGACCACAGCGAGGAGATGCCGCCGATGCCGGACAAGCCGATGCTCCACGTGTGCCACATCGACGACGGCGGCCCGCCGTTTCATCCCTGCCGGCGCGCCGAGGAGGCGCTCACGAAGGCCGGCATCGACCACGACCGCTCGGTGTTCGCCCGCAACCGGCCGGCGGGCCTCTTCACGAAGGGCAAGCGTCCCGCGCTCAAGGCGATGAGCGGGCAGGAGAAGCTGCCGGTGCTCGAGCTGCCCGACGCCAGCACCGTCAACGGCAGCGCGGACATCGTCGCCTGGGCGAAGGCGCACGCCGTGGCCTGACGGCGCTGCGGCCGCGCAGCGCGGCATGAGACGGGAGCTCCGCGTGCCATCGCGGCGAGGGTTCCGGGCGCCGGCGTCGAACGGCGAAGACGATGGCCGCCGTTGCCAGGGCTCGTCCCCAGACCCCGCCGAAGTCCAGGCGCAAGCCCAAGCCGGTCGAGTACAACATCCTGCTGACCGCGACGCTGTGCCTGCTGGCCGCCGGCGCGGTCATGGTCTACAGCGCGTCCTCCGCCCGCACCCTGCTGGAGGGGCAGGGCGACGGCAGCGTCTACCTCATCCGCTACGTGGCCTACGGCGCGGTCGGGCTCGTCGCGCTGCAGGTCCTCGCGCGCGGCGGCCTCGAGCTGCTCCCGCGCCTGACGCCGTCGCTGCTGGGGATCTCGTTCGTGATGCTCGTCGCCCTGCGGTTGCCGGGGATCGGCGTCGACGTCAACGGCGCGCGCCGCTGGATCCAGGCCGGGCCGCTCCAGTTCCAGCCCTCGGAGCTCATGAAGCTCGCGCTCGTCCTGCACGCATCCGGCGTGCTGGCGACGAGCCCGCGGCGCCTGCAGAACACGCGCGTCGTCATCCGCCCGCTGCTGATCGTCGCGGGCGCGGCGGTGGCGCTCGTCGCGTCGCAGCCCGACCTCGGCACCGCGCTGGTCATCGCGTTCACCATCGGCTCGCTGCTGCTCGTCGCGGGCACGCCGCTGCACGTGCTCGGCAAGCTCGCCGTCGGAGGCATCGTGCTCGTCGTGCTGTTCTCGCTCGTCGACCCGGAGCGGGTGTCGCGGCTGACGTCGTTCGTCAACCCGTGGGCGCACGCGGCGAACGGGGGCCTGCAGGCCGTGCAGGCCCAGATCGCGCTCGGCTCCGGCGGGTTCTTCGGCGTCGGCCTCGGCCAGTCGGTGCAGAAGGTCTTCTACCTGCCCGAGGCGCACACGGACTTCATCCTCGCGATCATCGGCGAGGAGCTCGGCGTCGTCGGGATCGCCGGGCTGCTGGCGCTCTACGGGATGATCGGCTACGCCGGGCTGCGCACTGCGAAGTCCGCCAAGACGCGCTATCAGCAGCTGCTCGCCACAGGCCTGACGGCGATGATCCTCTGCCAGGCGATGCTCAACGTCTTCGCCGTGCTCGGGATCGCTCCGGTGACCGGCGTGCCGCTGCCGTTCATCTCCTCCGGCGGTACGAGCCTGATCGTGCTGCTCGCCACGATGGGCCTGCTGCTGAACATCGCGGCACGCAGCACGAGCCACCTCGCGCTGGCGCCCCAGCCGCCCGGCGAGCGGGCCGATGCGCGAGGATCACGGGGTGAGGGTGCTGATCGCGGCAGGCGGGACGGCGGGGCACGTGGTGCCCGCGCTGGCGGTCGCCGAACGGCTGACGGCGGCGGGCGCTGAGGTCGTCTTCGTCGGCGGGGAGCGCGCGGAGGCGCAGCTCGTCCCGGCGGCCGGCTACGAGCTGCGCACGATCCACGTGGCCGGGCTGAGCCGGACGAACCCGCTGCTGGCGGTCCGTTCGGTCGCGCTGGCGGCGGCGGCCGTCGGGCGCGCGCGGGCGATCGTCGCCGAGCTCGCGCCGGCCGCGGTGCTCGGCGGCGGCGGCTACGTCGCCGGACCGGTCGGGCTCGCCGCGCTCGCGCGCCGCGTCCCGCTCGTGCTGACGGAGGCCGACAGCCATCTCGGCATCGCCAACCGTCTGCTCGCCGCACGCGCGCGGCGCGTCTGCCTGGCGTTCGCAATCGAGGGTCGCGACGGCCCGCGCTATCTCGTCACGGGGCGCCCCGTCGGGCCGCCCGCCGGCGACCGCGCCGCCGCTCGCGCGCGCTTCGGCCTGCACGACGACGACACGTGCGTGCTCGTCTTCGGCGGCTCGCTCGGGGCGCGGACGATCAACGAGGCGGCTGTGGAGACCTTCGCCGCGGCCCCGTTCCGGGTCCTGCATGCCGCGGGCACGCGCGACTACGCGGACCTCGTCGCGCGCGTCGGCGGCCCGCGCTACGACCTGCGCCCGTACATCGACGACTTCGCGGATGCGCTCGCGGCGTGCGATCTCTGCGTCGCGCGCGCGGGCGGCTCGATCTTCGAGATCGCCGCGGCGGGCAAACCGGCGGTGCTCGTGCCCTATCCCCACGCCACTGCCGACCACCAGACAGCGAACGCGCGCTGGATGGCGGCCGCCGGCGCGGCGGTCGTCGTGCCGGACGCGGAGCTGACCCCGGCCCGCCTCGGCCAGGAGGTCGGCGCGCTGCTCGCCGATCGGCCGCGGCTCGCCACGATGGCCGCTGCATCGGCGGCGCTCGCGCGGCCCGACGCGGCGCAGGCCGTCGCCGACGAGGTGCTCGCGGCGGCGCGGGCGCGCGGATGAGCGCGACGCTCCCGACCGCCGCCTGGACCGGCCGGCGGCTGCACTTCGTCGGGATCGGCGGCGCGGGAATGAGCGGGCTGGCGCTGATCGCGCGCTCGCTGGGCGCGACGGTCAGCGGCTCGGATCGCGCGCCGTCGCCGTACCTCGTCGCCGTGCGCGACGCGGGCATCGACGCGACGATCGGCCATGACGCGGCCAACGTGCCGGGCGGCGACGACGTCGAGCTCGTCGTGTCCACCGCGATCGCAACGGCGAACCCGGAGCGCGCCGTCGCACGCGATCGGGGCCTGCGCGAGATCCACCGCGGCGCCCTGCTCGGCGAGCTATCGCGGCTGCGGCGGACGATCGCGATCGCGGGCACGCACGGCAAGACGACGACCGCGTCGATGGCGACGCACGCGCTCATGCGGCTCGGCTGGGAGCCGTCCTACGTGATCGGCGGCGCGCTGCGCACGACGGGCGCCAACGCCGGCTGGGGCACGGGGGAGTGGCTCGTCGTCGAGGCCGACGAGTCAGACCGCTCGTTCCTCGAGCTCGCGCCCGAGATCGCGCTCGTGACGAACATCGAGCTCGACCACCACACGACGTACGCCTCGCATGCCGACCTCGAGCTGGCGTTCGCGGAGTTCCTGCGCGGCGGCCTGCGGGTCGTGGTCGCCGACACGGCCGCGGCGGAGGCGTTCCTCGATCGGGCGGGGCTCGTCGACGCGGCGTTCTTCGGCGCCTCGGAGATCGTCCTGCACCCCGGCGGATCGCGCTTCGCCTGGGCCGGCGAGCAGGTCGCGCTGTCGGTCCCGGGGGCGCACAACGTCGCGAACGCCGCCGCCGCGCTGACGGCCTGCGTGATCGCCGGCGCCGAGCCGGCGCAGCTCGCGGGCGCGCTCGCGGACTTCGAGGGCGCGGGGCGGCGCTTCGAGACGCTGGGCGAGACGGCGTCGGGCGCGCTCGTGATCGACGACTACGCCCACCACCCGACCGAGGTCCGCGCCGCGATCCACGCCGCGCGGACGCTCGGCCGGCGGCGCGTCGTCGCGGTCTTCCAGCCGCACCTGTTCTCGCGCACGCAGCTGCTGGCGCGCGAGTTCGGAGCGGCGCTCGCGCTCGCCGACGTCGCGGTCGTGCTCGAGATCTACCCCTCGCGCGAGCACGCCGCCGACTTCCCGGGGGTGAGCGGACTGCTGATCGCCGAGGCGGCGGTCGACGCGGGCCGCGGCCGCACGGTCGCCTGGGCACGCGACTTCGACGCCGCGCAGCGGCTGCTGCACGACCTGCTGCGCGCCGGCGACGCGTGCCTCGTCCTCGGGGCCGGCGACGTCGACGCCCTCGGGCGGCGGCTCGCCGACGGCGCTGCCTGAGCCACGCCGCGCCGGTGGCGGTTCGTGCGCCGGCTCACCCCTGCGCGAGCAGGATCCCGCGAGGCGCCTACCAGTGGTGTCCTGCGAACACCGGCTCGGGCACGAGCTCGATGCCGAACGCTTCGCGCACGCCGGCGGCGATCTCGCGCGCGAGCGCGACGAGCGCCGCCGTCGTGCCCGCGCCGCGATTGCAGAGCGCGAGCGTGTGCTTGCACGAGATCGCGATGCCGTCCGGGTCCCCGTACCCGCGCGCGAAGCCGGCGCGCTCGATCAGCCAGGCGGCCGACGTCTTGACGTAGCGATGGTCGGAGGCCGGCCAGGACGGCGGCGCGGCGTCGTCGCCGAGCCGCGCCGCCGCGCGCTCGCGCAGCTCCTCGAAGGCGTGCCTCCTGATGATCGGGTTCGTGAAGAACGATCCGGCGCTGCAGGTGTCGGGGTCTGCAGGATCGAGCACCATCCCCTTGCGGCGGCGCAGCGCGAGCACGGCGGCGCGGACGTCCGCGAGCGGCGCGCGCGCGCCCTCGTCGACGCCGAGCCGGCGGGCGAGCTCGGCGTAGCGCACCGGCTCGGACTCGTCGCCGGGTTCGAACGCGAAGCTCACGGCGAGAACGAGCCAGCGACCGGGGTCGCGCTTGAAGACGCTCGAGCGATAGTCGAACAGGCACTCCTCGACGTCGAGCGCGTGGATCGCTGCGGTCGACCGGTCGAGCGCGCGCACGCCGACGATGACGTCGGCCACCTCCTGTCCATACGCGCCGACGTTCTGGATCGGCGTCGCGCCGACCGAGCCCGGGATCCCGGAGAGCGCCTCGACGCCCGCGATCTCGTTGGCGACGCAGAACGCGACGAACGCGTCCCACTGCTCGCCGGCGGCGACGTCGAGCCAGACGCGGCCGTCGCTGCGCGGCAGCTGCTGCACACCGGTCGTCCGCACGCGCACGACGGTTCCCGGGAAGCCGTCGTCCGCGGCGACGACGTTGCTGCCGCCGGCGAGCACGAGCACGGGCTCGCCGTCGGCATCGGCGGCGCGCACGAGCGCGACGAGCTCGTCCTCGGTCGTCGCGTCGACGAGGCGCCGCGGCAGGCCGCCGAGCCGCAGCGTCGTGAGCTCGCTCAGGGGCATGAGGTCGGTCATCGCGAGGCAGGCTAGTGCAGCGTTCCGAGCCGTTCGCGCCGGCCGTCGCGCTGCGTGCGATCGAGCGATGCGCGGGTGCTCGCGGGCAGGGGCCGGACGGCACGTGCCGAAGAGACCAGCGATGTCCTCGCTCGCCAGCCGCCGCCGTCGGCTCGTCCTCGTCGCGGTCCTCCTCGTCGTCGCGCTCGGCGCGTTCGGTCTCTGGTTTCGCACGAGCTCGTTCGTGCGCGTCGACGCCGTCACGGTCGCGGGCGTCGCGGGCGTGCAGGCCACGCAGATCCGCGACGCGCTGAGCACCGCCGCGCGCGGCATGAGCACGCTGAAGGTCAACGACGGCGCCCTGCGCGACGCGGTCTCGACGTACCCGGTCGTGCGCAGCCTGCATACGAGCACGAACTTCCCGCACGGCCTGCGCATCGTCGTCAACGCGTACGACGCGGTCGCCGCGCTGCAGCGCGGCAGCGCCCTGGTAGCGGTCGCGTCCGACGGCACGATCCTGCGCGGCAGCCGCGCCGCGGGGCTGCCGCTCGTCGCCATCAAGACCGTCCCCGGCGCCGATCGCGTCGAGAACCCCAACGTGCTCGCGGCGATCACGGTCGTCGCCGCCGCGCCGCCGCCGCTGCGCAAGCGCGTCGAGCGCGTGTACGAGGGCGCTCGTGGACTGACCGCGACGATCGACGGCGGGCCGAAGCTCTACTTCGGCGGCGGCGAGCGGATCCGGGCCAAGTGGCTGTCGGCCGCCGAGGTGCTCGCGCATGCCGGAACGCAGGGCGCGAGCTACGTCGATCTGCGAATACCCGAGAAGCCGGTCGCGGGCGGCTTTCAACCACTACCAGCAGGAGCCTCAGGTTCGACCTGAGGTTGATCGCATCGAAAACACGTTTCTCCTGCACAGGTCGAGAGTCGCGCGTTCTGCAATCGAAGTTGCGAGAGTAGACTTTGCGTTGACATCGGTTCTGGCCCGTGCTTACTGTGGTTTGCGCAGGAACGGTCCGGGGAGCCCAAATCCCTCAACGCTAACTCAAGGGTCGGACGCCTTCTCATGGAATCCAGCAGCAGCTATCTCGCGGTCATCAAGGTCGTCGGCGTAGGCGGCGGCGGCACCAATGCGGTCAACCGCATGGTCGACGCGGGTCTGCGTGGCGTGGAGTTCATCTCGGCGAACACCGATGCCCAGGCGTTGCAGATGACCGACGCCGACATCAAGCTCAACATCGGCCACGACCTCACGAAGGGCCTCGGCGCCGGCGCGAACCCGGAGATCGGCTTCGGCGCGGCCGCCGAGTCGCGCGACGACATCAAGGAGGCGCTGAAGGGCGCCGACATGGTCTTCGTGACGGCCGGCGAGGGCGGGGGCACCGGGACCGGTGCGGCGCCGGTCATCGCGGAGATCGCCAAGAACGAGATCGGCGCGCTGACCGTCGGCGTCGTCACCAAGCCCTTCGAGTTCGAGGGCACCCAGCGCACGCGCCAGGCCGAGGAGGGCATCGCCCGGCTGCGCGAGGTCGTGGACACGCTGATCGTGATCCCGAACGAGAAGCTGCTGTCGGTGGTCGAGCGCCGCACGACGATGCTCGACGCGTTCCGCGAGGCCGACAACGTCCTGCGCCAGGGCGTCCAGGGCATCACCGACCTGATCACGATCCCCGGCCTCATCAACCTCGACTTCGCCGACGTCCGCACGATCATGCAGGACGCCGGCTCGGCGCTGATGGGGATCGGCACGTCCAACGGCGAGAACCGCGCGGCCGAGGCGGCGCGGATCGCGATCTCCAGCCCGCTGCTCGAGGAGTCCGTCGAGGGCGCGACCGGGATCCTGCTGAACATGACCGGCGGTCGCGAGCTCGGCCTGTTCGAGGTCAACGAGGCGGCGGAGATCGTCAAGGAGGCCGCCGCCCCGAACGCGAACATCATCTTCGGCGCGGTGATCGACGAGGCGCAGGGCGACGAGGTCCGCGTGACCGTCATCGCGACCGGCTTCGACCACGGCCGGGCGCGCCCGCGGACCGCCGCACAGGAGACGCGGACGACGGCGCGCACGCGCGACCGCAGCCCGCGGCTCGAGGAGCGTCAGCGCTCGTCGCTCGAGATCGGCGACGACGAGATCGAGATCCCGCCCTTCCTGAGGTAACCGTCTACCTGAGGTCGATGGTGATCTCAGGCGAGAGCTCGACCTGACATGGAGGGTCGGGTACGGGCCGTCAGTTCACGAAGCGGATCGTCAGCGGGTAGCGGTACTCGGCGCCCTGTCCGGCTCTCACGGCGGCCATGCAGATGCAGAGCCGGCGGGGTCGGGGTACCAGCCGGCGGCGGGCGGGGAAGGCGGTGCGAAACTGCCCGGCGTCGCCATCGACCGATCGCAGTCGTGCGACCGTGGCCGCATCGTCGCGCGGTCGCCGACGGGGTGATCTCGTATCGTGGCGCCGCGGCCGCACCCGGCCGCATGCGCCCGTCACGCGAGGTCCCGGCACGTGCTTCACATCCATCGAGCGGAACGAGCGGACGGGCTCGTGCGGGCGCTGGGCGAGCTGCTCGCGCAGCCCCCGGACGACCCGTTCGCGGGCGAGGTCGTCGCGGTCGCGACGCGCGGCATGGAGCGCTGGCTCGCACAGCAGCTGTCGACGCACGTCGGCGCCACGCCGGGCCGCGCGGACGGCGTCTGCGCGAACGTCGCGTTCCCGACGCCGCGGCGGCTCACCGGCGATGCCGTCGCGGCCGCCTCCGGCATCCAGCCGGACGCCGACCCCTGGCTCGCCGACCGGCTCGTCTGGCCGCTGCTGGAGGTCGTCGACGACGCGATCGGGGAGCCGTGGCTGCACGTCCTCGCCGCGCATCTCGGCGCCGACGGCGACATCGGCGACGCCGTCCGGCGCGTTCGCCGCCTCTCCAGCGTGCGCCACATCGCGACCCTGTTCGACCGCTACGCGCTGCAGCGCCCGGCGATGCTCCGCGCCTGGGCGCGCGGCGAGAGCGACGGGCTCGCCGAGGACGCGCTGTGGCAGTACGAGCTGTGGCGCCGGCTGCGCCAGCGGATCGGCGGCGGTGGCAGCGGCGCGGGCGGCGAAGCCGTCCCCGATCCCGCCGGCCGCCTCGAGCACGCGTGCCGCCGGCTGCGCCACAAGCCCGGACTCGTCGACCTGCCACAGCGCGTGTCGCTGTTCGGCCTGACCCGCCTGCCGGCGTCGAGCGTCGAGGTGCTCGCGGCGCTCGCCGCCGCGCGCGACGTGCACGTCTTCACGCTGCACCCGTCGCCGGCGCTGTGGGACCGCGTCGCCCCGCTGATCGCAGACGGGGCGCCCGAGCGCCGCGACGAGGACCGCACCCGGAGCCTGCCCGTCAACCGCCTGCTCGCGTCGTGGGGCCACGACGCCCGCGAGCTGCAACTCGTCCTGCGTCGGGCGGGCAACGCCGCGCACGACCACCACCACCCCATGCGGGCCGGTGCGGGCGACACCCTGCTGCACCGCATCCAGGCCGACATCCGCGCCGACCGCCGTCCCCCGGATCCGCCGCTGCCCGGCGATGGCGACCAACGCCCGCCGCTCGGCGCGCACGACCGCAGCATCCAGGTCCACGCCTGCCACGGACGCAGCCGCCAGGTCGACGTCCTGCGCGACGCGATCCTGCACCTGCTGGCGCAGGACCCGACGCTCGAGCCGCGCGACGTGATCGTGATGTGCCCGGACATCGAGGTCTTCGCCCCGCTGATCCAGGCGACGTTCGGGACCGCCCGAGGTGACGGCGGCGGCGACGGCGGCGAGGGCGCGCAGCCGGAGGCGCTCCCCGACGACCGGCGCCCGCCGGACCTGCACGTGCGACTCGCCGACCGCTCGCTGCGCCAGACCAACCCGGTCCTCGGTGCGATCGGCGCGCTGCTCGGTCTCGCGGGCGGGCGCGTCACCGCCTCCCAGGTGCTCGACCTCGCCGACCGCCGGCCCGTGCGCCGACGCTTCGGACTGGACGACGACGACCTCGCGCGGGTCGAGGAGTGGGTCGCCGGCAGCGGCATCCGCTGGGGCCTGGATGCCGAGCACCGCCGTCCGTTCAAGCTCGACGCGATCGACGCCGGGACCTGGCGTGCCGGCCTCGACCGGCTCCTGCTCGGCGTCGCGACGACCGAGTCCGACGGGCGGCTGCTCGGCGGCGTGCTCGCCCTCGACGACGTCGACAGCGGCGCGATCGCGCTCGCCGGCCGCCTCGCCGAGCTCGTCGATCGGCTCGCGGCCGCGCTCGACGGGCTCGCGACCGCGCAGACGATCTCCGGCTGGGCGCGTGCGATCGGCGCCGCCGCCGACGCGCTCACGGCGACGGCGCCGAGCGAGTCGTGGCAGCGCGCCGAGCTGCAGCGCCTGCTCGACGACGTCGTGGCGGGCGCGACCGTGGCCGGCACGGTGAACACGACGATGCTGGAGCCGGCGGAGGTCCGCGCGCTGCTCGCCCAGCGCCTCGAGGGGCGCCCGACGCGCGCGAACTTCCGCACCGGGCATCTGACGTTCTGCACGCTGACGCCGATGCGCTCGGTGCCCCATCGCGTCGTCTGCCTGCTCGGCCTCGACGACGGCGCGTTCCCGCGGCGCACGGCCCGCGACGGCGACGACCTGATCCTCGACGAGCCGCACGTCGGCGACCGCGACGCGCGCACCGAGGATCGCCAGCTGCTGCTCGACGCGCTGCTCGCCGCGACCGACCGGCTCGTCGTCACCTACACGGGCAACGACGAGCGCACGAACCTCGAGCGGCCGGCGGCGGTGCCGGTCGGCGAGCTGCTCGACGCGATCGACGCCACCGTCCGCGGCGCGGACGGTCGGCGCGCGCGCGAGCGGGTCGTCGTGCGCCACCCGCTACAGCCGTTCGACCCGCGCAACTTCGTCGCTTCGACGGCGACGGGCGGTGCGCCGTGGAGCTTCGATCGCGGCACGCTCGACGGCGCCCGCGCGCTGACCGGGCCGCGCGCCGCGCCCGCGCCGTTCCTCGCCGGCCCGCTTCCGGCGAACGTCGAGGAGATCGTCGCGCTCGACGACCTCGTCGCGTTCGTCGAGCACCCGGCGCGCGCGTTCCTGCGCCAGCGGTTGCACATCCGCGCCGGCGATCGCTCCGACGAGGTCGAAGACGCCCTGCCAGTCGAGCTCGACGCGCTCGAGCAGTACGCGATCGGACAGCACCTGCTGGAGCGACTGCTCGCCGGGGTCGCGCTCGACGACGCGATCGCGGCGGAGAAGGCGCGCGGGAGGCTCCCGCCGGGCAACCTCGCCGGCCCCGTCGTGCAGCGGCTGCGCGCGACCGTCGAGGGGATCGCCCGCCAGGCGCGCGTCGCCGCCGGGGAGGACTTCGCCCCGCGCCCGGTCGACGTCGGGATCGCGCTGGCCGGCGACCGCCGCCTCGCCGGGACGGTCGCGGACGTCGGCGCCGGCGCGGTCGTGCGCGCGGTCGCGTTCTCGCGCGTCGGTCCGCGCCACCGGCTCGGCGCGTGGGTGCGGATGCTCGCGCTGACGGCCGTGCATCCAGACCAGGCTCCGAGCGCGGTGACGATCGGCCGCGCGCGCAGGGGGGCGCGGGACGCCGAGGTCACCGTCGCGCGGCTCCCCGCGCTTGCCGGCGACGCCGCGACCCGGCGCGCGTTCGCCCTCGAGCAGCTCGCGATGCTCGTCGACCTGCGCGATCGTGGGCTGCGCGAGCCGTTGCCGCTCGCCTGCCTGTCGTCCGCCGCATACGCGCGCGCGGCGATGCTCGGCAAGGATGCCGAGCGCGCCGCTCGCGAGCAGTGGAGCTCGCGCTTCGACCGCCCCGGCGAGGATGCCCATCCCGCACACGTGCTCGTGTTCGGTCCCGCCGCCCCCTTCGACGACCTGCTGGCGCAGCGCCCGCGCGACGACGAGTCCGGCGACGGCTGGGAGAGCGGCGAGCCGACGCGCTTCGGGCGCTACGCGCGGCGGCTGTGGAGCGCGCTGCTGGAGCACGAGCGGGTGAGCGACCTGTGAGCGACGCGCCGTTTGACATCGGCGGGCCGCTGCCCGAGGGGGTCACCGTGCTCGAGGCGAGCGCCGGGACGGGCAAGACGTACACGATCGCGGCGCTCGCGGCGCGCTACGTCGCGCAGGGGACGCCGCTCGACGAGATGCTGCTCGTGACGTTCACGCGGATGGCGACCGGCGAGCTGCGCGAACGCGTCCGCGAGCGGCTCGTCGCCGTCGAGCGCGGGCTCGTGCGCGCCCTCGCCGGCGGGCGGCGCGACGACGCCGACGAGGTCGTCAGCGTGCTCGCGCAGGGCTCGCCCGAGCAGCTGCGCGAACGCTGCGAGCGCCTCTCGCACGCCCTCGCGAACTTCGACGCGGCGACGATCGCGACGACGCACGGCTTCTGCCAGGAGGTGCTCGCGGGCCTCGGCATCGCCGGCGACCTCGCCGCCGGCACGGTCTTCGCCGACGACCTGTCCGACCTGCTCGAGGAGGTCGTCGACGACCTCTACGTGCGCCGCTTCCACGGTCGCGAGACGCCACCCTTCGATCGCGCGCAGGCGCTGCGCATCGCGCGCGCGGCGACCGACAACCCGACGGCGCCCATCGAGCCCGAGGGCGCACCGCCGGACACCCACCGCGCGATGCGGGTGCGCTTCGCGCATGCCGTGCGCGGCGAGCTGGAGGAGCGCAAGCAGCGCGGTGCGGTGATGACCTACGACGACCTCGTCGGCGGGCTGAAGGCCGCGCTCGGCGGACCGGTCGTCGCCGCGCGCCTGCGCGAGCGCTTCTCGATCGTGCTCGTGGACGAGTTCCAGGACACCGACCCCGACCAGTGGCAGATCATGCGCGACGCGTTCGGGACGCACGACGCGACGCTCGTCCTGATCGGCGATCCGAAGCAGGCGATCTACGCCTTCCGCGGCGCGGACGTCTACGCGTACCTCGACGCGGCCCGCAGCGCCGCCGAGCGCCGTACGCTCGCCGTCAACTGGCGCAGCGACCAGCCGTTGTTGAGTGCGTACGACGTGCTCTTCGCCGGGGCGCGCCTCGGCCACGAGGGCATCGCCTACCGGACCGTCGCAGCGGCGCCTGCCAACGGCGCCGCGCGGCTGTTCGACGCGCCGGTCGGCACGCCGCTGCGCGTGCGCGTGGCGCGCCGCGACGGCGGCGCGCTCGGCCTCACCGAGAAGGGCTTCGCCGCCAAGGACGCGGCGTTGCGCTTCGTCGCGCGCGACCTCGTCGCAGACCTCGTCGGGCTGCTGTCGTCGCGCGCGACGGTCGAGATCCGCGGCGAGGACGGGGAGCCGGCACGTCGCGAGCCGATCCGTCCCGGCCACGTGGCGGTGCTCGTGCGCACGAACTCGACCGCCGCGCTGATGCGCGACGCGCTGCACGAGGCCGGCGTGCCCGCGGTCGTCAGCGGCGCCGGCAGCGTCTTCGGGACGCCGGCCGCGGCTGAGTGGCTCGACCTGCTCAAGGCGATCGAGCGACCGGCGCACGACGCTCGCGCGCGCTCGGCGGCGCTGACCTCGTTCCTCGGCTGGGACGCCGAGCGCGTCGCGTGCGCGGACGTCGCGGCGTGGGAGGACGTCCACCGTCGCCTGCACGAGTGGGCGCGGGTCCTGCGCTCCAGCGGGGTCGCGTCGCTGGCCGAGCGGATCACGCTGACCGAGGACCTGCCCGCCCGCGTGCTGGCGCGTGACGACGGCGAGCGGCGGCTGACCGATCTGCGCCACGTCGCCGAGCTGCTGCACGGCGCGGCGGCGATCGAGCAGCTCGGGACGACCGCGCTCGTCTCGTGGCTGCGCCGGCGGATCGCCGAGTTCCAGCGCGACAGCGCCAACGAGGAGCGCAGCCGCCGCCTGGAGTCCGACGACGAGGCCGTCCAGATCCTCACGATCCATCGCAGCAAGGGCCTCGAGTTCCCGATCGTCCTGTGCCCCGACCTGTGGGATGGGCGGCGGCCCACGCGCCGCGCGGAGTGGATCGCCTATCACGAGCCGGTCGGCGGCGACGAGCGCAGGATCGACGTCGGCGCGGGCGGCCCCGGCTGGTCGCGGCACCTCGCGCAGCACAACGCCGAGCAGCGCGGCGAGGATCTGCGGCTGGCGTACGTCGCGCTGACGCGTGCCCGTCACCAGGCGGTCGTGTGGTGGGCGGGGTCGTTCGACAGCCGCCACTCGGCGCTCGCGCGGCTGCTGTTCGCGCGCGGCGAGGACGAGGACGTCGCCTCCCTGAAGCTCGGGACGCCGAGCGACGACGCCGTCACCGCGCGCCTGCGCGAGCTCGCCGACGCGGTCCCGGGCTGCATCGGCGTCGAGGTCGCGACCGCCGCGCCCGGACCGGTCGCGCGCTGGAGCCGGCCGCCGGCCGCGGCTGTGGCGCTCGGCGTCGCGGCGTTCGATCGCGCGATCGACCTGCGCTGGCGTCGCACCTCCTACAGCGACATCACGTCCGCGGGGCACGACCCGCTCGTCGGCAGCGAGCCGGAGGAGGGCGTGCTCGCGGACGAGCCGCTGCCGGCGGGCGCGCCCGGCCGCGGCGAGGACGGGATCACCGGCGCGGTCGCCGGCGCCGGCGGTCGCGCGGCGGCGGCGGACGGCGACGAGACGGCGCTGCGCGCGGTGGCGTCGCCGCTGGCGGCGATGGCGGTCGGCATGGACGTCGGGACGCTCGTCCACCGCGTCCTGCAGACGACCGACTTCGCCGCGCCCGAGCTCGAGGGCGAGCTCGCGGCGCGCGTCACCGAGGCCCAGCTGCGCCGCCGCGCGGAGATCGGCGACCCGGGGGCCGTCGTGGCCGGCCTGGCCGCCGCCCTGCGAACGCCGCTCGGCCCGCTGCTCGACGGGCGCAGGCTGTGCGACCTCGCGCGTGCCGACCGCCTCGACGAGCTCGAGTTCGAGCTGCCCCTCGCCGGCGGCGACGCGCCGAGCGGCGGCGGCCTCGAGCCGGCCTCGATCGCGGCGCTGCTGCGCGCGCACCTGCCGGCCGGCGACCCGCTCGCCGGCTACGCGCAGCGCCTCGAGGACCCGGCGCTGCGCAGCGGCGTGCGCGGCTTTCTCACGGGCAGCCTCGACCTCGTGCTGCGCGTGCGCGACGGCGACGCCAAGCAGCGCTTCGCGGTCGTCGACTACAAGACGAACTGGCTCGCCGGCCCGGACGAGCAGCTCAGCGCGTGGCATCACCGCCCGGCGGCGCTGACCGCCGAGATGCACCGCTACCACTACGGCCTGCAGGCGCTGCTCTACACCGCCGCGCTGCACCGCTACCTGCGCTGGCGCGTGCCCGGCTATGACCCGGAGCGCAACCTCGCCGGCGTCCTGTACCTGTTCCTGCGCGGGATGAGCGGCCCCGGAACGCCGATCGTCGGCGACAGCCCGTGCGGCGTCTTCGCCTGGCGCCCCCCGCCGGCGCTCGTCACCGGCCTCAGCGACGTCCTCGATCGCGGGAGCGGGCGATGACCGATCGCAGCGTCCTGCCCGTGCCCGTCGACCCGCACGACCCGGCGCGCGCCCGCTACGCGCCCGAGCCGCTGCGCGCCTTCAACGACGCCGGCGTGCTCGTCGCAGCGGACGTCCACGTCGCCCTGCGGCTGATGGCGCTGGGCGGCGAGCGCGATCCGCTGGTCGGCCTCGCGGTCGCGCTGGCCGTCCGCGGGCCGCGGCTCGGCCACGTCCACGTCGACCTCGCGACGATCCGCGACCGTGCGACGGTCGACGCCGAGGAGCCCGTCGAGCTGTGCGCGCTGCCGTGGCCGGATGTCGCCGGCTGGCTGAGCGCCCTGCGAATCAGCCCGCTCGTCGCGGTCGGGGAGGGCGACGCCGGGGACCGGCCGCTGCGGCTCTCCGGCAGCCGCCTGTACCTCGACCGCTACTGGCGCGAGGAGCGCGAGGTCGCGGCGGACCTGCTCGCGTTCGCCGCGGACCCCGCCGCGGGCGTCGACGGCGAGCTGCTCGCAGGCGGGCTGCGCCGGCTGTTCGGCGATGACGCCGACGAGCGCCAGCGGCTCGCGGCCGCGACCGCGACGCTGCGCCGCCTCGCGGTCGTCGCCGGCGGCCCGGGCACCGGCAAGACGACCACGGTCGCGCGGATCCTCGCGCTGCTGTGCGAGCAGGCCGTGGGGGCCGCGCTCCCGCTGATCGCGCTCGCCGCGCCGACCGCGGTGGCCGCCGCGCGCCTCGAGCAGGCCGTGCGCGACCAGGCGCGGACACTCGACGTCGCCGCGCACGTTCGCCAACACCTGCTCGCGCTCGAGGCGTCGACGCTGCACCGCCTGCTCGGCTGGCGCCCCGGCAGCCACAGCCGCTTTCGCCACGACCGCACGAACCGGCTCGCCCACGACGTCGTGGTCGTCGACGAGACGTCGATGGTGTCGCTCTCGCAGATGGCGCGGCTGATCGAGGCGGTGCGACCGGGCGCGCGGCTGATCCTCGTCGGCGACCCCGGCCAGCTGCGCTCGATCGAGGCCGGCGCCGTGCTTGGCGACGTCGTCGGCCCCGCGGCATCCGGGCTCGTCATGCGACCGGCTGCGCGCGCGGCGCTGGAGCGCGCGACGGGGCGCGAGCTCGCGGCCGCCGCCGCCCCGCCGGGGACCGGCGTCGGCGACTGCATCGTCGTGCTCGACCGCTCGCACCGCTTCGGCGCGGGGATCGCGGCGCTCGCGGAGGCCGTGCGCGCCGGCGACGCCGACGCGGCGATCGCGGTCCTCGCGCAGGGACGCGACGACGTCGCCTGGATCGACGCCGATGTCGGCACGGGTGCGGGCGCCGCAGGAGACCGCGACGTCGCCGGCCCGGACGGCGCCGCGCTGGCCGAGGTCCGCCGCGCCGCCGTCGCTGCCGCGCGCGCGGTCACCGCGGCGGCCGCGGCCGGCGACGCTCGCGCCGCACTCGCAGCGATCGGCGCCTTTCGCCTGCTCTGCGCGCACCGCAGCGGCCCGCATGGCGCCGCGACGTGGCGGGCGCGGATCGAGGGCTGGCTGGCCGCGGAGCTGGACGGGTTCGTGGGGCAGGGCGAGTGGTACGTCGGACGGCCCCTGCTGCAGACCGAGAACGACTACGGGCTGGCCCTCTTCAACGGCGACACGGGCGTCGTCGTCGCCGGCGAGGACGGCCGCACGAGCGTGGCGTTCGAGCGCCGCGGGGCGATCCTGCGCTTCAGCCCGGCGCGCCTCAGCGCGGTGCAGACCGTCTACGCGATGACGATCCACAAGGCGCAGGGCTCGCAGTTTCAGACGGCCGCCGTCGTCCTTCCACCGGCGAGCTCGCCGATCCTCACGCGCGAGCTGCTCTACACGGCGGTCACCCGCGCGCGCACGAGGCTCGTCGTCGCGGGCTCGCAGGACGCCGTGCGCGCCGCCGTCGCCCGGCCGGTCGCGCGCGCATCCGGTCTGCGAGCGAGGCTGTGGGGCACGGACGGCGACACATAGGCGGTCCTCGATGGCCGCACATGCGGCCACAGAGACGCGCCGGAATTTCGACGTGCGCGCCCGCGAGCGGCGCCGGTGCCTCCGCTAGCCTCAGAGCACGTGACGTCTCCGACGCTCAAGCGCACAGCGCTGTTCGCATGCCATCGCGAAGCCGGCGCGAAGCTCGTGGCGTTCGCGGGCTGGGAGATGCCGATCCAGTACGGCGGCGGCATCCGCGCCGAGCATCTCGCGGTCCGCGGCTCGGCGGGTATCTTCGACGTCTCGCACATGGGCGAGGTCGAGGTCTCGGGTCCCGACGGCGAGGCGTTCCTGCAGCACCTGTACTCCAACGACGTCACCCGGATGGCGGTCGGCAGCGCGCAGTACGCCCTGCTCTGCGACGACGACGGCGGCGTGCTCGACGACCTCTTCACCTACCGCCTCGGCCCCGACCGCTACCTCACGATCACGAACGCCTCCAACCACGACGCGGACGTCGCCTGGCTGCGCTCGCACGTCGACGGCTACGACGTCGAGGTCGCCGACGCGGCCGACCGCTACGCGATGCTCGCCGTCCAGGGACCCGTCGCGCGCGAGATCGTCCAGGCGATCTCCGATCATCCGCTGCCGGCGCGCATGACCGCCGCGCCCGGCATCGTCTTCGGACGCGACGTGCTCGTCTGCGGGACGGGCTACACCGGGGAGGACGGCGTCGAGCTGCTGCTGCATCCCGACGACGCGCCGGCGGTGTGGACCGAGATCGTGCGACGCGGCGCCGTGCCGGCCGGGCTCGCCGCGCGCGACACGCTGCGCCTCGAGGCCTGCTTCCATCTCTACGGCAACGACCTGTCGGTCGATCGCGGGCCGATCGAGGCCGGGCTGGGTTGGGCGTGCAAGGAGGACACGGGCTTCGTCGGCTCCGGCGCCGTCCGCGCCGCGCGCGCCGCCGGCCCGAGCGAGAGGCTCGTCCCGTTCAAGCTCACCGGCCCCGGCATCCCGCGCCCCGGCAACCCCGTCGCCGGCGGCGGGGTCGTCACGAGCGGCACGCTGTCGCCGTGCCTCGGCATCGGGATCGGGATGGCCTACCTGCCGGCCGCCCGCGCGGTCGTCGGGGAGCCCTTCGAGATCGACGTGCGCGGCAAGCCGCGCCCCGCGGTCGTCGCAACCAAGCCGCTCTACGACAAGGAGACCGATGGCTGAAGGCAGCTACCCGGACGGCCTGCTCTACCACGCCGAGCACGACTGGGCGCTCGTCGAC
>DASXCR010000173.1:0-5652 GCA_036491075.1 Solirubrobacteraceae bacterium
GGCGATCACCGAGCCCGAGACGCACCGCTATCCCTCCAACCGCGGCCGCAAGGACTTCCGCGAGGCCGTCTCGGACTTCTACATGCGCCGCTTCGACGTCGAGCTCGACCCCGAGACGGAGATCATGCCGGCGATCGGCGCGAAGGAGTGCATCTTCAACCTCAACCTCGCGTTCCTCGATCCCGGCGACGCGGCGCTCAGCGCCGACCCCGGCTACCCCGTCTACACCGGCGGCCCGATCATCGCGGGCGGCGATCCCGTGCTCATGCCGCTGCGCCCGGAACGCGGCTTCACGCCTGACCTCACGGCGATCTCAGACGAGGATCGCAAGCGCGCGAAGCTCATGTTCTTCAACTACCCGAACAACCCGACCGGCGCGGTCGTGCGCGACGGGTTCTTCGGCGAGGTCGTCGACTACTGCGCCGGCACCGACATCCTCGCGGTGAGCGACAACGCCTACTCCGAGACGACCTACGACGGCTACCGTGCGCCGTCGTTCCTCGCGACGCCCGGTGCCAAGGAGGTCGGCGTCGAGGTCTTCTCGTGGTCCAAGGGCTACAACATGACCGGCTGGCGCTGCGCGGCGATCGTCGGCAACGCCGAGGCGATCGAGACGTACTGGCGGCTGAAGACGAACATCGACTCGGGGCTCTTCGAGGCCGTCCAGCTCGCCGGCATCGCCGCGCTGAGCCCGGACGCCGATGGCGACAAGGCCGAGATGAACGCGCTCTACACGCGCCGCCGTGACCTCGTCGTGGGCGCGTTGCGCGACATCGGCGTGGACGTCACGCCGCCGAAGGCGACGATCTACGTGTGGGCGCCGATCCCCGCGGGCTTCGACAGCTCGGCGGCGTACTGCGAGCATGTGCTCGAGGAGGCCGGCGTCGTGATCTCGCCCGGCGGCGCGTACGGCCCCAACGGCGAGGGCTTCTTCCGCATCTCGCTGACGACGCCGGACGATCGCCTGCTCGAGGCCGTGGCCCGGCTCGGCAAGCTCGGCGGCTGACGGGCGCGCCATCGCCGTCGCCGATCCCGCCTCGGTCGCGGAGCTGCTCGACTGGCGTCGCCGGATCGCGGAGCTCTACGCGGACATCCGCGGGTCCGTCGACGGCCCGGCGGCCGCACACGCGCGCTGGTGCGCGGTGCGGCGTGCGCTGTATGCGACGCATCCGCAGTCGCCCGTGCCGGCTGCCGAGCGCGACGCCGGCCACGGGGGGCCCCACGCGTGGGACTACGACCCGGCCTGGCGGCTGCTCGCGACCGTCGAGGACGTGCCCGAGGAGGCGTTCGAGCTGCCCTCCAGCGACGGCGCGACGATGCGCTTCGTGCGCTTCGGCCGGGCTCGTGCGGGCGACGTCACGCTCGACCTGTTCTGGCTGGACGCCTACGGCGGCGGCCTGTTCGTGCCCTTGCGCGACGCGACGAGCGGCGCGGAGAGCTACGGCGCCGGGCGCTACGTGCTCGACACGATCAAGGGCGCCGACCTCGGGACGCAGGACGGCCGCCTCGTGCTGGACCTGAACTTCGCCTACCAACCGTCGTGCTCGTACGACCCGCGCTGGACGTGCCCGCTCGCGCCGCCCGGCAACCGGCTCGACCTGGCGGTGCGCGCGGGCGAGCGGCTGCAGCCCTGATCGCGCACGATCGCTCGCGTGCCAGCCGAGATGCAGGATTGGCGTCTGGGCGCGCGACGACGCGGCAAGCGCCGATGCGAGCACGGTATGGGTGCGGGAGTGGCGTCTGAACGTGGCCGTCCGATTTCGAATGCCGATCCTGCATGGGACGGCGGGCCGCCGATCGCAGCGGGCGCGAGCCCGGCCCGCTCGGGCTACCGCGGCCCGTGCCGCGGGACGAGCACCCGGACCGCACCCGGCACGACACGGATCGTCACCGGCGTTGCGCCGATCGGGTCGCCGTCGGCGTACAACGTGAGCGGGCGATCGGCGTCGACGACGAGCTCGCGCGCACGACGGATCGACACGGCAGGGTGGCTCACGTGCCGGCCCTTGAACACCCTCGGCAACGTCGCGAGGAAGCGTGGCTTGGACAGCTCGCCGATCACGACGACGTCGAAGCGGCCGTCGTCGAGCTTCGCGTCGGGAGCGAGCATCATGCCGCCGCCGTAGCACGGCGCGTTGCAGGCCGAGACGGAGTAGCCCGTCACGCGCAGTGGCTCGCCGTCGAGTCGCAGATCGAAGCTCACCGGCCGCCACGCGACGAGCGCGCGCAGCGCCGCGTAGAGATAGACCGATCCGCCGAGCCACCCCGGCGCGTCGTTCGCGATCCGATTGGCCTCCGCGTCGATCCCGAGCGAGCCGATGCCGACGAACGTGCGCCCGCCGGCGTCGCCGACGTCGATCGGGCGCGGCGACCCGGTCGCGATCACCGCACTCGCCGCCGGCACGTCGCGCGGGATCCCGAGCGCGCGCGCGAAGTCGTTGCCGCGCCCGCCCGGCAGCACGCCGAGCAGCGAGTCCGGGTGCGCGCGCAGGACGCCGGCGACGGCGCCGACGAGCCCGTCGCCGCTCAACGTCACGACGACCTCGCCCGCGCCGGCCGCGGCGTCGGCGAGCTCGCGCCCGTGCTCAAGGCCGCTTGTGATCTCGGTGTGAAAGGCCACGCCGTGCCCGCGCAGCGCAGCCTCGACGTCCGGCAACATCCGCCGGGCGCGACCGCCGCCTGCGGATGGATTGCACAGCAGCGCGACGTCGCGGCCCATGTCGCGGCGCAGCATACGGGCGCCGATCGGGCGCCGTGCCTTCGCGGACGGTCACCTGCATGCCGAGGCCCGCGAGGATGGGCCGCGGCTGAGCGCCATGGGTTCGAGCCCGTCGTCGGTCGCCGAGGGCGGCTCTAGACTGAGACGGGTGCAACGTACGCGCGCCGGTCGCACCGGCGATGACCGGAAGACCAACGAGGCCGCGAGCGGGCGCCCGAAGCAGCGTGCGTTCTGCATCGCCGCGCTCGAGTCCGGCGACGACCTGTCCGAGCTGCACGAGCTGCTGCGCACGGCCGGCGTCGCGGTCGTCGGGCAGATCGTCCAGCACCTCGAGCAGCCGCATCCGAACACGTACATCGGGCCGGGCAAGCTGATCGAGGTCAAGGAGGCGGCGAAGCTCGCGGACGCGAACGTGGTCGTCTGCGACGACGAGCTCAGCCCGCGCCAGGAGCGCAACCTCGAGGAGGGGCTCGGCATGCCGGTGGTCGACCGCACGAGCGTGATCCTCGACATCTTCGCCGGCCACGCGCACTCGGCCGAGGGCAAGCTGCAGGTCGAGCTCGCGCAGCTCGAGTACAACATGGCGCGCATGCGGGGGCTGTGGACGCACCTCGAGCGGCTCGGGGCGAGTGCGGCGCAGCCAGGCATCGGCGCCCGCGGACCGGGCGAGTCGCAGATCGAGACCGACCGTCGCCTCGCGCGCAACCGCATCACCGCGCTGCGCCGCCGCCTGAAGGGCGTGACGGCGTCGCGGGCGACGATGCGAGCCGAGCGCGACCGCGCGCACCTGCCGCAGATTGCGCTCGCGGGCTACACGAACGCCGGCAAGTCGACGCTGCTCAACCAGCTCACCGGCGCCGAGGTCGGCGTCCGCGATCGCCTCTTCCACACGCTCGACCCGACGACGCGCGAGCTGCGCGTGCACGGGCGTCCGTACCTGCTGACGGATACGGTCGGCTTCATCCGCAAGCTCCCGCACCAGGTCGTCGACGCGTTCGCCGCGACCCTGCACGAGACGCGCGAGGCCGATCTCATCCTGCACGTCGTCGACGCCTCCGCCGACGAGCACGAGATGGCCGAGATGCTGCGCGCCGTCGACGAGGTGCTCGAGAACGTCGGTGCCGGCGATCGCCCGCGGCTGCTCGTGCTCAACAAGGCCGACGCGCTCGACGGCGACCGGCGCACGGAGCTCGCGTTCACCCATCCCGACGGCATGCTGATCTCGGCCGCGACGGGGGAGGGGCTGGACGCGCTCGGCGACCGCATCGAGGAGGAGTTTCGCCGCACGCTGCGCTCCGTCGACCTGCTGCTGCCCTACGCCGCGGGTGCGAGCCTCGCCGAGCTGCACGACGCCGCCGGCGACCTCGAGCGCACCGACACGCCGGAGGGCGTGCGCATCCACGCGCGCCTGCCCGCGACGCTCGTCGCGCGCTACGCCCGCTACGCGGTCAACGGCGCCGCGATCGCGGTCAACGGCGACGGCGCGTCGTGAGTGCCACCACGGCCGTGCCCGTCATGGGCGAGCGGATCCACGCCGCGAGCGCGGGCGACCCGCGCGGTCGCTGGATGACCGCCCTCGCAGCGGCCACGATCGCCTCGCTCTTCTGCCCCTGCGGATGACGCTGCGGGTCCGCCGGCTCGATCCCGGCGCGAAGCTTCCGCTGCGCGCCCACGACGACGACGCCGGCTACGACCTCCACGCGCTCGAGCCCGCGCGCATCGAGCCCGGAGCGCGCGCGATGGTCCGCACGGGCATCGCGGTCGCGCTGGCGCCCGGCCAGGCCGGGCTCGTCCTGGCGCGCAGCGGCCTCGCCGCGCGCCACGGCATCGCGCTCGTCAACGCCCCCGGCCTGATCGACGCCGGCTACCGCGGCGAGCTGAAGGTGCTGCTGCTGAACACCGATCGCGAGACGCCGTTCGAGCTCGCCGCCGGCGAGCGCATCGCGCAGCTCGTCATCGTCGCCGTCGCGACGCCACAGGTCGTCGAGGTCGACGAGCTCGGCGACACCGCGCGCGGCGAGGGCGGGTTCGGATCCAGCGGCACCGTGTGAGCTGAGCGGCATCCGCGGCCACCACAGTGGTGGCGACGGCGCGCCCGGGGCGCCGCCACCGCCACCGCGCGTGCGGCGCGGCGGCGGCGACGGACTCCGGAGCAGTCAGCGAGCTACAGCAGCCCGTTCGCCTGCAGGAACTTCTGCGCGACGACGGCCGGCTTCTGCTTGTCGAGGTCGACCGCGCTGTTCATCGACTGCATCGCCGCGTTGGTCAGCTTCGCGCTGACGGCGTTCAGCGTCGCGGTGAACGCCGGGCCCTGCGCCGCGAGGACCTTCTTGTTCACGACCGGCGCCACGTTCTGGTAGCCGAAGATCCCCTTGGAGTCCTTCAGCACCGTGAGCTTGCCCCCGGCGAGCTGCGCGTCCGTCGTGAAGACCGCGGCGACGTCGATCTTGCCGGTGTCGAGCGCCTTGTACTGAAGCCCGATGCTCAGCGGCTTGAAGTCGATGTTCTTCAGGCCGTACGCCTTCTGCATTCCGACGACGCCCTGATAGCGCGTCTTGTTCTCCGGCGGGCCGCCGAACTTGAACTTGCCGGGCACGTTCTTCAGATCGCCGACGTCGACGAGCTTGTACTTCTTCGCATAGGCCGGCTCGACCGCGAGGCCGTCGGCGTCGAAGAACGGGGTCTTGTCGAGCACCGCGTAACCGCGCTTGGACTCGAACGCCTTCGCCTTGTCGTAGGTGTCCTGCGCGCTCGTCGGCTGGTCGCTGAGCTTCGCGAGCTCGGTAGCGATGACGCCCGTGTACTCGGGATAGAAGTCGATCTGGTGGCTCGTCAGCGCCTTGTCGGTGATCTCCGAGCTGCCGATGTTGCTCTTCACCTTCACGGTGAAGCCCTTCGCCCGCAGCGCCTGCGCGTAGAGCTCTCCGAGGACG
>DASXCR010000174.1:0-9549 GCA_036491075.1 Solirubrobacteraceae bacterium
CCGAACCCGATCAGGTGCAGCAGCGCGATGAAGAAGAACAGCACCCCGGCGCGGCGCCACTCCGCCGCCGTGAGCGCGCCGCGGACACGCTGCCAGCGCGTGGCGCCCGTGAGCGAGACAGGTACGGCGCTCATCGCTCGGCCCCCTTGTCGCCGGTCCGTTGCAGAGAGGCGGACGTTAGACCCAGGCTGCCGGTATTGCAACTCGGTCGTGCTTATGGAGCGGTCGCAGCAACGGTGTTGGCGCAGGAAGACTCCCGGCGCACGCGGGGCCGCCCGCTGCCTATGGTGTTGACATGGCAACGGCCACGCTTCCAGAGCAGCGCGCGGCGCCGCCCGCGAGCCCGGCTCGGGTCGCGCGCCCCGCGAAGGTCATGCTGCTCGTGGCGCTCGCGGCCTCGGCGGCGATCGCCGACGCGAAGTCGATGTTCGACGTGGCCAGCCACTACCTGCTGTTCGCGATCCTCTACGGCCTGCTGGCCTGGGCGCAGGTCGTGTGGGCTGGGTGGGTCTACCACGCGCCCGACGACGAGCGCGCGCTCGCGCCGGCCGCGTACGTCTGCGGCGGGCTGATCGCGCTGTGGTTCGTCTCGCGCTTCGTCGGCCTGCCGATCGGACCGTACGCGGGGCACCCGACTCCGATCGGGATCCCGGACTTCGCCGCCACCATCGACGAGGCCGCGTTCATGACGCTCGTCTTCGCCCTGCGACACCCGCGCGGACGCGTCGCGGCGCGCCTCGCCTGGCTGCAGGGCGGCCACGCCAATCGCATCGGCGTGATGCTGTGCTCGATGAGCCTGCTCGCCGGCCTGCTGAGCCCGCAGCTGCACGTGACCGCGTCGGGCCTGCTGAGCTGGTGCGTTCCGTGATCGATCCGAAGGACATGCCATGAGCTCGACGCCCGCCGATCCGCCCGCCACGGAGGACGAGCCGCAGCCGGCGCCCGACAAGGCACCGCCACCGGGCGGCGACCGCTCGCGGCTGAAGGTCCTGCTGCCGCTCGCGGCGATCGCCGCCGCGATCCTGATCGCGACGCTCGCGATCGCCGCCGGCTCGGGCAAGGAGGCGCTGCCGAACAACGTCAAGCGCACGAAGTCGGCGGCCTTCGACGGCGCGACCGTGTCGCCGGTCGTCGCCGCCCCGCCGATCGACCTGCGCAACTCGCTCGGCCAGCGCGTCACGCTGAGCCAGTACCGTGGCAAGGTCGTGCTGGTGACGTTCCTCTACACCCACTGCCCGGACGTCTGCCCGCTGATCGCGTCGAACCTGCGGCTCGTCGAGACGAGGCTCGGCGCGGACGCCAAGAACGTCGCGGTGATCTCGGTCTCCGTCGATCCGCACGGCGACACGCCGAAGACCGTCGCCGCGTTCCTGCACACGCACGACATGACCGGCCGGATGCAGTACCTGATCGGCTCGGCATCCCAGCTCGGGCGCACCTGGAAGGCCTGGAACGTCGGCTCGCAGCAGGACTCGAGCGATCCGACGCTCGTGGCGCACTCGGCGCTCGTCTACGGGATCAGCGCGAGCGGCAAGCTGATGACGCTGTACCCGGCGAACTTCAAGCCGACCGACGTCGTGCACGACATCCGCCGGCTCGCCGTGAGCTGACGTGACGCGCGGTCGCATCGCCGGGGCGGTCGTGGCCGTGGCGCTGGTGCTCGCGGCGGTGGTCGCGCTGCGCCCGGCGCACGACGCGGCCGCCGTGCGCCCGGCGCCCGCGCTGCCGCGCCAGGTGCTGCGGGCGCCGGCGACGACGCTCGCGACCCTGCGCGGCCACGCGGTGCTCGTGAACTTCTGGGCGAGCTGGTGCCATCCGTGCCAGAAGGAGGCGCCCGCGCTCACGGCGTTCGCCCGCCAGGCGCCCGGCGTGCGGATCGTCGGCGTCGACACCGGCGACAACGCCGGCGACGCGCGCAGGTTCGTCGCCAGCCACCACTGGACGTTCCCGGTGCTGCGCGACGGCGACGACTCCGTCGGCGACGACTACGGGATCCATGGGCTCCCGACGACGTTCGCCGTCGACGCGCGCGGCCGGATCGTCCGCACGCTCGTCGGGCCGCAGACGGTCAAGACGCTCGACGCGGCGCTCGCGGCTGCTTCGGCGTGACACGCGTAGCCGCCCGCCGCCGCGCGCCAACCGGCTGAACGCACGCGGCCCGCCCGCCCCGAACGCGTAGGGTGCGCGCAGCATGTGCCCGCCCGATCCGCGCGCCGCGCCCCAAGAGGCGCCGGCGTGACCCCGCGCCGCCCGAGGAAGGTGGCGCCGCCGCCGCCGGACGCGGCGCCCGCCATCGCGGCCGCCGCGGCCGCGACCGCAGCCGCTCGCCCGGATCGCGCCCCCGAGCGGGTCGTCACCTTCCGGCCGCGAACGATCCTGATCGCGCTCGGCACCGTGCTCGGGGTCGTGATCGCGATCGGCTTCGTCGTGCTCGCCCAGCAGGGCCTGACGCTGATCGCCGTGGCGCTGTTCCTCGCGCTCGCGCTGAACCCTGCGGTCGAGTTCTTCCAGCGCCGCGGTCTCGGCCGCGGGACGGCCGTCGCGACCGTGTACGTCCTCGTCGTGTTCTTCTTCGTGCTGCTCGCGGCGGTGTTCATCCCGCCGCTCGTCACGCAGATCACGCACTTCGTGCAGGCGCTGCCGGGCCTCGTGCAGGACCTGACGAAGGGTCGCGGGCCGTTCGGCTTCCTCGAGAAGAAGTACCACGTCGTCGAGCAGGTCAGCAAGCTGACGAAGCAGAGCACCGGCGCGCTGCCGGGGGTCGCGCTGCCGGCGCTCGGCGTCGCCGAGGGCGTGGCGACCACGATCGGCGGGATCTTCATCATCGGCTTCCTGACGCTGTTCATGCTGCTCGAGGGTCCGGAGTGGCGCCGGCGCGTGTGCGACCTGATCCCCGAGCACCATCTGGCGGCGAGCCAGCGGATCGGCACCGGCGTCTACAAGTCCGTCGGCGGGTTCGTCACCGGCAATCTGCTCGCGAGCTTCGCCGCCGGCTGCGTCGCGACGGTCGTCCTGCTGATCGCGGGCGTTCCGTACGCCTTCCCGCTCGGGCTCTTCACGGCGATCATCGAGGTGATCCCGTACATCGGGCCGGCGATCGTGACGCTGCTGCTGAGCCTCGTCGCGCTGACGGTCAGCCTCGTGGCGGCCGGCGTCGTGTTCGGGCTGATGCTCGTCTACCACCTGATCGAGGGCCACACGCTGCGCCCGCTGATCTACGGCCGCGCCCTGAACCTGTCGGCGCTGGCGGTGCTCGTCGCGATCATCCTCGGGACCGAGGTCGCGGGCATCCTCGGCGCGCTTGCGGCGATCCCCGTGGCGGGTTCGATCCAGGTGATCCTCAGCGAGCTCATCGAGCAGCGCCGCGCCGCGCACGAGACGGCGGAGGACGGGGCCGCTACCGCGGCCTGATCGCGGCGGAGGGCGACGGCAGCTGTCGCGGGTGTCTCGCCTGCGACGCGTGCGAGGGCGCTGCGGACGTCGCGCGTGGCGCCGCCGTCGCTGACATCATCGGGACCATGATCGGCATCGAGCGCGGCCGGCGTCGCTCCTGGAGATCGGCGCGGATCGTGTTCCCAGCCACGGTCGCGCTCGCCGTGCTCGCGGGCTGCGGGGCGGGATCCTCGGGATCCGGGTCGTCCGGTGGGCACCCCGCCGCGACCGCGCGCTCGACTGCGGCCTCGACCGCAGCACGGCCGGCGACCGCGACGAGCGGGGCGCTGCCGACGCCGGCCGCCCAGCAGACCGCGGTCGCGCGATTCGCCGGTCTCGCGAAGCCGATCTTCTGCGGCGGCCGGCACGGCAAGCTCGTCGCGTTGACGTTCGACGACGGCCCCGGCCCGTACACGCACTACGCGCTGAGCGAGCTCGGCAAGGCGGGACAGCGGGCGACGTTCTTCCTCGTCGGAAAGAGCGTCGCGCGCTTTCCGCAGCTGCCGCCTCGGGAGCGCTCGCTCGCGGCGATCGGCGAGCACACGATGACCCACCCCGACCTTCCGACGCTGGCGTTCGCGGAGGCGAAGGCCGAGATCGCCGGTGGGCGCCGCGTGGCGCTCGACGCCGCCGGCACCCCGGTCGACCTGTTCCGCCCACCCTACGGCGCGCACGACGACGCGATCGACGCGTACGTCGGCGGCCAGGGCATGGCCGAGATCCTGTGGGACGTGGACTCGACCGACTCGCGCGTCTCGCCGCCCGCGGACTACCGCGAGATCTCCGCCACCGTGCGGCGCAACGTCCGGCCCGGCTCGATCGTCCTCATGCATGAGAACCGCGGCCAGACGATCCGCGCCCTGCGCGGCATCCTGCCCGTGCTGAAGCGGCGGGGCCTGCGGTCGGTCACCGTGCCGGAGCTGCTCGCGGCCGATCCGCCGACCGCCGCCCAGCTGAAGGCCGGGCGCGCCGGCTGCGGCCCCGTCCAGCCCGGCACGACCTCGGGCGGCTGACGGGTCGCGATGGCTCGCCGCCGCGGAGGTCGTCGAGGACTCGGGCCGAGCTCCGTGCTGCTGCCGAGCAGCCGGTCGGGCTCGCGGCGGCGCGGTCGCGCGCGACTGGGAGGCGGCGGCGCGCGGATGCGCGGCGGCCGCGGTCGCCGGGTGCCGTGGATCTGGCTCGCGGCGCTCGTCGTCGTTGCGGCGGGCGCCGCCGCCGCGTGGCTCTGGCATACGAGGGCCCGGGCGCGCGACGACCGGCACGCCGCCGCCGTGCGCTTCACGACGGCTTGGGAGCACGGCGACCACGCCGCGATGTGGCGCGCGCTGACACCCGCCGCGCGCCGTGCCTATCCGCAGGCGACCTTCGTGCGCGACTACCGCAACGCCGATCGCGCGGCACTCGCCCAGACCGTGCGTGCCGGCAGGCTCGGCTCCGAGCACGGCGGCAGCATGGCGCTGGCGGTGACCGTCGGCCTACGCGACTTCGGGACGCTGCGCGGCACGCTCGCGCTCCGCGTCTCGGGCGCGGGCGATACGGCGGGCATCGACTGGAAGCCCGCGCTGCGGCTCCCCGGGCTGCGCAGCGGCGAGTCGGTGACCCGGCGGGCCGGGCAGCAGCCCGCGCGCAGCCAGGTGCTCGCGGCGGACGGCACGCGGCTGAACGCCACCCCGCTCGGCGCGTCGGTGGCCGGGGTCGCGTCGCCCGCGCCGACCGGTCTGGAACGCGTCTACGACCGCCGGCTGGCCGGGCATCCGTCGGCGATCCTGATGTTCGGCAAGCGCGTCGTCGCGCGGACGCACACCGTCGTCGGACGCTCCGTGCACACCACGCTGCGGCCCGCGCTGATGCGCGCGGCGCAGAAGGCGCTCGGGGCGAAGTCCGGCGGCGTGGCCGTGATCCGCCCGCACGACGGCGCGATCCTCGCGCTGGCCGGGCTCGCCGTGTCGGCGCCCCAGCCGCCCGGCTCGACCTTCAAGATCGTCACGGTCTCGGCCGCGCTGCAGCATGGCGTCGCCCGCCCGCTGACGAGCTATCCGCAGGCGACGTTCGCGACCTTGTCGGGCGTCAAGCTCGGCAACGCCGACGGCGAGCGCTGCGGCGGCACGCTGACGCAGGCGTTCGTGGACTCCTGCAACTCGGTCTTCGCGCCACTCGGCGCGAAGCTCGGCGCGAAGCGGCTCGTGGAGACGGCGCACGCGTTCGGCTTCGGGTCGGCGCCGACGCTGCCCGCGGAGAAGCCGAGCAGCATCTCGCCGGCGTCGGGCCTGCGCGACGACCTCGCCGTCGGCGCCGCGTCGATCGGACAGGACCGCGACCTCGCGACGCCGCTGCAGATGGCGTCGGTCGGGGCGACGATCGCGACGGGCGGCCTGCGCGCCCGCCCGCGCGTCGCGACGCTGGACGATGTCGTGCGCCACCGCGCGATCCCGGCGAGGGTCGCGCACGAGGTGCGCACGATGATGCTCGACGTCGTGCGCTCGGGAACCGGGACGGCGGCGGCGATCCCGGGTGTCCAGGTCGCGGGCAAGACCGGCACGGCCGAGCTGCGCCCCAACTCCAAGGATCCCAAGGACGCCGATGCCTGGTTCGTCGCGTTCGCGCCGGCGCAGCATCCGAAGGTCGCGGTGGCGGTGATGCTGGTCGGCGCCGGCTTCGGCGGAAGGTCGGCGGCGCCGATCGCCAAGCGCGTGCTGGAGGCGGCGCTCGGCTGACCTACGGCGCCGTCGGCGCGCGCGAGCAGCGCGCCGCGCGCCGGCGCGCCCGCGGTCAGGCGGCCACGGACGCGCGCGGCGCGACGGCGAACACGACCGCCGTCTCCCACGGATCGCGCACGAGGAAGCCGCGCTCGTAGTCCTCGGCCGCGAGGCCGGCCGCAGCGACCCGCGCCCGAACCGCTTCGACGTCCTCCGCGCTCTCGAGCAGCACCGTCCAGTGGCGCAGGCCGGCCGCGTCCGCCGGCTTGGGCCGCACGTCGCTGCCGAGCCAGACGTTGAAGCCGAGGTGGTGGTGATATCCGCCCGCCGACACGAAGGCCGCGCTGCCGAGGTTCACCATGACCTCGAAGCCGAGGACGTCGCGGTAGAACGCGAGGCCGCGCTCGACGTCGGCGACGTGCAGGTGCAGGTGGCCGGTGCGCAGCCCGGAGCCCGCGAGCGCCTGCGGCGACTCGCCGGCGACGGTCCGCATCAGTGCCTGCATGTCGAGCGCGATCGTGTACATCTCGACGCGCTCGTCGGGCTGGCGTGGGGGAGGCCACTGCGAACGCGGGCGGTCGACGTACAGTTCGATGCCGTTGTCGTCGGGATCGCGCAGGTAGATCGCCTCGGACACGCCGTGGTCCGACGCGCCCTCGATCCGCGTGCGTGACTCCGCGAGCCGCACGACCGCGCGCGCAAGCTCCTCGCGCGAGTCGAACAGCAGGGCGAAGTGGTAGAGGCCGGCGTGGCGTCCGCCGAGGCCGGCGTCCGGATGCTCGAAGAGGACGAGCAGGTCCTCGGCACCGGCGCCCATGATCGCCGTGGCGCCGGCGCGGTCGTGCAGCTGCAGGCCGACCGTGCGCTCGTAGAAGGCGATCGAGCCGTCGAGGTTGGAGACCGTGAGGTGGGTCGGGCCGAGGCGCAGCGTGCCGGGCAGCAACCCAGCGAGCCGGTCTGTGGGGGTCGTCGTGCTCATGGACACAGTGTCGCTCGGGCGGACCTCGTGTTACATGGCTCGATGTCGCGGATGCATGGACATCGCGTGCGGGTCGTGCCCGCCGCGTACCCGCGGCGCCGGCGGCGCCGGGCGCTACACGACGACGCCGCGCGTGCGATCGCGGAAGAGCGTCGGCGGCTCGCCGTGCTGGCGCTTGAAGGCGCGCGAGAAGTACAGCGGGTCGGAGAAGCCCGTGGCGTAGGCGACCTCGCCGATAGTGCGATCGGTGAACGTCAGCAGCCGTGCGGCCTCGAGCATGACGCGGTCCGTGACGAGCTCCTTCGTCGAGCGCCCCACGACCTGCGCCAGCGCGTGCGACAGCGCGGCGGGCGGCATCGCGAGCGCCTCGGCGTAGTGGCCCGCGTCGTGATGGGCGGCGAAGTCGCGCTCGAGCAGGCTCGAGAAACGCCGGTAGAGCTCGAGCTGGGCGTCGTCCTCGCCGCGACGCTCGGTGCGCTGCCCGTCGTACCAGCGCTCGATCCACAGCAGCAGCACGGACAGCAGGTGGCGCTGCAGGTCGGCGCTGCGCCCGTCCAGCGGGCCGGCGGTCTCGGTGGCGAGCGCGCCGATCGTCGCCTCGAGCGCGTCGCGCTGGCTCTCGGGGACGGTGACCGTCCAGCCGCCGCAGCCGCCGAACAGCCAGGCGGGGTCCGAGCGCGCGATCGGGCCCTCGTGCAGCAGCTCCTCGCCGAAGCGCACGGCGGCTCCGACGAGGCCGTGGGCGCGTTCGAAGACGTGGACCTGCCCGCGCCCGATGACCGTGATCGTTCCCGGCACGACGGCGACCGCGCGGTTGTCGATCGAGTGGTGGCCGGATCCCGCGCGGGTCCAGATCAGCTCGTGGTAGTCATGGCGATGGGGCTCGCGGACCTCGTCGCCCCCGCTGCCGACCTCCAGGACGTCGAACAGCACGACCTCGACGGGATCGTGTCGATGCTCGAGACGGTCGACGGTGAGCCGGCCGTCGCCGCGCCCGTCCGAGGGCGCGGCCGGGTCGGCGCGCAGGATGCTCACGCTCGGGCTTTCAGTGGAGACGGCACCGAGTGCGAAGTGTGACGGCCTGCGCGCCTGGGAGCTACGCCGCGTCGGTCTGCTTCGTGGCGGAGATGTCGAGCTCGAGCTTGACCTTGTCGCTGACGGCGAGGTTGCCGCTGCCGAGCGCCATGTTGAACTTCATGCCGTACTCGCCGCGGCTGAGCTCGCCCGTGATCTCCAGGCCGACGCGCTCGTTGCCCTGGGGGTCGTTCTCCGTGCCGCCGAGCTCGGCCTTCAGCGTGACCGGGTGCGTCTCCCCGCGCAGCGTCAGGTCGCCGACGATCTCGTAGTTCTCGTCGTCGATCGCGGTGATCGAGGTCGACGTGAACGTGATGTCGGCGTAGTTCTCGGCGTCGAAGAAGTCCGCCGACTTGAGGTGCCCGTCACGATTTGCGTCGGAGGTGTCGATCGAAGCGACGTTGACCGTGCCGCTGGCGGTGGCCGTGCCGTCCTCGGCGATCACGAGCTGGCCCGAGTACTCGCCGAACTCGCCGCGCACCTTCGAGATGCCGATGTGCTTGACGGTGAAGCCGACGCGCGAGTGCGTCGGATCGACGTTCCAGGTTCCGGTGGGCAGTGCTGTGGTGGTGGCGCTCATGGCTTGTTCCCTTGGGTTGAGATGGACGACTGAAGTGGTTGTGTGCGCAATGATCTACCCGCAGGGTAGCGGGTGCCATGTCAGGAGCTACCCGATGCATGGACTTTCCTTCGAAGCCTCGCGCGGCCGCGCGCCGGCGGTGCTGCGGTACGCTCAGAACGCACGGGACACTGGCTCAATTGGCAGAGCACCGGTCTCCAAAACCGGGGGTTCCAGGTTCGAGTCCTGGGTGTCCCGCTGCCGTGGCCCGTGTGTCTCGATGCCCGGCCCGCGCGCTCCGGCGCCGCTAGGCTGCCACGCGTATGGATGCCTCGTCTTCGAGCGCCCGCAGCGTCGTCGTCCTGGTTGTGAGCCTGCTCGTCGCGGTGCTCGCTCCTCCGGGGACGGCCCTCGCAGCCGGGCTCACATCCGTGACGGGCCCGCTGAAGGTGAAGGTCGGCATCGCCGATCAGAAGGCGGCGATCTTCGGCGACGCGCGGCTGCGGGCGCTGCGCCTCGGCTATGCGCGGCGGTCGGTCGCGTGGGACACGCTGCGCTCGCCGAGCGCGACCGCCGATCTGGATGCGTGGGTCGCGGGCGCGCGGGCGATCGGCGCCGAGCCGCTGCTGACGTTCGCCCGGTCGAGCGGGCGGGGCGGTCGCAAGCCGCCGACGCCGGCCGCGTTCCTCGCGCAGTTCCTGCGCTTCCGCGCGCGCTATCCGACGATCACGACGTACTCGGCGTGGAACGAGGCCAACCAGTGCGGGGTCGGGACGTGCCACAGCCCGGCGCTCGTCGCGCGCTACTTC
>DASXCR010000175.1:0-1684 GCA_036491075.1 Solirubrobacteraceae bacterium
TCGACCGCGCCTCGCACCGCGAGCTCGGCGCGGAAGAAACGCTCGAACAGGTGCTTCTGCTCTTCGACGGGAATGCCCGGACCGGTGTCGGCGACCGAGATGACGGCCTCGTCGCCCTCGCGACGGACGCGAACCTCGACGTGCCCGCCCTCGGGTGTGAACTTGACCGCGTTGGCGATCAGGTTCTCGAGCGCCTGGCCGAGGCGGTCCCGGTCGCCGAGCAGCGGCGCGACGCGCGTGACGTCGGCGCCGAGGTCGATGCCCGCCTGTCGCGCGCGGGGCAGGAAGGTCTCCAGCGAGCGCGCGGCGACGTCGGCGAGGTCAATCTCGGCCATCTCGAGCATCAGCTGCCCGGTCTCCACCTGGGCGACGAAGAGCAGGTCGCCGACCAGCCGCAGGAGCCGGCGCGCGTTGCGCTGCGCGATCTCCAGGTGCGTGCGGTGCGTGTCGTCCAGCGCGTCCTCGTCGTCGTCGAGGACCAGTTCGACGTAGCCGATGATCGCGGTCAGCGGCGTGCGCAACTCGTGCGAGACGAGGGCGAAGAACTCGTCCTTGATCCGGTCGGCCTCGCGCTCGGCGGTGATCTCGCGCAGGACGACGAGCCGCCCGACGCGCATTCCGGAGCCGCCGCGCACCGGCCCGACGTAGCGGGCGAAGAGGCGCCGGGTCCCGAGTAGCTCCAGCTCGTCGCGCACCTCGGCGTCGGGGTCGGACAGGTCGACCTGGAAGTCGGTGCGAAAGCCGCCGCCGGGCGCGCGAGCGCTCTCGACCAGCGCTGCGCGGACCGCGCGCATCGGCGGATTCTCGAGGACGGTGACGCCATCGCCGTCGGTGACCGCGATCGCGTCCGGCGTGGCGTCGAGCACGGCGCGCACGAGGGTGGCGGACTCGCGCACAGAGCGCAGCAGCAGCGCCTTGGCCAGCGTCACCGCCGCCTGCACGGCCAGATCGGCCGCCGTCTCCACCGCCTCGGCGCTGAAGCGCCCTTCCTCGGGATCGGCGAGGACGACGGCGCCCACGTTCAGGTGGCCGGTGCGCAGCGGGATGTGCAGCTCGTCGCTGCCGTCGGGGCCGAGGATCGGCTGCTTCCCGCGGGCGAGATAGCCGGACTCCAGCACCCGGGTGACCGGCGATCCGTCCTCGATCGTCCGCGGCGGCTCCACGTCGCCGACCACGGCAGCGAGGAGCGGCGCATCCTCGCGGTCGTTGTCGATCACGTACAGGGCGCCGGCGCGGCAGCCCGCGAGCTCGGTCAGCTCGGTGAGGACCGTCTCGGCGGCGACGTCGACCTCCGACTCCACCGCGATCCGCCGGCCGAATCGCAGGTAGCGCTCGACGCGGGCCTTCTCGCTGCCCAACCGCTCGACGGCCGCGACGAGCTCGGCCCGCTGAGCCTCGAGCTCGGCGGTCTGGCGCGTCGTGCGGCCGTGGGACTCCTGGAGCGAGGCGGCCATCGTGTTGAACGAGCTGCCGAGCGCCTGCACCTCGCCGCGCCCGCCGCGCGGCGGGACGCGCGCCGCGAGGTCGCCGCCGGCGATGAGGCCGGCCGCATCGGCGACGGTCGAGACCGGCCGGACGACTCCTCGCCGCAGGAACACGAGGGCGAGGACCATCATCGCCAGCAGCAGCACGCCGCCGGCGATGGCGATCGACGTCGCCCGGCTGGTCGCGGCGTCCGCCCGGT
>DASXCR010000176.1:0-10160 GCA_036491075.1 Solirubrobacteraceae bacterium
CGGCGAATGGCAGCAGGATCCGCCGCGTGCCGGCGGCGGCGTGCTTCGCCGGCGACGAGCGCAGCGCACGCAGCCGCCAGCCGGCCGCGCCGCTCCCGAGGCAGGCGGCCGCGCCGACCGCGATGGCCAGCGTCGCGATCACGCGAGCCCCCGGCGCCGGCCGGACCCGATCGATGAGGTCGTGGCGGGTGTTCCCCATATGGCGGGGTATCGGCGCCACGACTCGCTCCCATGGCCCGCATCGATCGCCGCGCTCGCGCTCATCGCGACTCCTCCGTCGATCGCGAGCGGTCGGCGACGATCCGCACGTCGACTCCCGGCAGCGCCTCCATGAGCCGCTGCGCCAGCGGCGTCCGCAGGCGCGCCAGCCCGCGCGCCGGTCGTGCGCGCCCGAGCAGGATGTATGTCGTCCCCTGCCGGCGGGCGATCTGCGCGACGGTCGCCGCGACGTCGTCGCCGGGCTGCACGATCAGCGTCGCACCGAGCACCGAAGCGAGCTGGCGCAAGGCGCCGAGCTGGCGCTCGCGCTCCGGATCCGAGCCGCCGATGCTCGGCGGAGCGACCCACAACAGGTCCAGCTGCGCGCCGAGGCGCTGCGCCGAGCGCCACGCCCGCCGCACGAGCCGCTGCGCGCCCGGCACCGGCTCGACGAGCGCGAGCAGCCGCTCGCCGACCGCGCGCGGCGAGTGCGCGGCCATCGCCTCGCGCGCGCCGTCCGGCGTGCGCGCACCGACGATCCGCAGGCGCCGCGACTCGCTCTCCTCGGCGACCTCGCGCAGCGCGACCTCGCGCAGCGCCGACAGGTTCTCGATCCGGAAGAAGCCGTTCAGCGACGCCTCGATGCGCGCCGGCGGGTAGATCCTGCCGGCGCGCAGGCGTGCGAGCAGCGCGTCGGGGGAGAGGTCGATGAGCACGATCTCGTCGGCGCGGCCGAGCACGTCGTCGGGCACGGTCTCGCGGACGCGCACGCCCGACAGCTCCGCAACGCGGTCGTTCAGCGACTCGAGGTGCTGGACGTTGATCGTCGACAGCACGTCGATCCCGCCCCCGAGCACGTCCTCGACGTCCTCGAAGCGCTTGGCGTGCTCGGTGCCGGGTGCGTTGGAGTGCGCGAGCTCGTCGATCAGGCACAGCTCCGGCGCCCGCGCGAGGATCGCCGGCAGGTCCATCTCGTCGAGCATCGCGCCGCGGTACTCCACGCGCCGGCGCGCGAGCAGCTCGAGCCCGGTCGCGACCGCCGCGGTGTCGCCGCGGCCGTGCGTCTCGAGCAGCCCGATCACGACGTCGCGCCCCGCCTCGAGCTCGGCATGGCCCTCCTGCAGCATGCGATAGGTCTTGCCGACGCCCGGCGCCATCCCGAGGAAGATCGTGTGACGCCCACGCCGCGGACCCACGCCATCAGGCTCCCAGCACGTTGTGGACGAGCAGGTCGAGCAGCTTGATCCCGATGAACGGCGCGATCAGCCCGCCGAGCCCGTAGACGACGAGGTTGCGGCGCAGCAGCGCGGTCGCGCCCATCGGCCGGTAGCGCACGCCGCGCAGCGCGAGCGGGACGAGCAGCGGGATCACGAGCGCGTTGAAGACGATCGCCGAGATGATCGCCGACCGCGGCGTGCCGAGATGCATGACGTTCAGCGCCGCGAGCGGGCCGCGGGCGTCGCCGGGGCGCGCGTACGTGGCGACGAAGATCGCCGGCAGGATCGCGAAGTACTTCGCGACGTCGTTGGCGATCGAGAACGTCGTCAGCGCGCCGCGCGTGATCAGCAGCTGCTTGCCGACCTCCACGATCTCGATGAGCTTCGTCGGATTGGAATCGAGGTCGACCATGTTGCCCGCCTCGCGCGCGGCCTGGGTGCCGGTGTTCATCGCGACGCCGACGTCGGCCTGCGCGAGCGCGGGCGCGTCGTTCGTGCCGTCGCCGGTCATCGCGACGAGGCGCCCCTCGGCCTGCTCGGCGCGGATCAGCTCGAGCTTGCGCTCGGGCGTCGCTTCCGCGAGGAAGTCGTCCACGCCCGCCTCCTCGGCGATCTTCGCGGCCGTCAGGCGATTGTCGCCGGTGACCATGACCGTCCGGATCCCCATCGCGCGCAGCTGATCGAACCGCGCGCGCATGCCCTCCTTGACCGTGTCCTGCAGGCAGATCACGCCGAGCACCTGGGCGTCGCGCGCGACGACGAGCGGCGTCGCGCCGGCCCGCGCGATGCGATCGACCTGCGCGGAGAGCTCGGCCGGCGGCCGGCCGCCCTCGTGCTCGACGAAGGCGACGATCGCGTCGGCCGCGCCCTTGCGCAGCTGCGTGCCGTCGTAGTCGACGCCGCTCATCCGCGTCTGCGCGGTGAACGCGACGAACGTCGCCTCGTGCGGCTGCAGCGACCGCTCGCGGATGCCGTAGCGCTTGGCGAGCACGACGATCGAGCGGCCCTCGGGCGTCTCGTCGGCGAGCGAGGCGAGCTGCGCCGCGCCGGCGAGCTCGTCCTCGGCGACGCCCGGCATCGGCACGAGCTCGGACGCCTGGCGGTTGCCGAGCGTGATCGTGCCGGTCTTGTCGAGCAGCAGCACGTCGACGTCGCCGGACGCCTCGACCGCGCGGCCGGACATCGCCAGCACGTTGCGGCGCACGAGGCGGTCCATGCCGGCGATCCCGATCGCGCTCAGCAGCGCGCCGATCGTCGTCGGGATCAGCGCGACGAGCAGCGCGATCAGCGTCGTGATCGAGATCGGCGTCCCGGCGTGGGCGGCGAACGGCCGCAGCGACACGATCACGACGACGAAGATCAGCGTCAGGCCCGCGAGCAGGATGTTCAGCGCGACCTCGTTGGGCGTCTTGCGCCGCTGCGAGCCCTCGACGAGCGCGATCATGCGATCGAGGAACGACCGTCCGGGCTCCTGCGTGATCTCCACGACGATCCGGTCGGAGAGCACCTTCGTGGCGCCGGTGACGGCGCTGCGGTCGCCGCCGGACTCGCGGATGACGGGCGCGGACTCGCCGGTGATCGCCGACTCGTCGACGGATGCGATGCCCTCGATCACCGTGCCGTCCCCCGGGATCGCCTCGCCGGCCTGCACGACGACGACGTCGCCGCGCCGCAGTTCGCTCGCCGCGACCGTGCTCCCGTCGCGCAGCGTCGCGACCGTCTCCGAGCGCATCGCGCGCAGCGCGGCGGCCTGCGCGCGGCCGCGCCCTTCGGCGAACGCCTCGGCGAGGTTCGCGAAGGCGACGGTCAGCCACAGCCAGACCGTGACGGTGCACGTGAACCACGCGGGCTCGTCGCCGCCGCCGAGCGACCCGCCGCCGAGCAGCTGGATCAGCCACGCGCCGGTCGTGATCGCCGCGCCGATCTCGACGACGAACATCACCGGGTTGTGGATCTGCACGCGCGGGTCGAGCTTGACGATCGACTGTCCGAGCGCCGGACCGAGGACGTCGCGACGCAGCAGCGCGGCGGGGCGGGTGGGGGCGCTCACCTGGACTCCGATCGATCGAGCGCGAGGTCGAGCTCGAGCACGTTCACGCCGGGCTCGCCGGCGATGCCCGCAAAGCGCCCATCGGTGCTCTGATCGACCAGGGCGTCGACGCGCGCGAGCGCGATCCCGCGGACCGCCGCGACGCGGTGCGCCTGGATATGCGCGTTCGCGATCGAGATCTGCGGGTCGACGCCCGATCCGGAGGTCGTGACCGCGTCGACGGGGACGGCGCGCGCGGTCAGGCTCGGATCGTGCGGGCGCTCGAGTGCGAGGTACGCCGCGAGCGCGTCGCGGTAGAAGTCGCGCGCGGCGGCGCTGTTCGGGCCGCGGTTGGCGAAGAACGTCGCGGTCGCGCTGTAGCCCGTCGCCGAGGGGCGCGGCTGGAAGTAGCGCGGGTCGGGCGCGGTGAGCGCGTCGCCCGCGGCGTCGTGGCGCGGCCTGCCGCGCGCGTCGAGCACCGGCTTCGTGAACGCCTGCGCGACGAGCCGCGAGCCGACGACGCGGCCGTCGCGCGTGAGCTTCGAGCCGTTCGCGGCGCCGGGGAACGCGAGCTGCGAGACGGCGGTGATCGCGAGCGGGTAGCCCGCGCCGAGCACCAGCGTGAACAGGACGACGGCGACGGCGGCGGTGGTGAGCTGGCGCTTCATCGCTTCAGAACAGCCGCGTGGTGAGGCCCTGGACGACGGGGCCGAGGAGCAGGGCGGGGAAGAACGTCAGCGCCCCGACGAGGATCACGACGCCGCCGAGCATGAAGGCGAACGTCGGCGTGTCGGTGCGCATCGTGCCGAGGCCCGCGGGGGAGACGCGGCGCGTCACGAGCGAGCCCGCGATCGCGAGCACGACGAGGATCGGGACGTAGCGGCCGAAGAGCATCGTCACGCCGCCGAGCAGGTCGGCGAACGTGATCCCGTGCGCGCCGAGGTTGCCGGCGTTCGGTGCGACATATCCGGTGAAGCCCGCGAGCGCCGAGCCGTTGTTGTTGGCCTGCGACATGTACGCGTACAGCGTTTCGGAGAATCCCTGCGGGCCCGAGGCGAAGACCGACGGGCGTCCGTACTTCGTCGCCAGCGCGATCGTCGTCGAGACGAGAACCGCGAATGGGGTGACGATCGTCCCGATCGTGACGAGCTTGATGTCGCGCGCGGCGAGCTTCTTGCCGAGGTACTCGGGCGTGCGGCCGACCATCAGCCCGCCGAGGAAGACGGCGAGCAGGACATAGAGCAGCATCGTGTACAGCCCGGTCCCGACGCCGCCGAAGACGCTCTCCCCGTAGGCGAGGTCGGCGAACGGCACGAGCCCGCCGATGCCGGTGAAGGACTCCAGTGCCGCGTTCACCGCACCGCACGAGATCACCGTCGTCAGCGCGGTGAAGGCGCTCGTGCTCGCGATCCCGAAGCGCTGCTCCTTGCCCTCGAGGTTGCCGCCGGCCGAGCCGCTCATGGCGTGCGTGCTGACGCCCGCGAGATGCTGTGCGGGCGTGCCGTGCTGCTCGGCGACGTAGACGACGACGGTCGAGACGAGCAGCAGGGTGAGCATCACGCCGAAGATCGCGACGCCCTGGCGGCGGTTGGCGACCATGCGCCCGTAGGTGAACGGCAGCGAGGCGGGGATGACGAACATGAGCCCCATCTCGACCCAGTTGGTGAACGCGCTCGGGTTCTCGAACGGCATCGCCGAGTTCACGTTGAAGAAGCCGCCGCCGTTGGTGCCGAGCATCTTGATCGCGATCTGGGAGGCGACCGGGCCGCCGGGCAGCTGCGATGCGGCGCCGGTGACGGTGGTGAAGTGCAGGTAGTGCGAGAAGTCCTGCAGGACGCCCTGCGAGGCGAGCACGAGCGCGCCGGCGATCGACAGCGGCGCCAGCACGTAGAGCGTGGCGCGGGTGATGTCGACCCAGAAGCTGCCGATGCCGTCGGGCGCGGCGATGGCGTCGCCGGCGCCGCGGGTGCGTTCGCCGCGGGCGGCGAGCGCGCGGATCAGCGCCACGAGCACCGCGATCCCCACCGCTGCCGAGAGGAAGTTCTGCACCGCGAGGCCGGCCATCTGGCTGAGATAGGTCATCGTCGTCTCGCCGCCGTAGAACTGCCAGTTCGTGTTCGTCACGAACGACGAGACGGTGTTGAAGCTGACGTCCCACGTGGCGGAGTGAAAGCCCTGCGGGTTCAGCGCGCCGGGGTGGATCGACTGCGTGCGCAGGATCAGGTACAGCAGGAGGAAGCCGACGAAGGAGAACGCGAGCAGCGAGGTCGCGTAGGCCTTCCAGCCCTGACTGTGCTCGGGGTCCACGCGCAGCACGCGGTACAGCGTGCGCTCGAGCGGCCGCACGACGCGGCCGAGCGCGACGCGCTCGCCGCCGAACACCCGTGCCATGTAGCGCCCGAGCAGCGGCGCGAGCGCGACCACGATCGCGAAGAAGACGCCGATCTGTACGAAGCCTTGCAGCACTACAGCCGCTCCCCGCGCAGCAGGGCGTAGACGAGGTAGCAGAAGACGGCGATGCAGACGACGAGCCCGAAGAGGTCCGCGGCGCTCATATCCGGTCGATCAGCTCGATCGCCGCGAGCAGGATCGCGAAGCAGACGAGGGCGAGGGCGATGGCGGCGATGTCCATGCGCACGACCGTAGGTCCGCCCTCGTCAAGGCCGTGTGCAGGAAGCGGCCGCCGGCATGCAGATGTTGTGAAGACGGCTCGCCGACGCCCTGACACCGGCAGCTGGCATCCAAGCCGGTCTCCCTTCGGCTCCGCGGGATGTGGTGTGCTGAGCTCGCGTCCTGTCTACGCCGCGAAGCGGTATCCGACGCCCGGCTCGGTGCGGATCAGGCGCGGGCCGTCGGGCGGCTCGACCTTGCGGCGCAGGTTGGCGAGGTGCGTGCGCAGCGTCGCGCTGTCGTCGCCGTACGCGCTGCCCCACACCTCGACGAGCAGCGCGCGGTGCGTCAGCACGCGGCCGCGGTTTCGCATCAGCGCGCGCAGGAGGTCGAACTCCTTGGGGGTGAGGTGGATCTCGGCACCGTCGCGGCGCACGGCGTGCGCGGCGAGGTCGAGCTCGAGCCCGTCGGCGCGCAGGACCGGCTCGTGCTCGCCCGGCTTCGCGCGGCGCAGCGCGGCCTGCAGGCGCGCGACGAGCTCGCGGGCGCCGAACGGCTACGTCACGTAGTCGTCGGCACCGGCCTGCAGCGCGCGCACCTTCTCGTCCTCGTCGTCGATCGCCGACAGCACGATGATCGGCATCTGCGACCACGCGCGCAGCGTGCGCGTCACCTCGATGCCGTCCCCGTCGGGCAGCACGAGGTCGATGATCGCCGCGTCGAGCGCGTGCAGGGCGCCGAGGTCGAGCGCCTCGGTGGCGGTCGCCGCGGGGAGCACGCGAAAGCCCGCGTCGCGCAGCACGACACGCAGGGCGCGCAGGATCTGCGACTCGTCGTCGCAGACGAGGACGGTGGGCTCGGCGGCGGCGGCCATCTACGAGCGCCGGGCCGCGGCGGGACGGACGCGGCAAGCTGGGCGCGCGCGCCCGGCCCCGGCGCCGGCCGTGGCGAGCGGTGACCGCACGTCGGTCACGCTTCGCCGCGACCGCTGCGGCCGCCCTCCGCAGAGCGATCGGGCGCGGCCGCGACCACGAGCCCGTCCGCCGCCGCCTCGATCGGCAGCTCGACGACGAACGATGCGCCCTGCCCCGGCAGCGACTCCACCCACACGCGGCCGCCGTTGACCTCGACAAAGCCGCGCGCGATCGCGAGGCCCAGGCCCGAGCCGCGGCTCGCGGCGCGATCTCCGGGCGCGCGGTGAAACGGCTCGAAGATCCGCTCCTGCTCGGTCGGCGCGATGCCCGGGCCGCGGTCGACGATCCGCACGAGGATGCGCGACCGTACCGCCGAGGCGCGGATCAGCACGGGATGTCCCGCCCCGTGCCGCGCGGCGTTGTCGAGCAGGTTCGCGAACGCGCGCTCGAGCTGCGCGGCGTCGGCGCGCAGCGGCGGCAGGTCGGGTGCCATCCGCAGCTGGAACGTGTCCACCGGCACGCCGACGCCCTCGGCGGCGGCGCGCACGACCTCCTCGAGCGAGCACCACTCCGGCCGCGGCGGCGCGCCGTGCGTCTCCAAGCGCGAGAGGTCGAGGAGGTTGTCGACCAAGCGCGCCAGCCTCCGCGCCTCCTCGCCGACGATCGCCCCCAGCTCGCGGCGATCGGCGTCCTCGATCCGCTCGCCCGCCAGCGGCTCGGCCGCGGTCAGGATCGCGGTCAGCGGCGAGCGCAGGTCGTGCGAGACCGACCGCAGCAGCGCGGTCTTCAGCACGTCGCTGCGGCGCAGGGCGGCCGTCTCGACCCGGTCGCCGAGCAGCGCCTCGCGCTCGAGCGCGGCGGCGAGCAGCGCCTCGAGCGCGGGTGCCACGCGCTCTCGCAGGCGCGCCAGCGTGGTCGCGGGCAGACCGGCCGGCACGACCAGCGTGCCGATCGGGCGCTCCCCGTCGTGCAGCGCGATCGCGATCCGCCGCCGACCGACCTCGGCCCCGACGTTCTCGACGCCATCGCCGTCCACGGGCTCGATCGCCGCGGAGGGAAGGTCCAGCGCCGCCGACAGCCGCTGGGCCGCCGTCGCGAGCGCGGCCCGCAGGTCGCCGCCGCGCAGCAGCAGGCGCGCCATCTCGGCGGCGAGGTCGGCCTCCGTGCGGCGCTCCGCGACCTCGCTCGCGCGCGACCGCGCGGCCTGCGCCAGCGAGGACGCGACGATCGCGACGACGAAGAAGACGCCGAGCGCCGCCCAGTTCGCGCTCTCGGCGATCGTCAGGCGGCCGGTCGGCGGGATGTGGAAGTAGTTGAAGGCCAGCGCGCTCGCGAGCGCGGTGCCCGCGCCGAGCCACGCGCCCCACAGGCTCGACACGAGCAGCACCACCAGCAGGTACAGCACGCCCAGCGCCACGACCGGCGCGACGTGCTTCAGGGGGTAGACGAGCAGCGTCGTCAGCGCGATGCCGGTGACCGCGACCCCCACGCCCAGCGCGACCGGCGGAGCGGTCGGGCCCAGCGGCAGCGGCGGAGGGCGGCGCACACGGCGCAGCGTAGACCGCGCCGGGGATAGGCTCGCCCCGTGGCTCGCACCGACGACGACCACCCGGCGACCGCGAGCCCGCCCGCTCGCCGCGGCGCCGCCGCGCTGCGCCGGCGCGCGCTGGCGCGGGCGGCCCGCGCGCGCCACCGCGCGAGCACCCTGCGCCTGGCGCGCCGGTCGTTCGCGCTCTCCAACGCCGAGGGCGTGCTCGCGCTCCAGGAGGACGCGCGCCGCCACATCGCCGCGGGCACGCTCGTCATGGGTCGCGGCAGCTACTTCGCCCCGAGCGTGCAGCGCGACACGGGCGACGGCGGGCGCGTGTTCGTCGGCAACTTCGCCTCGGTCGCGCACGACGCGCTGTTTCACTGCGGCGGCGAGCACCGCACGGACTGGGTCGCGCAGTTCCCGTTGCGCGAGCGCCTCGGCCTGCCCGGTGCCGGCGAGGACGGCCACCGCTACGGGCGCGGCGACATCCACGTCGGCCACGACACCTGGATCACGCGCGGCACGGTCGTCCTGTCGGGCGTGACGATCGGCCCCGGCGCCGTCGTCGCGACGCGCTCGGTGGTGACGCAGGACGTCGCGCCCTACGCGATCGTCGGCGGCATCCCGGCGAGGCAGATCGGCCAGCGCTTCGCCGACGACCAGATCGCCGCGCTGCTGCGGATCGCCTGGTGGGACTGGCCGCTCGAGACGATCCGCGAGCGCGTCGCGCAGCTCACGAGCCCGGACGTCGACGACTTCATCGCGCGCTACGACCCCGGCCCCCCGGTCGCCCGCTGACGCCGCCCGCGGCGGCCGGGACCGGAGCGGCGCGGGCCGAGCGGCGCGCCGCCGGTCAGTCGACGGCGCGCTTGGAGAAGCCGCGCACGCCGAGCGTCCCGAACGTCGCCGTCGCGACGACGAGGCCGAGCGCGACCCAGCCGCCGCCCAGCGCCGGGATGTTCGTCAGCGATCCGCGCAGACCCTCCGACAGGTACGTCAGCGGATTCACCAGCGTCAGCACCTGAAACCAGCGCAGGTGAGCGAGCGCCTGCCACGGATAGAACGTCGCGCCCGTGAACAGCAGCGGCGTCAGCACGACCGCGAACATGACGTTGATCTTCTGCGGCGCGACCGCGGTGCCCATCAGCAGCCCGACCGACGCGCCCGCGAACGGGCCGACGAGCAGCAGCGCCACGAACGCGGGCCAGTGCACGTCGGAGAAGTTCACCCCGCCGGGCAGGATCACCGCGGCCAGCGGGATGATCGCCAGCGCGGCGAAGATCGATCGCAGCGACGCCATCGACATCTTCTGCACCGCGAGCGCCCACGCCGACAGCGGCGCGAGCAGCCGGTCCTCGATCTCCTTGGTGAACGAGAAGTCGATCACGAGCGGCAGCGCCGTGTTCTGCAGCGCGGTGAGAAACAGCGTCAGTCCGAGGATCCCCGGCAAGAGCTGCGTTCCGTAGGACCCGCGCGCCGCGCCGATCTCCGGCAGCACCCGCCCGAAGATGAACAGGTAGAACAGCGGTTGCAGCAGGCTCTGCGCGAGGAACCCCGCGAGGTCGTGGCGGGCGATCACCCACAGGTCGCGCCCGCACATCGCCTTGAACGCGGTCACCTGCGCGCGCGTGCGCCCGAGCTGCGGGGCGTCCGTCGCGGCG
>DASXCR010000177.1:0-6623 GCA_036491075.1 Solirubrobacteraceae bacterium
CGACGTGTTCGCCGACCGGGTGCACCGCACGCTGCGCGAGGTGCCGCCCGGCGCGTGCGTCGTCTGGCCGGCGATCGTCCGCCCGCCGCGCAAGGGCGAGTACACGGCGCTCAACCGCGTCCTGCGCGACATCGCCCGCCAGGACCCGCCTGACCGTGATCCCGTGGGACCGGATGGTCCACAAGGGGACGGTCCACCTGCGCGACGGCATCCACCCCACCGTCGCGGGCTACCGCTTCCGCGCCTACGTGATCGCGGCGGCCGTGCAGCGCGGCTGCGGCTGACGCGCCTCCGCGCCGGGTGATCGCGGCGGCCGCGCCGCATGGCGGCCGCTGGCCCCCGAGCGCGCCCTTCGCCGGCGGCGCCCCGGCGAGCCGCGGGCCGCGTCGGCACGGACGGAGGGCCGTCGTTTCGATCGTGTGAAGTCGCGACCGCCCGGCCGGAGTGGCGCGGCGGCGCCGGTACCGTAGACCCGACATGACGACCGCTCCCGCCATCGACACCGCGCCCAGCCAGGGCTACGTCAGCGACGAGGCGCTGCTCAGCGGCGTCCTCGAGGACGTCATCTGCGCGACCGAGGGGCCGCCCGCGCTCGAGCTGCACCAGCGCGCGGTCGCACTCGGCCGCCGCTCGCGCGACGGCGACGGCGCCGCGGCCGACGAGCTCGCCGGCCTCGTCGCCTGCCTCGAGCTGCACGAGCTGCAGCTGCTGATCCGGATGCTGACCTGCTGGCACCAGCTGATGAACCTCGCCGAGGACAACGACCGCGTGCGGCGGTTGCGCATACGCGAGCTCGACGAGCTGCCGCTGCCGCGCCGCGGCTCGCTGCGCCACGCGATCACGCACCTCGCCGCCGGCGGGACGAGCGCCGGGCAGCTGCACGACGCGCTCGCCGACGCGGAGCTTCAGCTCGTCATGACCGCGCACCCCACCGAGGCGCGGCGGCGTACGACCGTCAACAAGCTCGCGCGCATCTTCGTCCTGCTGCGCTCGCTCGACGAGCGTATCCCCGTGCCCGGCGAGCGCGAGGAGGTGCGTCGTCGCGTCGAGGCGGCGGTCCAGGAGCTGTGGACGACCGACGAGCTGCGCGCCGTCTCGACGACGGTCCTCGACGAGGTCACCGCCGGGCTCATCTACTTCACCTCGACGCTCGTCCAGGTCGTGCCCGCGCTGTACCGCGACCTCGACGCCGCCGTCCGCGACAGCTACCCCGGCGAGGACGTCGTCGTGCCGCCGCTGCTGACGTTCGGCTCGTGGATGGGCGGCGACCGCGACGGCAACCCGCACGTCACGCCCGAGATGACCGCCACCGCGCTGGGGCTCATGAAGGACGCCTGCCTGATGCACCTCGAGCAGATGATCAGCGCGCTCGCCGGTCGCATCACCGTGTCCTCGCGCGTCGCCGGCGAGCCGCCGGAGCTGCGCGAGCTGCTCGCGGCAGCCGAGGAGCTCGCCGACCCGGCGCTCGTGACGCACGTGCACGAGCGCAACCCCGAGGAGCCCTACCGGCGCCTGTTCAAGCTGCTCGCCGATCGCGTCGCCGCGACCCGTGCCAACGAGGAGCGCGGCTATCACTGCTCCGAGGAGCTCGCCGCCGACCTGCGCGTCGCCGAGCGCGCGCTGCGCAGCCAGAACGCCGCCTTCGTCGCCGGCGACGCGCTGCGCGACGTCATCCGCCAGGTCGAGGTCTTCGGCTTTCACTTCGCGCGCGTCGACGTGCGCGAGCACGCCGACGTCCACCGCCACGCGATCGACGAGATCCTCGGCTCGCTCGGCGTCCAGGAGGGCTACGCGCAGCTCGGCGAGGACGCGCGGATTGCGGTGCTCGCGCGCGAGATCGCCGACCGCCGGCCGCTGATCCCGGTCGACGTGCGCGTCTTCAGCGCGTCGACGCGGGAGGTCGTCGAGACGTTCCGCACGATGCAGGCGCTGCTCGCGGGAGAGCACGCCGGTGCGCTCGGCGCGTACATCATCTCCGGTACGAGCGGCCCCGCCGACCTGCTCGAGGTGCTGCTGCTGATGAAGGAGGTCGGGCTCGCGAAGGCCGGCGGCGGCGAGGCGCAGCTGCGGATCGTGCCGCTGTTCGAATCCGGCGACACGCTCGCGGCCGCCGCTCAGACGATGCGCACGCTGCTCGAGACGCCCGTCTACCGCGCCGCCGTCGACGCCGTCGGCGAGCAGGAGGTGATGGTCGGCTACTCGGACTCCAACAAGGACGTCGGCTACGTGGCGTCGGGCTGGGGGATCTACCGCGCGCAGCTCGAGGTCACGAGCGTCATGCGCGAGCACGGCGTGCGCTGGCGGTTCTTCCACGGTCGCGGCGGCGCGGTCGGGCGCGGCGGCGGGCCGTCGAACGTCGCGATCCTCGCCCAGCCGCCGGGCACGGTCGCCGGGCGCCTGAAGGTCACCGAGCAGGGCGAGATGCTGTCGGCGAAGTTCTCCGTCACCGAGATCGCCCATCGCGAGCTCGAGCTGACGGCGAGCGCCGTGCTGATCACGACGCTCGACCGCGCGATGGCCGATGCGCCGGCGAACGTCGAGCGCTACGAGGAGGTCGTCGCCGAGATGGCCGAGCGCTCGACGCTCGCCTACCGCGGCCTCGTCTACGGCGACCCGGACTTCGCGGCGTACTTCCATGCGGCGACGCCCGTGCGCGAGATCCAGCGCCTGCAGCTCGGCTCGCGGCCGTCCAAGCGCCGCGAGTCGATGCGGATCGAGGACTACCGCGCGATCCCGTGGGTCTTCTCGTGGACGCAGACGCGCGCGGTGCTGCCGGCCTGGTACGGCCTCGGCACGGCGCTCGAGAGCGCGCGCGAGCAGCACGGCGCGGCGATCCTGCAGGAGATGGAGCGCGACTGGCCGTTCTTCGCGGCGCTGATCTCCAACGCCGAGATGGCGTGCGCGAAGGCCGACCTCGAGATCGCGCGCCGCTACGCCGAGCTCTACGACGACGTCGCGGCCCGCGAGCGGATCTGGGGTGCGATCTCCGACGAGCTGCAGCGCACGGTGCGCGAGCTGCGCCACGTGCGCGACGAGGAGCGCCCGCTGGACCGCGAGCCGGTGCTGCAGCGCACGATCGCGCGGCGCAACCCGTTCATCGACCCGCTGTCGTTCGTCCAGCTCGAGCTGCTGCGCCGCCTGCGCGCCTCGGGCGGCGACCAGGACGACCCCGATCTCGTGCGGGCCGGCCTGCTGACGATCAACGGGATCGCCGGTGGCCTGCGCAACACGGGCTGACGCGCGCGCCGCCTATCCTCCTCGCCTCCCCGATGACCATCTCCTCCGAAGTGCAGCCCGAGCGCAGGCGCGTCTACGTCTGCGGGCACCGCAATCCCGACACCGACTCGATCGCGTCCGCGATCGGCTATGCCGAGCTCAAGAACCACCTCGACCCGACCCACGAGTACGTCCCCGTGCGCCTCGGGGTCGCCAACGCGCAGACGTCGTGGCTCATCGGTCGCAGCGGCGCGCCGCTGCCGGTCTACCTGCCGCACGCCAAGCTGCGCGTGCGCGACGTCATGCGCACGAGCTTCGCGATCGCCCACCAGGGCGACCCGGTGCGCAACGTCGGGCTGCTGATGGCGCCGAAGGACGTCGTGCCGATCGTCGACGACGCCGGCGTGTTGCGCGGCGTGCTGACCGAGCGCGCGCTGGCGCGCCGCTACATCCGCGAGTCGCGCGAGGCGTCGCGGCTGGACGCGCCGACGCCGGTCGGCTCGATCGTGTCGGTGCTCGAGGGCGCGCTCCTGTGTGGGTCGGCCGAAAAGGAGGTGCGCGGGCGCGTCTGGGTGCAGGCGATGGACTCGTCGTCGCGCAGCAACGTCGAGCGCGGCGACGTCGTCGTCGTCGGCGACCGTCGCCGCTCGCAGATGCGCGCGATCGAGACGGGGGCGTCGCTGCTCGTGCTGAGCAACGGCGTGCTGGCGAGCGAGGAGGTCCTCGCGCTGGCCGCGGCGGCTGGGACCCCGATCGTGACGTCGCCGCTGGACAGCTACGTGACGAGCCGCATGATCACGCTGTCTGAGCCGGTGCGCGCGTTCGTCGAGGGCGATCCGCTGACGGTCGGGCTCGACGACCTGATCTCCGACATCGCCGAGCAGATCAAGACCGTGCACTACCGGGCGGCCGTCGCGCTGGATCGCGGCGGGCGCCCGATCGGGCTCGTGACGCGCTCTGATCTCGTCAATCCCGCGCCGCGGCTCGTGCTGCTCGTCGACCATGCCGAGCGCGCGCAGAGCGTGCACGGTGTCGAGGAGGCGGAGATCGTCGAGATCCTCGACCACCACCACATCGGCTCGATCGAGACGAAGATGCCGGTGACCGCGATCTTCGATCCCGTCGGCTCGACGGCGACGCTCGTGACCGAGCGCTTCCGCGTCGCGGGGTTGGAGCCGACGCAGCCCGCGGCGACGATGCTGCTCGGCGCGATCTGCTCGGACACGGTACTGCTGACCTCGCCGACGACGACCGAGCGCGACCGCGTCGCGACGAGCTACCTCGAGGTGCTGCTGTCGCTCGATGCGATCGCGTTCGGGCGCGAGATGTTCGAGCGCGGCTCGGACGTCGCCCTCGTGGCGGCGCCGGATCTCGTCGCCCGCGATCTCAAGGAGTACGAGCTCGACGGCGGGCGGTCGCTGAGCGTCGCGCAGATCGAGACGGTCGGCAGCGTGCTGGCCGACCGCACGGGCGAGTTGCTGTCGGCGGTCGAGGCGCATCGCGAGCGCCATGACCAGCTCATGTTCGCGCTGATGGTCACGGATATCCTCGCGCGCTCGACGACGCTGCTCGTCGCCGGCCCGGAGCAGCTGGCCGAGCGGGCGTTCGGCAAGCAGGTCGTCCACGGGGTCATCGACCTGCCGGGCGTGATGAGCCGCAAGAAGCAGGTCGCGCCGGTGCTGCTGGCGGCGGCCAGCGCGACGATCTGATCGGCGGCGCGTGGGTGCTGGCGGCGGCAGCGCGACGGTTCGATCAGCAGCGCGCGAGCGCGTCCGCGTAGAAGCGCAGGTACGTCGTGTAGTGGGCGTGCCAGTAGTCGCTGTCGTGGCCGCCGCGCCAGTGATGCATGGGGATCCGCAGGGCGCGCGCGAACGCCTCGCCGCCGGCACGGAACGGGTCTTCGGTTCCCCCGTCGAGCCACAGCGCGGCCTTGCCCCACGGCGCGCGGCCACGCGCGCGGGCGAGCGCGAGGACGTCGTTGCGCGCGTAGTCCTCGGCGTCGTCGAAGGCGCCCGCGGCCGAGCCCCCGGCCTGCAGCCAGAGCGCGGCCGAGTGGCCGCCGACGGCGCAGAACTCCGCCGGCCGTCGCCGTGCGATCTCGTACGCGCCGTAGCCGCCCATCGAGATGCCGCCGATCGCGATGCGGTGCGGGTCGGCGTGCAGCCGCTTGACCGCCTGCGGGATGACCTCGTCGAGGACGTAGCGCTCCCAGTCGCCGCTCGCGCGCTTGTGCCAGTAGGAGTCGACGCCGCCGTTGGGAAAGACGACGACGGGTGCTCGCGTGCCGAGCTTGCGCAGCGCGTCGTAGAAGGCCGAGTTCGAGTTGGACTCGTTGCCGTCGCCGCCGCGGCCGTGCAGGAAGACGAGCAGCGGCCTGCGCCCGGTGGCGCCGGCGCCCACCGGGATCGCCGCGGTCTGCGGCAGCGTGCGGTGCACGAAGCGCGAGCGGATGTCGTAGCGCACGATCGTCGCGCCGTGCGCCGCCGCGGACGCGCTGGTGACGTCGCCCGGCAGGTGGCGGCGCACCTCCCAGCCGACCGCGAGTGCGAGCGCGACGACGACGGTCAGCGCGACCGCGCGGCGGCGCGCGATCGTCCTCCGGTCGCGGCCACGACCGCGACGCCGCGGTGACGGCGTGAGATGCGGCGCGACGGGCCTCATCGGACGCACCGTAGCGCCGGCGTCGAGCGAGGCGTGCAACGCACCGCCGGCCCGAGGGCCCCCCGCGCGGCCACCACGCCGAGCGCGCGTCCCGACGGCCGCGACGCCCTACGACGAGGGCAGCATGCTGATCGCCAGCAGGATGTCGAGTGCGAGCAGCGTCAGCGCCGGGACCCACTTGCTCAACGGGTCGGACACGCGCTGATGCGTCACAAGCGCGGCGAGCATCACGCAGATCGTGATCATCGACCCCGCGATCGCGAGTGAAGGCACCGCGATGCCGATGATCAGGAACACCCCGGCCAGCAGCTCGACCGAGCCGGTCGCGAGCCGCAGCTCCCGCGGATACCCCCAGCGCTCGAAGTTCTCGACGATCGCCGGAAGCCCGGTGAGCTTGGGAACGCCCGCCCCGATGAAGGCGATTCCGAGAACGGCGGCGAGGATGGTGCTGAGCGTGCTCATGCCAGAGCGACTCTAGCCCGCCACGCCGACCGTCCAAGCGCCGTCGGCACCCGTATCCTGTCGCCGCGCATGTCCGAGCCGATCAAGATCGCCGTCGTCGGTGGCGGGTACGGGGCGAAGGTCCCGCTGCCGGCGTACGCCGCGCTCGACGAGTTCGAACCGGTCGCCGTCTGGTCGCGCCGGCCGCAGCGCGCACGGGAGCTCGCGTCGAAGTTCGGCCTGCCGCTCGGCACCGCCGACCTCGACGAGTTGCTCACCGCGCCCGGCCTGGAGGCCGTCCACGT
>DASXCR010000178.1:0-3620 GCA_036491075.1 Solirubrobacteraceae bacterium
CGGCTGGCCGCGACCGCGGCCGCGTGCGGGGCGCCGTTGATGTGGCAGATCGCGATCGCGAGCGCGTCCGCGGCGTGCTCGGGGTGCGGCGGCTGCTCGAGCGACAGCATCGACTGCACCATCCGCGCGACCTGGTCCTTCTCCGCGCGACCGGAGCCGCAGACGGCGTGCTTGACCTGCTGCGGCGTGTAGGAGACGACGTCGAGGCGGCGCTGGCCGGCGGCGAGCATCACGACGCCGCGCGCCTGGCCGACGGCGAACGCGCTGCCGGCGTTCTTGCCGAAGAAGATGTCCTCCATCGAGATGACGGTGATGAGATGCTCGTCGAGGACCTCGCAGACGCGACGGTGGATCGCGGCGAGGCGGATCTGCGTCGGAGCTTCCGGACGGGTCGTGATGACGCCGCCGTCGAGCGCGAACAGGCGCCCGGCGCGACGCTCGACGACGCCGAAGCCGGTGTTGGCGGTGCCGGGGTCGATGCCGAGGACGATCATCGGTTGAGATTCTGCGCCCTGGGCCGGATGTCCTGCCCGTCGCGGGCGCCGCGACGAGGCGGGATGGGGGTCCGCGCCATGACAGGACCCCTCGCCGCCGGCTCCGCTCGGACGACCGGCGACTACGATGGCCCGCCCACCGCGCCCTGCCGCCGGAGTCCGCGGCCGCGCCAGCCCCGAGAAGGAGCACCCGCTTGAGCTCGATCCGGACGTTTCGCTATGTCGCCCTCGCCGAGGCCACGAGCTTCCTCGTGCTGCTCGTCTTCACCGTCATCAAGATCACCCAGGACTCGCCCGGCGGCGTGCACGTGATGGGCCCGATCCACGGCGTGCTGTTCCTCGCCTACGTGGTGCTCGCGCTCAGCGTCCGCGAGCCCGCCGGCTGGACCGGGCGCGAGACGGGCCTCGTGCTGCTCGGCGCCGTGCTGCCGTTCGGCGGCTTCGTCGTCGATCGCTGGATCGCGCGGCGCGAGACGCCCGTCGTCGCCTGACGCCGGGCCACGGCCGGCGCGGGGCGGCGCGCGGCGGTCAGATCCCCGTCGCCGCGCGTTCGAGGACGTCGGCGTCGATGTCGAAGTTCGCGTGGACGGCATCGACGTCGTCGTTGTCCTCGAGCGCGTCGATCAGGCGCAGGAGCTTCGTCGCGGCCTCCTCCTGCACCGGCACGCGGACCTTCGGCAGCCAGGCGAGCTCGGCGGACTCGATCTCGACGCCGGCCTCGACGAGCGCCGCGCGCACGCCTGTGAGCTGCGCCGGCTCGGTCAGGATCTCGAAGACGCCGTCCTCGTCGGCGATGTCCTCGGCACCGGCCTCGATCGCGGGCATGAGGTCGTCCTCGCCGTAGCGCTCGGCGTCGACGACGATGAGGCCGCGCTTGTCGAACAGGTAGGCGACGGTGCCGGGCTCGCCGAGGCTGCCGCCGTGCTTGCCGAGCACGTGGCGCACGTCGGCGCCGGTGCGGTTGCGGTTCTCGGTCATCGCCTCGATCAGCAGCGCGACGCCGCCGGGCCCGTAGCCCTCGTACATGACGTCCTCGATCGCGGCCGTGTCGGCGCCGGCGCCGGTGCCCTTCGCGATCGCCCGCTCGATGTTGTCCTTCGGCATCGAGGCGTCCTTGGCCTTCTGCACCGCGAGCTGCAGGGACGGGTTGCCCTCGAGCTCCCCCCCGCCGTCGCGCGCCGCGGTCGTGATCGCGCGCGCGAGCTTCGTGAACAGCTTGCCGCGCCGCGAATCGACGATCGCCTTCTTGTGCTTGATCGACGCCCACTTCGAATGTCCTGACATTGCCGGCGATTCTAGAGGCGGCGTCGCGCCGATCCGTGGTAGCGCCATCATCCTAACGGATGTATGATCTGTTATCCGTTAGCTACGATGGAGGCATGCCCTTCTACGTGCAGCAGCTCTGGCGCTATCCCGTGAAGTCGATGGCCGGCGAGGCGCTCGAGCGCGCCGAGATCCTCGAGGACGGCATCGCGGGTGACCGCCACGTCGTCGTCTGCGGCCCGAACGGGCTGCTGACGTCGCGCACGAAGCCGCGGCTGCTCGCCCTGCACGCGACGATCGGCGGCGACGGCGAGCCGCTCGTCGAGCGGCTGCCGGTGTCCTCGGCACAGGTCGGCGCGCTCGTGCAGGGCGCGGCGGGCCCGCACGCGCAGCTCGCGACCCTCGACGGCACCGCGCGCTTCGACATCCTGCCGCTGCTCGTCGCCACCGACGGCGCGATCCGCGCGTTCGGCCGCGACGGCCGGCGGCTGCGGCCGAACATCGTGCTCGGCGGCGTCGACGGCCTCGCCGAGCGCGACTGGGAGGGCGCGCGACTGCGGATCGGCGACGCGGTGATCCGCCTCGTCTCGCTGCGCGACCGCTGCATCATGACCACGTTTCACCCCGACACGCTGGAGCAGGACGTCGACGTGCTGCGGGACATCCGCGGGCGCTTCGACGGCAAGCTCGCGCTCAACGCCGAGGTCGAGGTGCCCGGCGCGATCGCGCTCGGCGACGTCGCGGAGGTGCTGACGGACGCGGACTGAAGGCCCGTGCATCGCCTACGATCCGCGCCCTATGGCACCCACTGCTCCGGCGGAGATCTTCAAGGCCTACGACGTCCGCGGCCTGTACGGCGACCAGATCGACGGCGACGTCGCGGAGGCGATCGGACGCGGCTTCGCGCACGTGCTCGCCGAGCTCGGCGCCAAGCCGGTCGGCGACCTGCGCATCGGCCTCGGCCGCGACATGCGCCTGACCGCCCCCGAGCTCGCCGCGCGCTATCGCGAGGGGATGCTCGCCGAGGGCGCGACCGTCGTCGACGCCGGCCGGGTCGGCAGCGAGATGCTCTACTACCTCGTCGGGTCGCGCGACCTCGACGGCGGGCTCATGTGCACCGCCTCGCACAATCCGAAGGCCTACACGGGGGCGAAGCTCGTCAAGCGCGGCGCGATCGCGCTGTCCGGCGACGCCGGCATCCAGGACGTGCGCCGCCGCATCGAGGCCGGATTCGGGGAGGCCGATCCGGCGGTTCGCGGCGCGCTCGAGGAGGTCGAGATCTACGCGGAGTTCCAGGCCGCGGCGCTGAGGTTCATCGAGCCCGCGCGGGTGAAGCCGCTGCGGGTCGTCGTCGACGGCGGCAACGGCATGGCGGGGCCGATGGTCGGCCCGCTGCTCGAGCGCCTGCACCTCGACGTCGTCCCGCACTACTGGGTTCCGGACGGGGAGTTCCCCGACCACGAGCCCAACCCGCTGCTGCCCGAGAACCGCGAGTTCATCATGCGCAAGGTCGTCGAGGAGGGCGCTGATCTCGGCATCGCCTGGGACGGCGACGCCGATCGCTGCTTCTTCATCGACGACGAGGGCGCGTTCGTCGACGGCGACTTCCTCACCGCGCTGCTGGCCGAGTCGCTGCTGCGCCGCTCCCCCGGCGAGGCGATCCTCTACGACGTCCGCGCGAGCCGCTGCGTCGCGGACGTCGTGACGCGGGCGGGCGGTACGCCGCACCCCAATCGCGTCGGCCACGCGTTCTTCAAGACGCGCATGCGCGACGAGGGGTCGATGTTCGGCGGCGAGGTCTCCGGCCATTACTACTTCCGCGACTTCTACTGCGCCGACAGCGGCACGATCCCCGCGCTGCTG
>DASXCR010000179.1:0-7218 GCA_036491075.1 Solirubrobacteraceae bacterium
GCGACGAACGTCGTGGTCATGATGCTCATGCCCGCGATGCCGGGGACGATGACGTCGAGGTCCTTCTGGCTCGACGAGAAGATCGCCCCGAACAGCCCGAGGAACAGCAGCGGCAGGACGAAGTTGAAGAACGCCGCGCTCGGGTTGCGCCAGAACATCTTGCGCTCGAGGCGGTACTGGCGCCAGGTCAGCGCGAGCGCGTCGCTCATCGCGACCTCCCGCGCCGGCGTCCGGACGAGCCGCCCGCGGCCACGACGCCGTCGTCCTCGGCCGCGACCGCCTCGACCGTCGCCTCCGCGGTCAGCTCGAGGTAGACGTCCTCGAGCGACGGCCGCCCGACGCTGAGATCGTCGAGCCCGACGCCGCGGGCCAGCGCCGCGCTGGTGAGCTGGTGCAGCAGGCCGGTCGGGTCGTCGGTCTCGCGCGTCTCCATCTCGCCGAGCTCGTTGCGCCAGCTCACGCGGTAGCGCGACGACGCGCCGACGCCGAGCTGCGCGGGCGCGCCGACGGCGAGGATTCGCCCGTCCTTGACGATCGCGACGCGGTCGCACAGCGCCTGCGCCTCGTCGAGGTAGTGCGTCGTCAGCAGCACGGTCTTGCCGAGCTCCGCGAGCGCGCGGATCGTCTCCCAAGCGGCGCGCCGGGCCGCGGGATCGAAGCCGGTCGTGGGCTCGTCGAGGAAGATCAGCTCGGGATCGCCCACGAGCGCGAGCGCGAAGTCCAGCCGCCGTGCCTGGCCGCCGGAGAGCTTGCGCGAGAGCTTGTGCTCGGACTCGCGCAGGCCGGCGAGGTCGATCACCTCGTCGACGTCGCGGGGCGCGGGATAGAAGCCGGCCCAGTGCGCGACGAGCTCGCGCGGGGTCGCGTGGCGGTAGATGCCGCTGGTCTGCAGCACCACGCCGACGCGCTCGCGCAGCGCACGCGGGCGGGTCGCGGGGTCGTGGCCGAGCACGGAGACGATCCCGCTCGTGCGGTCGCGATAGCCCTCGAGCACCTCGACGGTCGTCGTCTTGCCGGCGCCGTTGGGCCCGAGCAGGCCGAAGACCTCGCCGCGCGCGACCTCGAAGTCGATCCCCCGGACGGCCTCCACCGCCCCGTAGGACTTGTGCAGGTCGCGGACGAGGATCGCGGGTGCGGCTGAGTCCATCCCGGCAATCATGACAAGATCGATCGCGCGTCCCGTGGCCCGCTGCGCCTGCATCGACATCGGCTCCAACACCACGCGGCTGCTCGTCGCGGAGGATGGCGGGCCACGCCCGCGCGAGCTGTTCTCCGAACGCGCCTTCACCCGCCTGGGATCCGCGCGCGACGCGGACGGCGAGATCGGCGCGCGGAAGGTCGCCGAGGTCGCCGCCGTCGTCGCGCATCAGGTCGCGCTCGCCCGCGAGCTTGGCGCGCACGAGCTGCGGATCGTCGCGACCTCGGCCGTGCGCGACGCCGTCGACGCGGCCGCGATGACCGCCGCCGTCGCGGCGTCGTGCGGTGTGGTGCTCGAGATCCTGACCGGCGAGCAGGAGGCGCGGCTCGCCTTCGCGGGCGCGATCGGGATGCTCCCGAGCCCGCCCGCCGGCAGCCTCGGGGTCGTGGACGTCGGCGGCGGATCGACCGAGCTCGTCGTCGGGACCGCGGCCGAAGGGGTGACGTGGTCGGTGTCGCTCGCGCTCGGCTCGTGCAGCGTCACCGACCGCGACCTGCCGTCCGACCCGCCCTCGGCCGCCGAGCTCGCGGCGCTGCGCGGCCGGCTCGCCGAGGCGTTCGCCGGCGTCGACGCGCCGCGGCCGTGCGCGGCGTTCGCGGTCGGCGGCAGCGCGAGCTCGCTGCAGCGCCTGCTCGGCAACGTGCTCGATCGCGCGGCGCTGTCGCGCGGGCTGCAGGCGCTCGTCACGCGCCCCTCGGCCGAGGTCGCGCGTGCGCTCGGGCTGCACGCCGAGCGGGCGCGGCTGCTGCCGGCGGGGCTGCTGCTGCTCGACGCCGCGGCGCGGGCGCTGCACGCGCCGCTGCAGCTCGCCGGCGGCGGCCTGCGCGAGGGCGTCGTGCTGGAGCAGCTCGGGGAGTTGGCGCGCCGGCAGCCGGCCACGCGATCTTCACAGGACGGTGACGTCGGCGAGGGTCCCGCGTAGTCTGATGGCGGATGGCCTGTTTGACTCGATGACGACATCCGACGCCGACACCCCGCTGCAGGAATCGATCCGCGCGATCGAGCCCCTGCCCGCCGAGCCCCTCCCGGAGATCGAGGAGGCCGACCTCGACCTGCACGACAGGTCGCTGTACATCGGGCGCGAGCTGTCGTGGCTGGACTTCAACGACCGCGTCCTGCAGCTCGCGCTGGATCCCGGTCAGCCGCTGCTCGAGCGCGTGAAGCTGGCGGCGATCTGGAGCTCGAACCTCGACGAGTTCTTCCAGATCCGCGTCGCCGGGGTCCACGACCAGATCGACGCCGGCCTCGCCGATCCGGGACCCGACGGCCTCACGCCCTCGCAGACCGTCGACGCGATCCGCGTGCGCGTGCTCGACCAGCAGCAGCGCCTGGAGAACCTCGTGCTCGGCGAGCTGTTCCCGCAGCTCGGCGAGCACGGGATCCAAGTCGTCGACATGGACGCGATCGCCGACGCTGACCGCAAGGCGCTCGCCGAGCGCTTCCAGCGCCAGATCTTCCCGGCGCTGACCCCGCTGGCCGTCGGCCCCGGCCGTCCGTTTCCCTACATCTCGAGCCTCTCGCTGTCGCTCGCGGTGCTCGTCCGCGACCCGCTCACCGACGCCCGCAACTTCGCCCGCGTCAAGGTTCCGACGGAGATGCTGCCGCGCTTCGTCGCGCTCGACGACGACCCGCACACGTTCGTCGCGCTCGAGGAGGTCATCGCCGCGAATCTCACCGCGCTGTTCCCGGGCATGGAGATCCTCGGGCACGCGATCTTCCGCGTCACGCGCGACGCCGACTTCGAGGTCTCCGACGAGGCCGACGACCTGCTGCAGGCCGTCGAGGCCGAGCTGCGCCGGCGGCGCTTCGGCGAGGCGGTGCGCCTGGAGATCGGCGTCGACACCGACGCCGGCGTCTGCGAGCAGCTCATGGAGGCGCTCGACCTCGAGCCGCGCCAGGTCTACGAGGTCGACGGGCTGCTCGACACGAGCGCGCTATGGGAGATCTACGGGGTGCGCGGCTTCGGCGAGCTGCGCGACGCGCCGTGGACGCCGGTCACGCAGCCGCGCCTGCAGGGCAAGGAGTCCGAGCATGTGAACTTCCTCGCCGAGATGCGCCGCGGCGACATCCTCGTGCACCACCCCTACGACTCGTTCGCGACCTCGGTCGAGCGCTTCGTCGAGCAGGCCGTCGCCGACCCCGACGTGCTGGCGATCAAGCAGACGGTGTACCGCACGTCGGACGACTCGCCGCTCGTGCCGGCGCTGATCCGCGCGACCGAGCGCGGTAAGCAGGCGGTCTGCATGGTCGAGCTCAAGGCACGCTTCGACGAGCGCGCGAACATCACCTGGGCGCGCGCGCTCGAGCAGGCGGGCGTGCACGTCGTCTACGGCCACCCGGGCCTGAAGACCCACGCGAAGTGCATCCTCGTCGTGCGTCGCGAGGGCGACGGCGTGCGCCACTACGTGCACATCGGGACCGGCAACTATCACCCCAAGACGGCGCGCCTGTACACCGACTTCGGCCTCTTCACCACCGACGAGCAGATCGGCGCCGACATCGCCGACATGTTCAACTTCCTCACGGGCATGGCGCGCCCGCTGGGCTATCGCAAGCTCCTGATCGCGCCGAACGGGATGCGCGAGGCGCTGCTGGCCGAGATCGACGAGACCGTCGCCGCGCACGAGCGCGGCGAGCACGCGCGCATCCGCCTGAAGATGAACTCGCTCGTCGACCGGCGCATCATCCGCGCGCTGTACCGCGCGGCGCGCGCCGGCGTGCCCGTCGACCTCAACGTGCGCGGGATCTGCTGCCTGCGGCCCGGCGTCGAAGGCGTGTCGGAGAACATCGGCGTCGTCAGCGTGCTCGGCCGCTTCCTCGAGCACTCCCGCGTCTACACCTTCGCGCGCGGGGACAGCATGCGCGTGCTGATCGGCTCGGCGGACCTCATGCCACGCAACCTCGACACGCGCGTCGAGCTCATGACGCCCGTCGAGGACGAGACGCTGCGCGAGGACCTGCTCGACACGCTCGAGCGCTCGCTGGCGACGAACGTCGGCGCGTGGGACCTGCGCTCGGACGGCAGTTGGCGTCCGCGCAGCGCCGGCGAGCAGCCCCGCTCGGTGCAGCGCGAGCTCATGACGCTGCACGCGGCGCGGGCGAGCGAGGCCCCGCAGAGCGACGAGTGAGCGCCGGCGACGACACGCCTCGGGCGCGGCCCGAGGACGCGCGCGTCCATGCTCCGGCACGCGGCAACAGGCGCCTGCAGAGGCTGCTGGACGGCGTCGACGCCGACCTGCAGGTCAAGGCGTGGTGGCATGCCGCCGGCGTCAACGCCGAGCGGCTGCACATGTCCGACCACTCCTGGGTGCACATCCAGATCGTGCTGAACATGGCGCTGCGCCTCGCGCGCCTGCTGTTCGCGCGCGGCGTGACGCCGAGCATCGTCGCCGACCACGGGCTCGAGCCGCGCGACGCCGAGGTCGTGATAGCGGGCGCCGCGCTGCTGCACTGCGTCGGCATGTCGATCCACCGCATCGACCACGAGGCCTACTCGCTGTTTCTCACCGCCGACAAGCTCGGCGGGCTGCTCGAGGGCATCTACGAGGAGCCGACGCGCTCGATCGTCGTGGCCGAGACGATGCACGCGATCATCTCGCACCGTTCCAAGGGCGAGCCGTTCACGATCGAGGGCGCGATCCTGCGCGTCGGCGACGCGCTCGACATGGCCCGCGGGCGCTCGCGCGTGCCGTTCGAGGCCGGGCACACGAACATCCACTCGCTGTCGGCGTACGCGATCGAGGAGGTCCGCATCGGCCCCGGCGACGACAAGGCGGTGCGCGTCGAGATCGAGATGTCCAACTCGGCCGGGATCTTCCAGGTCGACGAGGGGCTCGGCACGAAGCTGCGCGGGACCCCGCTGGAGGCGCACATCGAGGTCGTCGCGCGGATCGAGGCCGAGCACGAGCAGCGCCTCGTTCCGATCTTCCGGCTCTGAGGTCGCATGAGCGCCGGCGCGCCACGGCGTGATCTGGTCGACACCTGCGCGCGATATGGCTAACAGCAACTTCATGACCAGCAACTAGGAGGGCACTTCTCGTGACCGACTCGGCACTGCGTGAGCTCGCGGACGATCCGTCCTCGCGCAAGCGCTTCTTCAAGATGATGGGCGGGGCCGGCGCAGTCAGTGCGTTCTCTGTCTTCCTCGCCGCCTGCGGCGACGACAAGAAGAAGGACAAGACGACTTCGACCGCGGCGAGTGGCGGCTCCGGCAGTGACGCCGATGTGAAGAGCGATCTTCACATCCTCAACTACGCACTCACCCTCGAGTACCTCGAGACCGAGTTCTACAAGGAGGTGATCGCGAGCGGCATCGTCAAGGATGCGAAGGTCGCGTCGATCGCCAAGAAGTTCGGCGAGACCGAGCAGATGCACGTCGAGGCCCTGAAGTCGACCATCACGTCGATGGGCGGCACGCCGGTCGCGGCGCCCAAGACGAAGTTCCAGCCGACGATCGCCAAGGGCCTGAAGACGGTCCTCGACACGGCCGCCACCGTCGAGAACCTCGGCGCGGCCGCGTACCTCGGCGCCGCGGGCCTCATCAAGAGCAAGGACGTGCTCGCCGCGGCGCTCACGATCCACTCCGTCGAGGCGCGTCACGCCGCGGCGCTGAACACCCTCGTCGGCCGTGGCTTCGGCCTCAAGGGAGGCCTGTCGGGCTCGCTGCCCGACGGCGCGTTCGCCAAGGGCATGGACGAGGCGTCCGTCCTCGCCGCGGTCAAGCCGTTTCTGGCCTAGCAACCACCACTGACGAGAAAGCGAGATATCAGTATGGCTTCATCGCACATGGTGGCTCCTGAGCTGGCCGCCATCAAGGTCGAGGGCATGTCGCGCGAGTCGTTTCTCATCCGCGCCACGCTCGCCGCAGGCGCCACGTACGGCGCTTTGTCGGCAACTCCCTACATCACGAAGGCGCTCGCCGCGGGCGGTGGCTTCGCCAACGACCTCGCGGTCGTCAACTACGCGCTCACCCTCGAGTACCTCGAGTCGACGTTCTACCGCATGGGCGTTCTGGTGAAGGGCCTGTCGAGCGACGAGCTGAAGCTCGTCAAGCAGATCCGCGACGACGAGGACCAGCATGTCACGGCGCTCATCGCCGCGGCCAAGAAGCTCGGCGGCAAGCCCGTCGCCAAGCCGAAGTTCGACTTCGGCGGCGCGTTCGGCGATCGCGCGACGTTCCTCAAGACGGCGAACACGCTCGAGGACGCGGGGGTCAGCGCGTACAACGGCGCCGGCATGTACATCGAGAGCCCCGACATCCTCGGCGCGGCCGGCTCGATCGTCCAGATCGAGGGCCGCCACTCCGCGCTGATCCGCCTGACGCGCAACAAGCCGCCGGCACCGCAGGCGTTCGACAAGGGCGCGACGATGGCGGCGATCCTCAAGAAGGTCGGTCCGCTGATCAAGTCCTAGCTGCTCGCCGAGGCGACGCAGAAGCAGATTCGAGGGCCCGGCGTCTGCCGGGCCCTCGGTCTGGGCGCGGCCGTCATACTTGGCGCCGTGAGACCAATCCACATCCGTAGCGCGCTCGTCGCGCTGTTCGCCGCCATCCTCTTCGCGCCGGCCGCCGGCGCCAGCGTCAGCTCGGACACGAACGCCATCGTCAAGGACTACGGCGGCAATCACTCGATCACCGCGTGCCGCTTCACGATCGCCCAGCTGCAGAACGCCTACAGCACGCTGGGGCCCGACGTCGACACGTACTCGCCCGGGCTGCGCGTCGCGATCCGGCGCGAGCTCAAGCGCTGGACCGACGGCGCCTGCAAGGGCAAGAGCAAGACCGCCGACCTGCGGATCGTGAAGGTCGCGTCGAAGGGCGGCGCCGGCAAGGAGTCCGTCACGATCAAGAACTACGGCGCCAAGACCGTGAACCTGCGCCGCTACGTGCTGCGCGACGCGTCCAAGCACGCGATCCGCTTCGGCAAGACGACGCTGAAGGCGGGCCGCTCGCTGAAGGTCGTGACGGGCTGTCGCAGCGGCCACAAGAGCGCGCTGCGCAAGGGCTCGACGTACTACGGCTG
>DASXCR010000180.1:0-6771 GCA_036491075.1 Solirubrobacteraceae bacterium
GCATGTTGAAGAAGTCCATGTTGCCGCCGACGTTCAGCTGCGACGTGCGCATGAGCTTGACGCCGCGGTCGTGGAACAGGCGGGCGAGGTTGCGGTGCACGATCGTCGCGCCGACCTGCGACTTGATGTCGTCGCCGACGACCGGCAGCCCGGCCTTCTTGAAGCGCTTGTCCCAGTAGTCCTCGCGGGCGATGAAGACCGGGATGCAGTTCACGAAGCCGCAGCCGGCCTCGAGCACCTGCTCGACGTACCACTTCGTCGCGAGCTCGGAGCCGACCGGCAGGTAGGAGACGACGACGTCGGTGTGCGTCTCCTTGAGGATCGAGACGATGTCCGCGGTCTCGCCGGGCGCCTTGGTGATCTTCTGCTTGAGGTACTTGCCGAGGCCGTCGTGCGTCATGCCGCGGTGCACCGGCACGCCGAGCTGCTTCGGCACGTCGGCGAACTTGATCGTGTCGTTCTGGCCCGACCAGATCGCGGTGCCGAGGTCCTTGCCGACCTTCTCGACGTCGATGTCGAAGGCGGCCGTGAACTCGATGTCGGAGATGTGGTAGCCGCCGAGGTCGACGTGCATGAGCCCGGGGACGTCGACCGATGGGTCGGCGTCGCGGTAGTAGTGACAGCCCTGTACGAAGGCGTTCGCGCAGTTGCCGACGCCGACGATCGCGACCCGGACCTTGTCGGACTGGTAGCGGGCCGCGCCGTTTGCGTGTGCGGCGCCGTTGGCGTTGCCATTGCTGGGGCTCATGTGGTTCTGGTTTCCCTTCGGTGAACGTTCCGGGGCCTTAGAACCCCGTGAGGTGGAGCTCGTTACACGGCCGCCGGCTGCGTGAGCTGCCGGCGGACGTGGAAGATGCGCTGCAAGACGGTGAAGCTCGACAGGGCGGCGAGCACGTAGACGGCGGGCTCGAGCGCGCCGAGCGCCGCGAACACGAGGCCCGCCGACAGGATGATCACGCGGATCGCGCGCGTCGCGAGGCCGACCTTGCACTCGACGCCGAGCGCCTCAGCCCGCGCTCGCGTGTAGGAGACCACGAGCGACGCCATGACCGCGACGACGACCGCCGCGACGGCCGCCTCGTTGCGCTCGTGCGCGAACCAGACCGCGACGCCCGTCAGCACGATGCCCTCCTCGATGCGGTCGAGCGTCGAGTCGAGGAAGGCGCCGAACGCGGTGCCCTTGTCGGACATCCGCGAGTAGGCGCCGTCGAGCGTGTCCATCACCGATCCGACGATGAACGCGACGCCGCCCCAGAAGAACTTCGTCTGCCAGATCAGGATCGCCGCGACGACGTTGAGCATGAAGCCTGTCAGCGAGATCGCGTTCGGCGTCAGCCGCGAGTCGATCAGCGCGTTGCGGACGAGCTCGCGGCGCTCGGACGCGGCGGAGGCGGGGCGGGATCCGGGCTCGGTCGACGGTGCTGGCTGCTGTGTGCCCGCAGCCATCAGGGCGCTGCGGTGGCGTTGGCCGGCACGGCGATCACCGGCGCGGGCACGGGCGGCCGGAACGTCTTCGACGGCTGGAACTGCCAGACGGCCGGGCGCGTGCGGGCGAGCATCCGCGCGGCGAACGCCCCGATCCCGGCGGCGCAGGCGCCGAGCACGGCGTCGGCGATGAAGTGGTTGGCGGTCGCGACGATGACGAACGCGATCAGCAGGGGATAGCAGGTCCAGAAGACCTTCAGCGCGCGCCATCTGACCAGGCGCGCGATCGGGATCCCGATCATCGACGCGAACGCGACGTGCATCGACGGCACGGCGGCGTACGGGTTGAACAGCGCGTTGACCGTGACGCTGTCCTGCGGGACGCCCGTGAAGTCCGAGACAGCGTCGAAGAAACCCCACTCGGGGAAGAAGCGCGGCGGCGCCGTCGGGAAGACGCTGTAGCCGATCAGCGCGATCCCGAAGGCGATCAGGAACATGTTGCGCACGAAGTAGAAGCTCTCGTTGCGACACAGGTACAACCACGCGAGCGCGCCGAGCGTGATCGACGTCTGCGCGTTGACGTACATCCACGAGGTCCCGTCCAGCAGCCAGGTCTGGCCGGCCGCGAACGTCTGCACGGTCGGCTCGACGAAGATGTGCAGCGTGCGCTCGATCCCGATCAGGTCGCGGGCGTGCTGGAAGGCCGCCGTCGCCGAGCTGGGGTCGTTGACGAACCCGCGCGTGAAGCGGTAGAGCTGGAAGGCGCCCATGAACAACAGCACCTGGCGCACGACGTCGAGCGGGCCGTGGGGCAGGAACCGCGCCTGGAGCGTGCGAAGGCGAGCGGACATGGGACGCCAGCCATCCTACTCAGCCGGGACCTGCCGAACGCAACGCAGCCGGCTCGGGCGCACGCGGGCGCGCGTCCTCGCCTGCCGTCAACGCCGGCAGGCGGATCCCAGCAGCCGCGCGCGCACGCGGATCGTCCCGGGCGCGAGGACGCGCACCCGCGTCATGCCGTCCGGCCCGGCGGCGACGCAGCCACGGCCGCTCGTCACGGCCCACCAGCGCGTGTCGTGCACGCGCACGAAGGCGTCGCCCGTCCGTCGCGCGCGCAGCGTGAAGCCGCCGGTTTGCAGGGTGATCGTGGCACCCGCGCCGCGCACCATCGGCGCCGGCCGGCGCACCGCGAACACGCGCCAGTGCGCGTCGTGCCAGACGGGTCGCAGGTAGGGCAGGCCGCGCTGGATCATCCGCGCCTCCGCCTCGGAGGAGTAGTCCAGTGGGACGTCGGGCAGCGCGACGTACGCGACCGCGCTGTCGTCGAGCCACGCGCGGTAGCTGGACGGGGTCAGCGAGCCGTCGTAGAGGAGCGCGCCGTAGCGGCGGTCCAGCTGGCGCTCCCAGCCGCCCGCGAGCGGGATCGACGGCGCAACGTACGCGGCCTCCCAGTGGTTGGCTGTGAACGGGATCTCGGCGCGGAAGCTGCCGGGGCGGCTGCGCAGGAAGCGCGCGAGCGGCGCGTAATAGGAGGCCTGCGTCGAGGGGTCGCCGCTCGCGTCGACGGCGTCGCGCACGCCGGAGCCGGCCTGCCAGAAGGCAAGCGGCAGCGCGAGCGTGACGAGCAGGACGGTGTTGCGCCAGCCGCCGGCCGCCGCCTCCGACCAGAACGCGGCCCAGGCGCTCGCCTGCCGCGTGCCCGACTGCGGGGCGCGGCTCGCGCGGCCGCCGGCCAGCAGCGCGCCCGCGACGACCGGCCCCGCGGCCAGCGCGCCCAGGCGGGTCACGTTGCCACCGAGCGGGGTGGCGAGCGCGAACGCCGCGACGCACCCGAGCGCGTAGAGCGCCGTCGCGATCCGCAGCGTGCGCTCGCGCGTCGGCAGGACCACGAGGACGAGCACGATCAGCACGATCGCGGGGCGAAACGACGACCCGACGAACGGCTCGGTCCCGCCCTCGGGAAACAGGGCGCTCGTCGCGGCGATCGGCGCGGCCGCGGCCGCGGCCAGCACCGCCGCCCGCGCCCAGCGCGTGCGCCCGCTCCCGGCGAGCCCCCACGCGACGGCGGCCATCGCCACGAACAGCCCGGCGACCGGGCTCGCGAGCGAGGTCAGCAGGGCGAGCGCGGCGGCCCCGACGTGGCGCTCGCCCTGCAGCGCGAGCAGCGACGCCAGCCCGATCGCGACCCCGAGCATGAACGTCAGTCGACCGCTGAGCAGCATCGACGTCGCGCCGATCGCGAACCACGCGCCCGCGATCGTCGCCGCGCGATCGCCCCAGTGGCGCTGCGCGAGGCGCGCGAACAGCGCGCTCGCCGCGAGCGCCGCGAGCCCGCCCGCGACGCGCATGCCGACGAGCGCGCCGAGCTGCGGGAAGACGAGGCTGTAGCCGGGCAGGTGGTGGCCGGCGAACCAGCCGTTGTCCCACAGGCCGAAGGCGTCGTGACCGGCGAGCGCGACGCGGTACTGCTGGGCGGCGAAGTCCGGGCTGTGCGGATCGAGCAGCAGGTACACGGCGACGCCGACCGCCGCGACGACGCACGCCCACCGCGTCGGGGTCACGCCGGGGCGTCGCCCGCGAGGTGGCGGATGATCCGGGCGCCGAGCGCGGGCTGCTCGAGCCACGGCCAGTGTCCCGCGTCCTCGATCGTCTCGAGCGTCGCGTCGCCGAGCGTCGCCGCGTAGCCGGCGCCGAAGCGGGCCTCGATATAGGGGTCGCGCGCGCCCCACAGGACGAGTGCCGGGGCGGTGATCGCCCCGAGGCCCTCGCCGGCGGTCGCGAGCAGCTCCGGGGCGGCGCTGCGCAGCACGCGCAGGAGCGCTCGCTCGGTGCCGAGGTCGAAGTGCGCGGAGATGCTCGCGGCGAACGCCTCGGCCAGCGGCTCCTCGCCCGCCCACGCGCGGCGCGCGAGCCGGCGCACGACCGGCTTCGTCGCGAGGCCGACCGCGACCGCACCGAGCAGCGGAAAGCGCACGAGCCGTGCCCATCCGCGCCAGCGAAAGCCGCGCAGCAGCGGCACGCCGTTGACGACGACGATCCGCTCGACGCGCTCGGGATGCTCGCTCGCCCAGGCGAGCCCGACCGCGGCCCCCCAGTCGTGCAGGCACAGCCGGACGCGATCGACCTCGAGCTCGTCGAGCAGGCGTCCGACGAACGCGACGTGCCCCGCGAGCGAGTAGTCGAGGTCGCCGCGCTTGCCGCTGCGACCGAAGCCCGGGAGGTCGACCGCGATGCCGCCGCCGAGCTCGAGCACGCCGGTCCAGTCGTCGCAGCTGGACGGCAGGCCGTGCAGGTAGAGGATCGGCACGTCGTCGTCGCCGGCTCTCCGGAGGAAGACGGGCTGGTCGTCGAGCTCGATCGTCTCCTCGGTCGCCTTCGGCACGCCCGCGGAAGATAGCCTTCAGCCCGTGCGGACACTCTGCTTCGGCGACGCGATCGTCGATCTCATCTGCCGGCGACCGGTGGGTTCGCTGAGCGAGGCGGACGCTTTCACTCCGCATCTTGGCGGCGTGAGCGTGAACGTCGCCGTCACGGCGGCGCGCGGCGGGGCCGCCGTGGCACTCGCGGGCGGCGCCGGCGACGACCCGTGGGGCGCCTGGCTGGAGGATCGCCTCGCCGCCGAGAACGTCGATCTCGAGTGGTTCCGTCTCGCGGGCGGGCACGAGACGGGGCTCGCCTTCGTGACGGTCGACGAGCACGGCGACGCGACGTACCAGTTGCACGGCGACGGCGCCGGGGCGACGGTCGGTGTGCTCGAGCAGCGGCTGCTCGAGGCGGTCGAGGCAACCGATGCGCTGTGCTTCGGCTCGAACATGCTCGCCGGCAAGGCCGAGGAGAGGCTCGCGACGGCGGCACGCGAGCGCGCGCTCGAGCTCGACCACCCGATCGTCTTCGACGCGAACGTGCGACTCGGGCGCTGGGACGGCAATGCCGGTCGCGCGGGTGCGGCGGCGGGTGCGTGCGTGCCGGGCGCGTTCCTCGTGAAGTGCAACGCGACCGAGGCACGGCTGATGACGGGAGAGAGCGAGCCCGAGGCGGCGGCCGCGTCGCTGCTGGCGGCCGGGGCGCAGCACGTCATCGTGACGAGCGGCGCGCGCGGCGCGATCCTGCGCGGCGGCGACCTGCGCGCCGACATCGCGGGGATCCCGACGCGGGTGCTCAGCACGGTCGGAGCGGGCGACGTCTTCCTCGGCGTCGTGCTCGCGCGGCTCGGTATGACGGACTTCTACCCCGCGGCGATCGCCGCGGCGCTGCCCGACGCCGTGCGCGAGGCCGCTCGCGCGTGCCGGCGCTGGGGCGCGCTGGAGTAGGTCGTGGCGCGGGTCGCGCGAGACGGCCCGCACCCGCGAGGCGGCCCGCATCCGCGCTGCGGCGCGCACCCGCGCTGCGGCCCGCACCTGCGCCGCGGCCCGCACCTGCGCCGCGGCTCGCCTCGACGCGGTTCGTCGCGAAGGGCGCGCCGGTGAGCGCGCTCTCGGCGGCACGCGAGGCGCGGGCAGCCTGGCGTGCGCCGTCGCGTGCGCGGGTCGCCCGGATCCGCGCCCGCCTCGCCGAGATCTACGGGGTGCCGGTGCAGCCGCCGCACGGCGACCCGCTCGCCGAGCTGGTGCTGACCGTCCTGTCGCAGTCCACGAACGACCGCAACCGCGACGTCGCGTTCCTGCGCCTGCGCGAGCGCCTGCCGGCGTGGGAGGCGGTCCGCGACGCTCCGCTGGAGGAGGTCGAGGAGGCGATCCGGCCGGGCGGGATCTCGAAGGTCAAGTCGGCGCGCATCCAGGCGATCCTGCGTGCGATCGGCGACGCGCTGGAGCTCGACTGGCTGCGCGACGCGCCGGTCGCGCAGTCGCAGGAGTACCTCTGCGCGCTGCCCGGCGTCGGGCGCAAGACGGCGGCCTGCGTGCTGCTGTTCAGCTTCGGCCTGCGCGACGTGCCGGTCGACACGCACGTCTCGCGCGTCGGCACGCGGTTGGGACTGCTGCGCCCGAAGGCGCCATTCGAGGAGCTGCACGACGCGATGCTCGCGCTGACGCCGCCGGGCGCCGAGCTCGAGCTGCACATCAACCTGCTGCGCCACGGCCGGCGCACGTGCCATGCGCAACGCCCGGCGTGCGGCGGGTGCGCGCTCGCGCGGATGTGCCCCAGCCGCGCCGTGTAAGCGGTCGGCGGGCCGCGCAGCTCAGCCGGCGAGCTGCGCGAGCGCCGCGAGGACCTCGTCGTCGTGCGTCTTCGGCGAGGCCTTCGGGATGACGTGCACGACGATGCCCTCGGCGTCGAGGATGAAGGTCGAGCGCAGCGCGCCCCAGTACGTCTTGCCGTACATCGACTTCTGGGCCCAGACGCCGTACG
>DASXCR010000181.1:0-11102 GCA_036491075.1 Solirubrobacteraceae bacterium
GGCAGCGCGCGGCGCAGCTCGCCGACGTCCTCGACGTCGGGCACGAGCACGACGACGGGGTGGGGCGCGTCGGCGAGCAGCTCGGGCAGCTGCGCCGAGGACTCCGCATCCACGACGATCGCCTGGCACTCGGCGCGCTCGAACATCGTGCGCGTGCGGGCGACGGGCAGCGTGCGGTTGAGCGGCATGTAGCCGTGCCCGCGCATGAGCGTCCCGAGCACGCCCGCGAACGCAGTCGCGCTGCGGTGCGCGAAGACCGCCGTCAGCGGCGGGTCCGAGGTCGGGGACTGGAGCCGCAGCGTGGCGGCGATGCTCGCCGCGCGGTCGCGCAGCTCGGCGTAGCTGAGCGTCGCGCCGGCGACCTCGAGCGCGGGCCGCGCGGCGAAGCGCTCCGCCGCGCGCAGGAAGCCCGAGGCCATCGTGCGCTGCGCGGCGGCGGGCGTGCCGGCGACAGGCGCGGGACCGGGCCGCACGGGTGGCGCCGGCGCCGCCGGTGGCGCGCCCGCCGCCACCGGAGCGTGGGGGCCGGGGTACGACGGCGCCGGTGTCGCGGTGGCGGGCGCGGCGTAGGTCTGCGCGGGTGGCACGGCCTGCGGCGCGGCGTATGCCTGCGCCGGCGGCGTGGCACCCGGCCGGAGGTACGCCTGCGCGGGCACCTGCGCAACGGCGGGGGGCAGCGGTTGCGCGGCCGGCTGCGCATAGGTCGCCGGCGCGGTGCCAACCTGCCGCGGAGGCTGGGGCGCGCCGTCGTAGCCGGGCTGCGGCGGGGCGTCGAGCCGGCGCATCGCGACGCCGAGGCCGCTCGCGATCTCGGTCATGCGACGCTCGGCGCGCGTCAGCTGCTGGCGCTGCGACCGCGCCACGCGGCGCTCGAGCTCGCGCTCGGCCAGGAACGCGCGCTCGGCCTCGTCGCGGGCGGCGATCCGGGCCTCGAGCACGCGGCGGGCGGTCTCGATGCGATCGCGCTCCCCGGTCACCGAGGCGAGTGCGCGCTCGAGCACCGCGATGCCGTCCTCGGCCTCGTGCAGCGCGCGCTGCACCTCCGCGACGCGCTTGACGGCGTTGTCGCGCTCGCGCTCGCGCTCGCGCAGCGTGCCCTCGGTCTCGGCGATGCGGTCGCCGAGCACATCGAGCTCGCCCCACGCGCGCTCCCATCCCGTGCGGGCCTCGTCGAGCGCCGGCTCGAGCTCGGCGATGCGCTCCCGCGCCGCCGCGGACTCCTGCGCCCGGGCCTGCTCGAGCGCCTTGTGCGCCTCGGTCAGCGTCGCGAGCCGCAGCTCCAGGTCGGTGCGCTCCTCGCGCTCGTCCTCGAGCTCGACCTGCAGCTCGGCGAGCTTGCGCGCGGCGCGCGGGCGCAGGTCCTCGCGTGCGAGGCGCAGCTCCTCCTGCAGCTCCTCGGCGTGACCGGCCGCCTGTGCGAGCTCCTCCTTCAGCCGCTCCTCGAGCTCTGCGATCCGTGTGCCGTCGGCTGCCGCGCGGCGCTCGTGCTCGGCGCGCTCGGCCTCCGTCTCCTGAGCCTGCTTCTCGAGCAGCGCGGAGAGCGCCTCGATGCGGTGCTCGGCGTCGGCGACGCGCTCGTCGTGCTCCTGGCCTCGTGCCGCGATCTCGACGTTCAGCCGCCGCTCGAGCTCGTCGCGCTCGGACTCCGCGCGGGCGCGCACCGCCTGGGTTCCCGTGAGGACGCCTTCGAGCTCGGCGAGCCGGCCTTCGGCGGTGGCGTGCGCCTCGAGGATCTGGCGCGAGGACTCCGACTCGTGCTCGAGTCGCTGCTCGAGCTGCAGACGCTCGGCCTCGCTGCGCAGCAGCTGCTCGCGCACATCCCCCGCATCGATCTCGGATGCGTCTGGATCCGGCGCGACGGGCTCGGCCGCGTTCTGGCTCTCGTCTGAGTCGGCGGCCTCGGGTGCTTCCCGATCCGGCGCGACACCCTCGTCCTGGTCCGAGTCGGCGGGCTCGGGATCGGCCGCCGGCGGATCCTCGTCCGGCGCTACGGGCGTGACCGCGTGGTCGGCTGCCGGCGAGTCATCGTCGCCGTCCGTCGACCGTGCCTCGTCCATGCTGTCGGCCCTGGGCGATCAGGCACTGCGTTCGTGGGCGCTCGCCACGCGGCGCGTGACGAGGCCGACCCCGGTGAGCAGGAGGCCCGCGCCCACCAGGAGTGCGATCGTGAAGCCGGTGCGGGGCAGCGAGAGCAGCCCGCGGGAGACCGGTGCGGCCGTCGGAACCGCGGTGCCTGCCGGGGGCGACGTGGTTCCAGGGACGGTCGGAGGGTTGACGGTGCCTCCCGGCGGCGGGTTGTGGCCCGGCGTCGGCGTCGGCGTCGGGTTCTGCCCCGGAGTGTTGGTCACGACCGGCGGCGGCTTCGGGGTGGTCGATGTCGGACCGGCCTGGGTCTCCACCGTTCCTCCGGGACCACCGTAGGCGCGCACGGAGGTCTGCGCCGCGGCCGGCGACACCAGCAGCAGCGATGCGAGAACCGCCCCGACGACCGCGAGCGGGCGACGCCGTCGGGCGATGGAGGAGGACATGCGCATCAGGGTGACAGGCTCGGCGGCTGGCAAAAAATTCCCCCCACGACAAAGTTGCTGTGGACCGGGGGTCAGCAGACCCCGGCGTTCGGCACCCGGGAGCATACGCGATTCAGGAGCTCAGTTCGTACTTCCGCGGGCTGCGGGCGTCGATTCGCTCGAACCTCCTTCAACACGTACTGGGTGGTGTCCTCCAGCGGATTGAGCGCGCGGGCGCGTTCGAGCTGCCACAGCGCCTGGCTGTGGCGCCCCGCGAGCGCGTCCTCGAGCCCCAGCTGCTGGCGGGAGTACCAGTTCTGCGGCTCGCGCTCGACGGCGCGCGCGAACGACGCGCGAGCGCGAGCGCGATCGCCGAGACGGCTGGCGATCACGCCCTCGAGCAGGTCGGGGTCGTCGGTGAGGGGGTTCAGGCTGCTGGCACGATGCAGCAGCCGGAAGGCGCGTTGCGGGTCGCTGCGCCACGTCGCGGCGGCATCGTTTACCGCGCTCGCCGACAGCCACGGCGGGATGATCGCCGCCAGCATCGCGAGCGTCGCGGCGACGAGCAGGCCGATCCCCAGACGCCGGGAAACGCGCACGCGGCCGCGCGCCATTGGCCGCGGCGGCGCCACGCCCGGGCCGGGCGCGTCCGCGGCGAGGGCGACCCGCGCCCCCGGGTGCGGCGCCGCCCCGAGGGCGACCGCCATCCCCAGCCACGCGAACGCCGGACCGGCGACACCGGGGATCGCGAAGAGCCAGTCCGCCGAACTGTGCACGAACCAGTAGGTGAACGCCACGAGCGCCGCCGCCGCGACTGCCCGGCGCAGCACGTCGGGGTGCCGGCGCACGCGCGATATCGCCGCGCCCGCGCCGATCAGGAAGCCGAGGAACAGCGCCGCGCCGACGATGCCCGTCTGCGAGAGGACCCGCACGGGCAGGCTGTGCGGGTCGACGGGCTCCTCGAGCCCCTTGCGTTCGCGGCTGTAGACGACGGCGAAGTTGCCCGCGCCCATGCCGCCGAACGGCCGGTGCTCCCAGTCGTGCAGCGCGACGCTCCAGAACTCGTCGCGCGAGCGCCCGTCGAGGCTCGCGGTCAGCCGCACGCCGGAGGACTGCGGGGTCAGCGGCTTGCTGTCCTTGAAGGCGTCCCAGCGGCTCTGGGCGTAGCTCACCGGATTGCCGATCGCGGCGAGCACGACGACCGCCCCGGCGATCGCGCCGAGGATCGCGAGCACGCCGGCCACGCGACCGGCGCGGTCCACGACGCGCTGCGGGATCTCGGCGTAGCGCTCGACGAGCGCCGCGGACGCGCCGAGCCCGAACAGCGCGACGAAGCTCAGCACCGCCGCGTCGCTCGCCGCGCCGAGCGCGTGGCCGAGGTCGCCGCCGGCGCCCGCGACGTCGTAGACGTCGAGCAGCTTGGGGACCGACAGCGCGGTGATCGCGCCGACCGCGGCGAGCGCGACGATCGTCCGCACCCGGCCCGGCACGACCGCGACGCAGACCGCGACCAGCATCCCGCCGGCCAGCAGCGAGCCGCGGCTCTGGCTGAGCAGCGCGACGTCGACGAGCACGCCGGCGCTGCCCAGCAGCAGGCCGCGCGCCGCCCACGGCGTCTCCAGTCGCGCGCCGAGCAGCACGGCGGGAAACGCCGCGCCGAGGAACAGCGCGGCGTTGCCGTTCGGGTAGCCGACCGGGTCGGCGAAGCGCTGCTTGATGAGGTAGACGGTGGGGTCGAACGCGCCGGCGGACTTGTGGACGATGACCCAGCCGATCGCCGCGAGCGCGACGCTGAAGGAGCCCATCACGATCATCCCCGCGCGCGGCGACCACGGCCAGATCGCGAAGAGGGCGAAGGTCGTGAAGTACAGGAGCGTCATGTTCGCGGCGTCCCATGCGACGCCGCGGTCGTCGGCCCATGCGATCGAGAGGAAGCTCCAGACGGTGAACGCGCCGAAGCAGGCCAGCGCGATCCGCGCGCTGCGGGGCAGCGTCGCCAGCGCGCGGCCGCTGCCGGCCACGACGACCGCCAGCAGCAGGATCACGAAGACCGCGGCGGGGCACCAGTCGACCTCGTTGACGCCGCCGTCGGAGGAGACGAGGACCGCGAAGAGGGCGGCGACGAGGAGGCCCGGGACGATCAGCAGCGCGTCCCCGGAGCGACCGGGAAGGCTGAGCGTTGGCCATCGGCGGGGTGCGCGCATGGGGGACGCCGCGCGCGAGCGCACACGGACCCCGCACGGTAACGATCGAGGCGGCGGCTCGGCTCAGCCGGGTCAGGGCAGGTTCGGCACCGTGCCGGAGCGGTACGCGGCATGTGCCGCGATCTCCGTCGGATCGAGCGCCGAGGAGTACACCGCGACGTCGTCGATGGCGCCCTTCGTCGGATACGACGTGCCGCCGATGCGGCCGATCGCGCCGCTCAGGCTCGCCGCGGTCGTTGCCGGCAGATCGCTGCGCCCGCCGACGCGGACGCCGTTGCGGTAGACGTCGAGCGACGCCCCGTGGCGCACGAGCGCCCAGTGCACCCACTGCGCCGTGTTCGGCAGCGACACGCCCTGGACGATGTACTCCGTGCCGCCGAGGTAGACGCCCGCGTAGTAGCCGGCGGGCCGCGGCATGAAGCGCAGCGTGCCGGCGCCGCCGTACAGGCCGTTGTTGCCCGTCGACGACGTGGCCAGCGCCTGCCAGCCCTCGACGGTGAAGTCGACGCTGGACGGCAGCGCGGGAAGGCTGACGTAGCCGTCGGTGCCGTTGAAGACGGCCGCACCGTCCGTGTCGCCGGCCACCGCGCCCGCGCCGGCGCTCGCGGGCTGGACGCCGTTGCGGTACGTGCCGTCGCGGCCGCCCTTCTGGTCCTTGGCGACGGTGCCCGAGGTCTCGCCCAGGCGCCAGTACGACAGCAGGTTCGGCAGCGCGAGGATGCGCGCGGAGTAGGCGCCGGTCGGAGGAGGTGGTGACGGTGGGGGCGGCGGAGGTGGCGGGGGCGGTGGTGGCGTGCCGCCGCCGGCGTACTCGAGCGCGCCCATGTCGTAGTAGGGCACCGCGCCTCCGCCCGTGTTCGGGACGCCGGGCGCGTCGACGCGCGCCGCGCCGGCCTGGTCGTGGTCGGGCGTGCCGTCGCTCGTGCCGGCGTCGATGCCCGGGCTGCCCGCCGCGAGGCGGTAGTCGAGGTTGGTCGGATCGACGAAGCTCGGCGGGCCGCTGAGGTCGTGCGCGCCGCCGCGCAGCCCCGTGCCGATCAGGTTGTAGTCCTCCTTGGAGAACATCCCGGCCGTCGCCGAGAACGTGTCGATGACGTTGTTGAGCGCGATCGCGCCGGTCGTCTTGGCGGAGATCGCCGCGAGGTCCCCGATGATCACGCCCGTGTGCGCGTCCCAGACCGTGTTGGCGATGAGCTTCAGCCGCGGGGCGTTGTAGATCTTCAGGGCCCAGTCGCGCTGGCCGGTGAGGATGTTGTTCTCGATGTCGAGGTCGTTCTCGGGGACCGTGCCTCCGGGATCGCCGAGCAGCGGGCCGCGCGTGCGGATGAAGTCGTTGTCGCGGATCGTGACGCCGTCGGAGCCGGTGTAGAGCTGGATCGAGTCCGAGTGCTCCGTCGGATCGACGAACGGCAGGATGTCCTCGAACGTGTTGTCCTCGATCAGGTAGCGCGTCGCCTGGCCGGACTGGATCCCGTCGGCCGGGATCCGGCTGAACGTGTTGCCGCGGATCGTGACGTCGGTCGCCGAGTTGATCCGGATGCCGTAGCCGCAGCGCGGCGGGATGCAGTGCCCGGTCGACGGATCGAGGTCCATCGTCAGGTCGTGGATCGTGTTGTCCTCAAACAGGAGCGAGCTGCCCGACGTGACCTGGATGTCGTTGGGGGAGATGTCGTCGCTGACGAGCTGGACCTGTGTCGCCTGCGTCATCTGCGTGACGTCGGTGATCGAGAAGTGCTCGAAGTGCAGGTAGCTCGAGTTCGAGATCGACAGGCCGTGCAGGACGGGCTGCTCGGAGCCGTAGGGCTTGAACGTCAGCATCCCTGAGTGGATCGCGCCGTCGATCGTGGTGGACGGGTAGGTGCCGGCGCGTACGAGGATCGTCGCGGCATCCGGCGCGGCGGCGGCGGCGCGCGAGAGGGTGCACCACGGCGTCGCGATCGACGCCGCCTGCGCGGCGGTGCGCGTGTCCGAGCACGTGCCGCCGATCGAGTCGTGGTCGACGTAGAACGGGCCCGTCGGCGGCGGTGGCGGGGTCGGGTCGCCGCCGCTGGGGGCGATCGTCCGAGCCGCGTAGTCGCCGGCGACCTCGTCGGCGGTCAGCGCGCGCGAGTAGACGGCGACGTCGTCGATGGTCGCCTTCGCGGGATAGGCGGTGCCGAGGCGCCCGATCTGGCCGCTGAGGTCGGTCGGCGTCCCGGCCGGCAGGTCGCCGCGGGTCGCGACCTGGACGCCGTTGCGGTAGACGGTGAGCGTCGCCCCGGAGCGCACGAGCGCCCAGTGCACCCACACGCCGACGTTCGAGGCGGTCGTGCCCTGCAGCAGGTAGCGGCTTCCCGCGACGGCGTCGACGTAGAAGCCGGCCGGTCGTGGCATCAGCCGCTCGCCGTTGATCGCGCCGTAGAGGGTGTTGTTCGCGTTCTTGGCGTCGGTCAGCATCTGCCAGCCCTCGACCGTGAAGCTCGTCGCGGAGGGCAGCGTCGGCAGCACGACGGAGTCGTCGACGCCGTCGAACTGCGCGGCCTTGTTCGTGGGATCGCCCGGCAGCGCCCCGGCCTGGCCGAGCTTGACGCCGTTCTGGTAGGTCCCGTTGCGCCCGCTCCTGGCGTCGACTGCCACCGTGCCCGACGTCTCGCCCAGGCGCCAGTAGGAGATCAGCTCCGGCCGGGCGCCGACGCGCTCGGAGTACGAGGCGGGGGTCGCGGCCTGCGCGGTGGCGGCGATCGCGCCCGGCGCGAGCGCGCACACCAGCAGCGCGAGACCCCCCCAGATCGTGCTGCCGAGACGTCGCGTCCTCTTGCGCTGCTTTCTCACGAACCCGTCCTTCCCTGGAGCACGAACCCGTCCTGCCCCAAAACGCGGTGCACGTATCGCCGCACCGCATCATGCATCGGCGGGCCGCCCGGCGGCGCGAAGCGCAGCGGCTACAGTCGGCGAACGTATGAGCGCGACTGCGGCGGCGGATGGGTCCTCGGCGCACGACCGCCCGGGCGCCCCGCGGGTCACGGTGGTCGTCCCGCTGCACAACGGCGTGCGCTACCTCGAGCAGGCGCTGGCGTCCGTGCGCGCGCAGACGTTCGAGCGCTGGGAAGCCGTGCTCGTCGACGACGCGTCGACCGACGGCACCCACGCGCTCGCCTGCGAGCTGGCCGCGCGCGACCCGGCGCGCATCCGGGTGATCGCGCTGGAGCGCAACGTCGGCGTCGCGGGGGCGCGCGCCGCGGCGATCGGGGCTGCGACGACGGCCGATCTCGTCGCGCTGCTCGACCAGGACGACGTGCTCGGCGAGGACTTCCTCGAACGCTGCGTCGCGCTGTACGACGAGCAGATCGCGGGCGGGCGGCGGGTCGCCATCGTCGCCTGCAACCCGTGGATCGTCGACGAGCAGGGGCGGCGCGGCGGCACGTTCGCCGAGCGCTACGGCTGGACGGACGCGATCGACTACGACGCGATGATCCAGCGCAACTGCATCTGCGCGCGAGCGCTGTTCTCGCGCGAGGCGTACGAGCGCGCGGGCGGCTTCGTGACCGAGACCCAGCCCTGCGACGACTACGACCTCTGGCTGCGGATGCTCGAGCTCGGCTACGAGGTCGTCACGACCCGCGCGTCGCTGGCGAGCTACCGGCTGCACGCCGCCGCGACCTCGCGCGACGTCGGCCGGATGGCGGAGACGATCCTCGTCGTGCACGAGCGGGCGCTGCGCCGCGGGGCGATCGGGCCCCGCCGGCGGCGGGCGATCCGCGAGCGGATGCGCCATCACCGGGCCCTGCGCGAGCGCGCGCGGGTGCGGGCGGCGCTCGCCGAGGGGCGCCGGGCGACGGCGCTGGCGCGCGCCGTACGGGCACTGCCCTACGGTGCGATCGCCTTGCTGCAGCGCCCGTCGCGCTGGCCGGAGTGGGCGCGCGACGTGCTGCGCCGCGGCGACGCGGGAGGATCGGCGGGCGTCGCGTCCTGAACGCGAGCGCGGCGAGCACGCCGCCGGGTGCCGTCGGCCGGTGAGTCCCGAGCGGGTCAGCGTCGGCGCGGCCATCACGGACGACTGCGACGATCCGGCCCGGCGCCGCGGGCGCCAGGTGGTGTGAGGGGTCAGGGACGCCGGCAGCCGCGGCGCGGGTCCAGGCCGGGGTGCACGCAGCGCACGAAGGAGCGGTCGACGACCACGCGCGGGGACCACCCGCGCACGATCGTGCGCACGCCCCCGTAGCAGTGCGTCGTCTGCGTCCCGGCGGGACACGGCCCGATCGTCTCGCGGAAGCGCAGCAGCCCGTCGCGCAGCTCGGAGTACACCTCGCACCCGTTGGCGCGGTGAAACAGCAGCCCGACGCGCGTCCTGCCGATGGCGAGGACGTCGCGCACGCCGCAGCCGCCGTTGCCGGCCTCGCCCTCGATCAGCGCGTCGAGCCGGCCATCGCGGTTGACGTCGGCGAGCTGCACCGCGGCGCCGCCGTCCGGTCCGAAGCTGGGCTGCTCGAACAGGCGCCGCCAGCGACCGCCGCGCCGCTGCCAGACCAGGTAGCCGCTCTTCTTGAAGTCGACCCACGTCACGAGGAAGGTGCGCCGGTCCAGCCGCCACGCCGTCTTCTCCGAGCCGGTGCCCCCAGGCGCGAGCCGCGGTGCGAGCCCGAAGCACGCGAGGCTGGCACTCGGGCCCAGACACGGCCCGACCCGGGGCCAGGACTGGGTCCAGTGCGCGCCCCCGTCGCGCGTGCGCAGCACGAAGCCGCCCTGCTGGGGGGCCGCCAGGGCGCTGTTGGGGCCCGTCGCGGCGATCCGCCACGCCCGCGCGGAGCCGGGGTGCGGTTGCGCCCCGAAGACGTGGGCATGCCAGGTGCGTCCTGCGTCGGCGCTGCGATAGAGGACGCGCTTGCAGAGCACCCAGATCTGCCCGTCGGCGACGCTGAGGTCGCATCCCGGGGCCTGACCCGGCAGCCGCATCGCGGACCAGTGGCGGCCGGCATCGCGGCTGACGGCGATCGTCGGCCCGTCGCCGGTCCGGTTGCCGGGCGCTTCGTCGCAGCTGCCTGCGACGACGTACAGCCGTCCCGCGGCGGCGACGCCGTCCGCGTACCCGAGCCCGCGGGGCAGCGGGCCACCGGGGCGCCATGTTCGCGCAGCGTCGTCGCTGACGTACGTGCGCGGAGGCGTCGGCCGCTCGGAGTCGCAGCCGTTCGCGGCCTCGTCCACGGCGAGGGCATGGGTCGCGTCGGCGAACGTCACCGCGGGCCGCGGGCACGCCGGCATCCGCCTGATCTGGGCCGGACCGCCGTCCGTGACGAGGCGCAGCCGGCAACTGCCGCCGACGTATCGGATCGTCGCCGTGATGCCCGAGCGCACCGCCGACGGCGGGTCGACGGGGTCGGCGAGGCGGCTGCGGCGCCAGTGCCCGCCGCCGTCCGTGCTCGAGAGGACGCCGTGATCGGTGATCTCGGTGACGAGCCCGCCGCCGCTGAACAGGGCCGTCGCCATGACGCCGCGCACGTCCGTCGATCCGCCCGTGCGCGGTGTCGCGGTGCGGCGCACGACCGCGGGCAGGATCGTGGTGACGACGGCACGCGCCAGGTAGGGCACGGCCGGGTGGACCGCCGGCCGGACGGATCGCCGTCCGTGGTCACCCGCGGCGCCCCCACAGCCGGCCAGCGCCGCGCCCAGCAGGAGCGTCCCGAGGACCGGTGCGGCGTGCATGCTCAGCCGGTCAAGAACCGGTCCGGGTCGGCGATGAAGTCCTCGATCGCCGCCTCGTAGTCGTCGCGGTTGCCGATGTCGCGCCAGTACGCGTCGTGCTCGTACGTGCGGACCTCGTGGCCGTGCGCCATCGCGCGCAGCAGCAGGTCGGGGAAGTCGATCCGCTCGCCGGGGGCGATGAGGTCGACGATCTCGGGCGCCATCGCGTAGATGCCCATGCTGACCGTGAAGCACAGCCGCGGCTTCTCCTCGAGGCGCTCGATGCGGCCCTCGGCGTCGCTGTGCACGACGCCGTACTGCACGTGCACCGAACGCTGCTTGACGGCCATCGTCGCGATCGCGCCCGTCGCCTCGTGCGCGGCGAGCAGATCGTCGAAGCGCAGCGTCGTCAGCACGTCGCCGTTGAGCGCGAGGAACGGCCCGTCCGGACGCTCGACGTTGGCGAGCGCGCCGGCGGTGCCGAGCGGCTCGTCCTCGTAGGCGAACGCGATCTGCGCGCCGTAGGAGGCCTGATGGCGCACCCAGCCCTCGATCAGGCCGCTGAGGTGCCCGACCGAGATCGTCACCCGCTCCACGCCCGCGCGCACGAGCTGGCGCAGCAGCACGTCGAGGATCGGCCGGTCGTCGAGCGGCATCAGCGGCTTGGGCAGCACCGTCGTGTACGGGGCGAGCCGGCTGCCGCGACCGCCGGCCATGATCACGGCGTCCACGG
>DASXCR010000182.1:0-6201 GCA_036491075.1 Solirubrobacteraceae bacterium
CGCGGGCGAGGTCGGCCGACTCGTCGAGGTCGCGCGACAGCCACGACCAGCCGTCGCCCATCTTCTCCCAGTCGATGCCGCCGAGCGCGGCCGCCGCTTTCGCCTCCCCGACCTTCCACTTGCCGGACTTGACGAACTGGAACACGCCGCAGCGATAGCCGCGCGCCCACGAGCGCAGGAGCATCCCGAACGCCGACGTGCTCTTGCCCTTGCCGTGTCCCGTGACCACGATCAGCAGCGGCTTGTCGCGGCGCTTGCGGCGCTTGGGCTCAGCGCTGCCCCGGTCGCCGGGACGGTGCGGGACGTCGACGCCGGCCGCGGCGTGACGGGCGAGCGGGGAGTCGGGCGAGAGCGCGGAGGCAGCGGACCCGCTTGCGCCGCCGTCGGCGGCGCGGGCGCGCGGCGGCACTTCGGGGGGCGCGCCGGCAGCGGACCCGCTTGCGGCGGCGCGGGCGCGCGGCGAGTCGTCGGGCGGCGCAGCACCCGCGGCGGGCCCGGTCATGCGGCGCTCCTGGTCGAAGCGGATGCGGCGGCGAGCCGGTGCACGCGACCGCCGGCGGCCCGCGCGAGCGCGCCGGCAAGGCCGAGCCGCACCGGTCCGTCCTCGGTGTCGACGACGTGGACGACGTCGGCGGCGCCCCCGAGTCGCGCCGCCGCGCGGGGGATGGCGCCGTCGGAATCGGCGACGCGCCCGTCGGTCAGCACGACCGCGATCGCGCGCCGGTGCGGCTCGCGCACGAGCTCGCGGCGGATCAGCAGGGCCGCGGCGTCCAGGCCGGCCCCAAGCGGCGTGCGGCCGCCGGTGGGAAGCTCGCGCAGCGCAGCAGCCGCGCGCGCGAGCGGCGCGCCCGGCGCGACGAGCAGCTGCGCGGCGTCGTCGCGAAAGGCGATCACCGCGACGCGATCGCGGCGCGCGTAGGCGTCGCGCAGCAGCGCGATCAGCGCCCCCTTGACGCGCGCGATCCGGCGCCGCGCGCCCATCGACCCGCTCGCGTCGACGACGAGGCAGACGAGCGTCGCCTCGCGCCCCGCGCGGACGTGCTCGCGCAGCTCGGGGGAGGTGGAGGCGTCGCGTGCCACCGCCGCAACGGCGAAACGCCCTGCCACGGACCCACGATCCGCCGCAGCCGCGATGGCCGCTGCCGCGCCCCCGGCATTCGGCGGCGCACCCGCAGCGGCGAGGTCAAGCGTCGCGTCGCGGCCGTCCCCGGCGAAGCCTTGGGCCGCGTCGCGGCCGTCCCGCGACGGTTCGGGAAGTCGTCTCTCGCGGGCGAGCGCGATCTCGTCGCGAGGCAGGCCGCGGGCAAGCGGCTGCTGGCGCGTCGCGCCGCGCGAGAGCGAGCCTCCGTGCAGCAAGGCGGCGCACAGCGACGCGACGAGCGCCACGTCGTCGGAGTCCGGCCGCGCCGGGCGGCTGTCGATCGCGCCGGCATCCAAGCCGCGACTGCGGGCGCGGCGCCCGCGCGGACCCACGCCGGTGCCCGCCAGCGCGAGCACGTCGAGCGGCAGGTGCGCCGAGATGGGCGTCTCGCGGCCCTCGCGGGCGGCGACGAACGGGCTCGGCGGCAGGTCGCCGGCCGGCCCTCCGCCCGCGGCCACCGCCGGTCCGAAGCCGTCGTCGCCGGATGCCCGCGGCCGGTCGGGATCGCTCGCGCCGGCCGGTGCGCCGTCCTCGCGAGCCTCCGCGCCCGCGCTGCTCCCGGCGCCGGCGTTCGCTCCGTGGCCCGCGGACGCGCGAACGCCGGCGCCCGCTCGCGCCGGACCGCTTCCCGGCTCGCCGCGGCGGCCACCCGCGCCCGGACCGCCGCCTGCGCCGTTGCCATCGCCGCCATCGCCGCCTGCGCCGCCACCCGGCGGCTCGTTGCGCGGATCGCCGGCCGGGTCGTCGAGCGCACGCTCGAGATCCTCGGGCCGCGGGTCGCGCCCGTCGAGCGGGTCGCGGCGACGGCGGTGGGCGAGCGCGAGCGTCGCCGCGCGGCGGACGTGGCGCTCGTCGACCCCGTCGAGGCCGTCGAGCGCGGCGAGGGCGCGGGCCGCCTGCGCGCAGACGATGTCGCCCCGCACGCCGTCGACGCCGAGCGCGGCGCACGCGCCCGTGATGCGCAGCAGCTCGCGGTCGGGCAGGCGGACGCGACGAAGCAGCGAGCGCGCGGTCGCGATCCGTGCGGCCAGCGCGGTCTCCGCGCTGTCCCACGAGCGCGCGAACGCCGCGCGGTCGCGGTCGAACGCGAGGCGCCGTCGCACGATCTCGGCGCGCTGCGCCGGGTCGCGGGGCGCGCGCACCTCGACGCCGAGGCCGAAGCGATCCAGCAGCTGCGGGCGCAGCTCGCCCTCCTCGGCGTTCATCGTCCCGACGAGCAGGAAGCGCGCCGCGTGGACGACCGAGACGGCCTCGCGCTCGACCCGCGCGACGCCGGTCGCGGCCGCGTCGAGCAGCGCGTCGACGAGGTGGTCGGGCAGCAGGTTGACCTCGTCGACGTAGAGGATCCCCTGGTGCGCGCGGGCGAGCAGGCCGGCCTCGAACGCCCGCTCGCCGGCGAGGGCGCGGCCGAGGTCCAGCGAGCCGACGAGCCGGTCGAGCGTCGTGCCGAGCGGCAGCTCGACGAGCGGCGCGGGGCGCGGGGCGCTGTCGGCGTCGACGGCCACGACGCCGTCCGGCGCGGCCTCTCCGGGCGCGAAGCAGAACGCCTGGCCCGCCGCCGCGTGCACCGCCGGCAGCAGCGGGGCCAGCGCGCGCACCGCCGTGGACTTCGCGGTCCCACGCTCGCCGCGCACGAGCACGCCGCCGACGGACGGCGCGACCGCGTTGACGAGCAGCGCCTCGATCAGCTCCTCCTGCCCGACGATCGCGCTCAGTGGATAGGCGGTCATGCGCGTCGCCCCGAGAGGCTTCGCGCGCCGCCAAGCGCGCCGCGGCCCGGTCGCGCCACGGCCGGGCATGGACGCCGGGCGGTCATGTGGGCGCCTCCTCGAGCTCGCCCTCGAGCGCCAGGAAGCGCTCGCGGATCCCGGCGAGCGTCTCCTCGGCGGGAGCGGCCCACATCCCGCGCTGCGCCGCCTCGAGCAGCCGCTCGGCGATGGCGCGCGCCGCCCACGGGTTGGACTGCGCCATGAAGGCCGCGACGTCCTCGTCGAGCAGGTACTTCGCGGCGACCTGCTCGTACATCCAGTCCTCCGCGACGCCGGCCGTCGCGTCGTAGCCGAACAGGTAGTCGACGGTCGCCGACAGCTCGGCCGCGCCCTTGTAGCCGTGGCGGATCATCGACGCGATCCAGCGCGGGTTGGCGACGCGCGCGCGGAAGACGCGCCGCGTCTCCTCGGCGAGCGAGCGGGCGACCACGCGCGACGGGTCGCTGCTGTCGCCGAGATAGGCCGCGGGGTCTGAGCCGGTCAGCGCGCGCACGGTCGCGATCATGCCGCCGTGGTACTGGTAGTAGTCGTCGGAGTCGAGGATGTCGTGCTCGCGCGAGTCGACGTTCTTCACCGCGACCTCGATCCGCGCGTAGCAGTCGCGCATCGGCGCGGCGGCGGCCGCGCCATCCAGGCCCCGGCCGTACGCGAACCCGCCCCACGCCTCGTAGACGGCGGCCAGGTCGGCGTCGTCGCGCCAGTCGCGCGCGTCGAGCAGCTGCAGCAGCCCGGCGCCGTACGTGCCCGGCTTGGAGCCGAAGATCCTGGTCGTCGCGCGGCGCCAGGCCGCCTCCTCGCCGAGCTCCGCGGCGAGCCGCGCCGCGTCGGCGCGCGTGTGCGCCGCGACGAAGTTGTCCTCGTCGGGCTCGTCGAGCCCCGCGACGGTGCTGACCGCGTCGTCGAGCAGCGCGACGAGGTGCGGGAAGGCGTCGCGGAAGAAGCCCGAGATCCGCACGGTGACGTCGATCCGCGGACGGCCGAGCTCGGTCAGCGCGACGACCTCGATCCCGGTCACGCGGCGCGACTCGGGGTGCCAGGTCGGCCGGACGCCGAGCAGCGCGAGGATCTCCGCGACGTCGTCGCCCTGCGTGCGCATCGCCGCCGTCCCCCACGCGACGAGCCCGACCATCTTGGGCGGCTCGCCGGTCTCCTTGGCATGGCGCTCGAGCAGCGCGTCGGCGAGCTTGCAGCCGACCTCGTAGGACAGCTCGGAGGGCAGGGCGCGCGGATCGACGGAGTAGAAGTTGCGCCCGGTCGGCAGCACGTCGAGGCGCCCGCGCGTCGGCGCCCCCGACGGCCCCGCCGGGACGTGGCGGCCGTGCAGCGCGGCGACGATGTGGTCGAGCTCGTCCGGCGTGCGGCGGATGCGCGGCACGACCTCGGTCGCGGCGAAGCGCAGGGCGCACTGCACGCCCGGGTCGGCGTGGCCGAGCACGTCCACGCAGACCTGCGCCACGGCGCCGGCGTCCCAGTCGGCGAGGGCGAGCGCGTCGAGCAGCGCCATCTGCGCGGCCTCGAGCCGGTCGACGAGGTCGCCTGCGCTCGCGCTCGGACCGCGGAAGCGCTCGAGCAGCGGCGCGACGCCGGGGCGGGTGGGCGCGTCGAGCGAGGGGTCGGCCCGAAGGCCGCCGCCAGCTGGACGTTCCCGGCCCAACCCCTGCGACGCGGGCGCGTCGGGGCCGAGGTCGGGCGCGGCGGGCGTAGCCGGGGCCGGCGCGCCCGGCGCGGCGACGAGCGCCTCCTCGTCCAACCCGAACGCCGCCCCGACCGCGCGCCGCAGGCCCGGAACGTCGCCGGACCCGAGCCGCAGCATCGCCGCCGTGAGGCCGCGCAGCTGGTCGCCTGCCGGCACCTGCCCGAGCACGTGCAGGCCATCCTTGATCTGGATGTCCTTGATCTCGCAGAGGTAGCCGTCGATGTGCTCGACGAGCGCGCCGAGGTCGTCGGGGCGCTCCGCCACGCCCAGGTCCGACTGCAGGTTCGCCTTCTCGATCCCCGCCCAGATCCGCGCGGCGAGCGCGGGCAGCTTCGGCGGGTCGAGGATCTCCAGGCGCGCGTACTCGTCGAGCATCGCCTCGAGCTCGGCGATCTCGTCGTAGGAGTCCGCGCGCATCATCGGCGGTACGAGGTGGTCGACGATCACCGCGTGCGCGCGGCGCTTGGCCTGCACGCCCTCGCCGGGGTCGTTGACGACGAACGGGTAGATCAGCGGCATGTCGCCGAGCGCGGCATCGGGCGCGCACTCCGCCGACAGCGCGAGCGTCTTGCCCGGCAGCCACTCGAGCGTCCCGTGCTTGCCGAGGTGCACGATCGCGTCCGCGCCCCACGACGCCTGCAGCCAGCGGTAGCAGGCGAGGTAGTGGTGCGTCGGCGCCAGCTCGGGGTCGTGGTACATCCCGACCGGATCCTCGCCGTAGCCGCGCGGCGGCTGGATCGCGACGAGCACGTTGCCGAGCTCGATCCCCGCGATCACGAAGTCGTCGCCGTCGAGATAGCGATCGCCGGGCGCCGCGCCCCAGCGCTCCTCGATCGCCGTCCGCATCGACTCCGGCAGCGTCGCGTACCAGTCGAGGTACTCGGCGACCGGCAGCCGCAGCGGGGCGCTCGCCATCTGCTCGTCGGTGAGGAACTCCGGGTCGTGCCCGCCTCCTGCGATCAGCGCGTGCATGAGCTCGTCGCCGGGGTTTCTCACCGTTGCGTCTCCAGAACCCCCTGCCTGGTGCGTGTAGGGGCGCTGCACGAGCATCCCGTCGTCGTGCAGCGCGTCCAGCAGCTTCAGCGCGCTGGCGGGCGTGTCGAGTCCGACGGCCATGCCGACCTTCGCGTGCTTCGTCGGGAAGCTCGTCATCAGCAACGCGACCCGCCGCCGCGACGGCGGCAGGTGCCGAAGCCGAGCGCTGCGCACCGCCAATCCTGCGACGCGGGCGCAGCGCTCGTGATCGGGGACATACCGTGGAACGGGAACGCCGACGGGGGAGCCATCGCCGTCCCTCTCCTTGAACGAGACAACGCCCCCAAGGATGCGGCCATCGAACTCGGGAATCGCGACCTGGGTGGCGGCGTCGAGCGGCGACAGCCCGCTGTCGGACGCGATCCAGGCCGCGCGCGAGCCGGTCGAACAGACCGCCTGGACGACCGGGACGTCGAGCGCGGCGAGGGCCGTCGCGTCCCACTCCTGCCACTGCTCGCCGGTGCCCTCGCCGTCGCTCGCGGCGTTGTCGGCCGCGCCGCTGCCGCCGGTCGCGAGCATCGTCGTGATGAGCCCGTCGACGATGCCGTCCAGCAGCGCGA
>DASXCR010000183.1:0-16148 GCA_036491075.1 Solirubrobacteraceae bacterium
CGCACGACGCCGCTGCCATGGCTCGCCTATGTCGGCGGCGCCGTCGGATCGACGCTGATCGTGCTCGTGCTGTCGATCGTGGCGCTGTTCGCGCTCGGCGTGCCGCTGTTCGGCGCGCATGTGCCGGGAGAGAAGATGATCGGCCTGCTCGCGACGCTGCTGCTCGGCGCCGCGGCCTTCACGACGCTCGGCATCGCCGCCGCGAAGCTCGTCGCCAAGCCCGAGAACGGCGCCGGCCTCGTCAGCGTCATCACGCTGCCGATGGTGTTCATCTCGAACGTCTGGTATCCGATGGACGGCTCGCCCGCCTGGATCCAGGACGTCTCCAAGGCGCTGCCGCTGCGCCCGCTCGCCGACGGGCTGCAGGCCGCGTTCGACCCGCGCTTCGGCGGCACGGGGATCCTCTGGCGCGACCTGCTGCCGCTCGCGGCGTGGACCCTCGTAGGCTGTGCGCTGATGGTCACCTACCTGCGCTCGATGGCTCGCCAGGCCTGACCGATGAGGGACGCGACGCAGTGCGCGACGGGCCGCGACCGCGAGCGCGAGGCGTTCGATCCAACCGGCATGTTCATGCCGGGTGCGATCCCCGTCACGGCGGCGGACCGGCGGCGCAAGCGGATCGCGATCAACGTCTCGTTCCTGTGGCTGGCGTTCCCGATCCTCGATCTCTCGGGATCGCATCCGTCGCCGCTGCGCATGGTCTGCGTGACGCTCGCGGCGATCGCCTACGTCCTCGTCTACAACATCCTGCCGCGTGACCGCCCGCCGTTTCAGACGACGCGGGCGGTCGCGCCGCAGTTGGGAACGCTCGCGGCGATCACGGGGACCCTGGCGCTGGCCGACCGCGCGAGCTGGTCGCTGCTGTTCATCTTCACGGCGATCGCCGGCGCGATGCGCCTCGGACGGCGCGACGCCGCGATCTGGATCGCGATCTGCACGGTGCTCACGGCGGTCACCAACGTGCTCGATTCGACCGACGTCGGATCGACGATCTCGCTGTCGGCGACGACGCTCGCGATCGGCTTCATGATGCTCGCGTTCAAGCGCCTGATGGTGCTCAACCACGACCTCGTCACGGCGCGCGAGGAGGTCGCGCGGCTCGCCGTCTCGGAGGAGCGCCTGCGCTTCGCCCGCGACCTGCACGACCTGCTCGGCCACGGCCTGACGGTGATCTCGGTCAAGGCCGAGCTCGCGGAGCGGCTGCTGACACGCGATCCGGCCGAGGCCGCCGAGCACGTCGCGGACATCAAGAAGGTTGCGCGCAACGCGCTGAGCGAAGTGCGCGAGGCGGTCAGCGACTACCGCAAGCCGACGCTCGCCAGCGAGCTGTCGGGCGCGCGGATGGCGTTGCAGGCGGCGGGGATCGAGGCCGAGCTCGAGGGCACCGACGTGACGCTCGATCCCGAGGTCGAGGCCGTGCTCGCGTGGGCCGTGCGCGAGGGGACGACGAACGTGATCCGCCACAGCGGCGCGCGCAACTGCCGGATCGAGGTGCATCCGGGCCTGGCGGCGGTGAGCGCCGAGGTCGTCGACGACGGCCGCGCGGACGCGTGCGACGCCGACGCCGACGCCAACGCCAACGGTGCGGTGCGCGGCAGCGGGCTGATCGGGCTGCGCGAGCGCGCCGAGCGCCTCGCGGGGCGGTTGGAGGCCGGGCCGGCGCCGGACGGCGGCTTTCGCCTGTGGGTGACGCTGCCGGTGCGCGGTCCGCTGACGTGAGCGGGACGGTCCGCTGAGGTGATCCGCATCCTGATCGCCGAGGACCAGGTGATGGTCCGCGAGGCGATCGCCAGCCTGCTCGATCTCGAGGACGACTTCGAGGTCGTGGCGCAGGTCGGCCGCGGCGACGAGGTACTCGCCGTGGCGGCTGCCGCGGCTCCGGACGTCGCGCTGCTCGACATCGAGCTGCCCGGCGCCAGCGGGCTGGAGGTGCTCGGCGAGCTGATCGCCGCGTCGCCCGCGTGCCGGGTGCTGATCCTCACGACGTTCGGGCGCCCCGGCTACCTGCGTCGCGCGATGACCGGTGGGGCGGCGGGGTTCCTGCTCAAGGACGCTCCCGTGGCCGAGCTGTCCTCGGCGATCCGGCGCGCGATGGCCGGCGAGCGGATCGTCGACCCGGGGCTCGCGGCGGCGGCGCTGAGCGAGGGCGACTGCCCGCTGACCGCGCGCGAGCACGAGGTGCTCGTGGCGTCGCGCGAGCACGCGACGGTCGCGCAGGTCGCGCTTGCGCTGCACCTCTCGCCGGGCACGACGCGCAACCACCTCTCGGCGATCATGGGCAAGCTCGGCGCGAGCTCCCGGGTCGAGGCGCTGCGCGTCGCGGAGGAGAAGGGCTGGCTGTAGCGCGGGGCGGGGGGTGGGGCAGACCGCACCTCAAGATGCCTGCTACCCGCATCGTCGCGGCGGCGCAGCGCTGGCAGGCTACGCAGCATCAAGACACCGGATCACGCGACGCTCGTGCGGACGACCAGACCCGGTCCGCGACGACGAAGCCCCCCGAGCGATCCCACCCCGCGGCCGAGAGGTCGCAGCGCATCGCTCGCGCGGCGTCGCCGCTTCACCACCACGCAAGGACCTGAGCCCCGCCCCCCGGCGTTCAGGCCGTGGCCGGCGGCCGGGCTCGGCGGCGTTCGGCGGGCTCAGGCCGGCCGCGGGCGCGGTCGCGGCCGGCGGCTTCCCGGTGGGCTGAGGCCGATGACGCGTCGGGCTCAAGCTTGCGCGCGTGCGCGCCGATAGGGCTGGTGAGCGGCCCTCCTTTCCGCTCGATGCTCCTCCTCCCTCGCGAAGGCCCGCCCACCAGCGGGCCTTCGCTCGTTCTGCCCGCTCCGGGTCGCGGGCGGTTCGCAGGCTTGCGGTCGAACGACCGCCCTGGGCTCCGCGCGTCAGGCCGCGACGGGCACGGGCGCCGTGACCTCCACGAAGACGCGCTCCCCGCGCAGCTGGACCGCGTGCGCGGCGACGGGGTCGCCGGCACCGAGCGCCGCGCCCGTCTCGAGGTCGTAGCGGCGGTCGTGCAGCGGGCAGATCACGGCGCGGTCGCAGACGATCCCGTCGGCGAGCGGGCCTCCCATGTGCGGGCACGCGGCGTCGAGCGCGTACCAGCCGCCGGCGGCGCGGAAGAGCGCGATCCGTCGGCCGCCGATGCTCACCACGCGCCCCTCGCCCAGGGGGACGTCGTCGACGTGGCAGGCGAACGTCATCGCTCGCCTCCGGCGGGCGGGCCGACGAGCGCGGGCTGCGCGCCGTCGGGATCGGACTCCGGCGAATCGAGATCGGAGAACTGGCGCGGGTGGTACGGGTCGTCGCGCTCGAGCCACGGGTCCTTGGTGGCGGCCTTCGCGATCCGCAGCCGCTCGCGCAGCGCCGCGCCCGACTCCTCGCCGAGCACGATCTCCCGGACCTTCTCGAGGCCGATGCGCGGGATGAAGTCGTAGGTGCGCTCCTTGTAGTCCGCGTTCTCGCGGTAGAACTGCAGGAACGTCGTCGCGACCCGCAGCGCCTCGGCGCGCGAGTCCACCGTCGCGAGGATGTCCGCCTCGCGCACGTTGCCGCCCGCGGCACCGCCCGCGCGCACCTGCCAGCCGCCCTCGACGGCGACGCAGCCGATGTCCTTGACGGTCGCCTCCGCGCAGTTGCGCGGGCAGCCGCTGACGCCGGACTTCACCTTGTGCGGCGTGTGCAGTCCCTCCCACAGCTTCTCCATCTCGACGCCGAGGCCGATCGCATCGCCGAGACCGAAGCGGCAGAAGTCCGTGCCGACGCAGGTCTTCACCGTGCGCACGGCCTTCGCGTACGCGTGCCCGGACGCCATCCCGAGGTCGCGCCAGATGTCCGGCAGGTCCTGCTTGCGGACGCCGAGCAGGTCGAGCCGCTGGCCGCCGGTCACCTTGACGAGCGGCACCTCGTACTTGTCGGCGACGTCGGCGATCCGGCGCAGCTCGTCGGGCGTCGTGACCCCGCCGTACATCCGCGGGACGACCGAGAACGTGCCGTCCTTCTGGATGTTCGCGTGGACGCGATCGTTGATGAAGCGCGCGTCGCGCTCCTCCTGGTGGAGGTTGGCGTTGACCTCGGAGACGAGGTAGGCGAGCGCCGGCTTGCAGACGCCGCACTGACGGCCGGTCCCGCACGCGGCGGCGACGTCGCTGACGGACCGCAAGCCGTCGTCGCGGATGCGGCCGGCGAGCTGCTCGCGCGTCTGCTTGCGACACGGGCACAGGTACGTCGGCTCGTCGGACAGCCCACCCGTCGCGACGGCGACGATCTCCTTGACGGCGTCGCGGCACGAGCCGCAGCCGGTCCCCGCACGCGTCGTCGCCATGACCTCGCGCGGCGTCGAGCAGCCACCGTCGGTGACCGCGGCGATCAGGTCGCCCTTGCAGACGCCGTTGCAGTCGCAGATCTGCGCCGTGTGGGGCAGGTCGGCGGGGCCCGCGAGCGACGCGTCGGCGAGCGCCTGGAGCGGGTCGTCGATCGGCTCGCCGGCGCGCACGGCCGCGACGAGCGCCTCCGATCCGCGCGTGTTGCCGAGCAGGATCGCCCCGACGACGCGCCCGTTGCGCGTCGCGAGCTTGCGGTAGATGCCGGCGGCGGCGTCGGTCACGACCGCCTCGTACTCGCCGGTCGCCTCGCCGGCGCAGACGAGGTCGATGCCCGCGACCTTGAGCTTCGCGCTCGGCACGGAGCCGAGGTACGCCGCCTCGTCGCAGGTCAGCGTCGCGGCGGCGACGCGCGCCTGGTCGTGGATCGGGGCGACGAGCCCGTACACGAGGCCGCGGTGCTGGGCGCACTCGCCGACGGCCAGCACGCCGGGCAGGTTCGTGCGCATCGCGTCGTCGACGACGATCCCGCGCTCGCACGTCACGCCGATCTCGCGGGCGAGCTTGAGCTCGGGGCGAATGCCGACCGACACGACGACGAGGTCGGCCAGCAGCCGGTCGCCGCCCTTGAAGTGCAGGCCGGTCGCGCGCTCGGGCCCGATGATCGCGGTCGTGTTGCGCTCGAACTCGATCTCGACGTCGAGGCCGGCGAGGGCGGGCGCCAGCAACGCCGCGGCGCCGGCGTCGAGCTGGCGCTCCATGAGGCGGTCGAGCAGGTGCACGACCGTCACGGCGCAGCCCTGTGCGGCGATCCCGCGCGCCGCCTCGAGGCCGAGCAGCCCGCCGCCGATGACCGCGGCGCGCTTCGCGCCGCCCAGCGCCGCCGCGCGGATCGCCTCGCAGTCCTCGGGGCCGCGGAACGGGTGCACGCCGGGCAGGTCGATGCCCGAGATCGGCGGCATCAGCGGCTGTGAGCCGGTCGCAAGCACGAGCTTGTCGAACGTCAGCTGCGAGCCGTCGTCGAGCGTCAGGCGCCCGTCCTGCGGGTCGGCCGCGGTGACCCAGCGGCCGAGCAGGAGCTCGACGTCGTTGTCGGCGTACCACTCCGCGGGACGCAGCTGGAGCGTCACGGGATCCTCGCCGGAGACGAGGATCTCCGACAGGCGCACACGATCGTACGGCGCGCTGGTCTCGCCGCAGACGAGCGTGATCGCGACGTCCGGGTCGCGGTCGCGCAGGGCTTCACAGACGGCTTGGCCGGCGATGCCACCGCCGACGATCACGACGCAATCGCTCATGTGGCGATGGTCGCCGGTAGGGGTTTCCTGGCCGTGTTGTGAGTGTTTCCAGGTGATGAACGCCCGCGCGGCGAGCGCGTGCCGGCCACGTCAGCTCGCGACGGCGGCGGCGTCGAGCAGCTCCTTGACGTCCCCCGAGCAGCCGCCGCAGCCGGTCGTGGCGCGCGTGCGCAGACCGACCTGGGCGATCGTCGTGAGGCCGTCGCGGCGGATCGCCGTCTGCACCTCGCCGACCGTGACCGCGTTGCAGGAGCAGATCGTGGCGGCCGGGTCGGCGCCGATCGGCTTGGACTTGGCGCCGCCGCCGTCCAGCAGCGCGGCGGGCACGTCGTCGCCGGTGCGCAGCAGATCCGAGAGCTGGCGCGCGCCGCTGGAGTCGCCGACGAGCACGCCGCCGACGAGCCTGTCGCCGTCGAGCACGAGCCGGCGGTAGACGCCGCGACGGGTGTCGCTGAGGACGATCTCGTCGTGGCCCGGCGGCGCGACGCCCGCCGAGCCGCCGCCGGCGTAGACGTCTACGCCCGAGACCTTCAGCATCGTCGCCTGGACGGCGCCGTGGAAGACGCCGGGGTCGCCCGCGATGCGCGCGCCCGCGACCCGTGCCTGCTCGGCGAGCGGTGCCCACAGGCCGTAGACGGTCCCGCGATGCTCGGCGCACTCGCCGACCGACCAGACGCCGGGCGCGCTCGTGCGCAGCTCGTCGTCGACGACGATCCCGCGGCGGCACTCGATCCCCGCGGAGCGCGCGAGCGTCGTCTCCGCGCGCACACCGGCGGCGATCACGACGCGGGCGCACGGCAGGAAGCTGTCGTCGTCGAGGACGACGCCGGTCGGCGCGATCCGCGCCGCGCTGCGGCCGAGCACGCACGCGATGCCCTGGCGCTCGAGGTCGCGGCGCAGCATCGTCGCGGCGCCCTCGTCCAGCTGCATGTTCATGAGGTGGCCCGCGAGCTCGACGACCGTCACCGCGACGCCGCGCGCGTGCAGTCCGGCCGCCGCCTCGAGCCCGAGCAGGCCGCCGCCGACGACCACCGCACGCGTGGCGGGCGGCGTCGCCGCGAGCGCGTCGGCATCGCGCCAGGTGCGAAAGACGTCGACGTGGGGGAGGTCGGCGCCCGGGATCGGCGGCACGAACGCGCGCGACCCGGTCGCGATGACGAGCGCGTCGTAGGCGTGGCGGCCGCCGGACTCGTCGGTGACGATCTTCGCGGCCGTGTCGATCGACCCCGCGCGACAGCCGCCGCGCAGGTCGACGCTGTGCTTCGCGTACCACGCGAGCGGGCGCAGCTCGAGCTCGCCGGGTCCCGCGCTGCGCGCGAGCAGCTTCGACAGCAGGACGCGGTTGTAGGTCGGGCCCGGCTCCTCGCCGAGCATGACGATCTTCCACTGCTCGGCGGGCCTGCGGCGCAGCGCCTCCTCGACGACCGCGAGTCCCGCCATGCCGGTGCCCACGACGACGAGCCGCCGGGGCGTGGAGGGGGCCCGGCGCCCCACCGGCTCGTCGCGCCGTCGCGCCGGCTCGAGGCGGACGGCGAGCGCCTTGAGCTCGGGCTGGGCGGACGTCGGGTCGACGGCGCCGATCGTCAGCGCGTTGAGCGTGCCGGCGCCGGCCTCGGCGTGCAGCGCACCCCAGTGAAACGGGGCGAACGCGACGCCGCGCGGCAGCGTGTCGTCGAAGCTCACCGCGAAGCGCGCGTTGCCGCGGCGCGATGCGATCCGCGCCAGCGCGCCGTTCTCGAGGCCCGCCTCGCCGGCGTCGAGCGGGTGCACGGCCAGCGTCGGCTTGCCGGCGGCCGCCAGCAGCGAGGGCGAGTGGCCCGTCCGCGTCATCGTGTGCCACTGATCGGCGACGCGGCCGGTCGTCAGCAGGATCGGGTAGTCGCCGTCGGGCGTCTCGGCGGGGTCGGCATGAGGCGTAGGGGCGAAGCGCGCACGCCCGTCCGGCGTCGGGAAGCGGTGGTCGGCGTAGAGGCGGACCGTGCCGGGATGCTCCTCGGCGGGGTCGATCGGGCACGGCCACTGCAGGCCGCCGGACTGGCGCAGGCGCTCGTGGCTGACGCCGCTGAGGTCGCACGGACGTCCCGCGGTGCAGGCCGCGAACTCGTCGAAGACGGCGGCCGCGTCCTTCCAGGCGAAGGCGTCGCCGTATCCCATGTGGCGAGCGAGCCCGGCGACGATCTGCCAGTCGGGCCTCGCCTCGCCCGGCGGCCTGACGACCGCGCGGACGAGCCCGATGCGCCGCTCGGAGCTCGTCATCGCGCCCTCCTTCTCCGGCCACGCGGCGGCCGGCAGGATGGCATGCGCGAGCGACGAGGTCTCGGTCGGGTGGTGGGGGTCCTGGACGACGACGAGCTCGGCGCGCTCGAGCGCGGCGCGCGCGCGCTGGCCGTCGGGCAGCGAGACGAGCGGGTTGGTCGCCATGATCCAGACGGCCTTCACGGTGCCCTGCTCGAGCGCCTCGAACAGCGCGACCGCGGGCAGCCCCGGCGTGGGGGAGATCGCTCCGAGCTCGACGCCCCAGTGCTCGGCCATCGCGGCGCGGTCGTCGGGGTCTGAGACCTTGCGATAGCCCGGCAGCAGGTGGGCGAGACCGCCGGTCTCGCGGCCGCCCATCGCGTTCGGCTGTCCGGTCAGCGAGAGCGGGCCGCTGCCCGGGCGGCCGATCTGGCCGGTCGCGAGGCAGAGGTTGATGAGCGCGCGGTTCTTCAGCGTGCCGACCGTCGACTGGTTGGCGCCCATCGACCACAGCGCCATCGCGCCGCCGGCGCCCGCGAACTCGTGCGCCGCCCGCTCGATGAGCTCGGCGTCGACGCCGCAGACGGCCGCGGCGCGCACCGGCGACCACTCGTGGGCGACCGCGCGCGCCTGCTCCCAGCCGCTCGTGTGGCGGGCGATGAACGTCTCGTCGAGCAGGCCGTCGCGGTCGACGACGTGCAGCAGCGCGCTCAGCAGCGCGAGGTCGGTGCCGGGCCGGACCGGGAGGTGCAGGTCCGAGCGCAGCGCGGTCGGCGTCTTGCGCGGGTCGGCGCAGATGACGAACGCGCCCTCGGCCTGGCGGTCGCGGATCCGCGCCCAGAGGATCGGATGGCAGGCCGCGGTGTTCGTGCCGAGCAGCAGGAAGCAGTCGGCGAGCGCGATGTCGGCGTACGCGGGCGGCGGGCCGTCGTAGCCGAAGGCGCCGCTGTAGCCCGCGACGGCCGACGACATGCACAGCCGTGAGTTCGAATCGACGTTGTTCGTGCCGAGGAAGCCCTTGGCGAGCTTGTTGACCGCGTAGTAGTCCTCGGTCAGCAGCTGGCCGGAGACGTAGAACGCGACGGCGTCCGGGCCGTGCTCGTCGATGATCTTGCGAAGCTTGGTCGAGAGGGTCCCGAGGACGTCCTCCCAGCCCGTGGGCTCGAAGCGGGCGTCGCGATCGTCGCGCCAGAGCGGGGTCGTCGCGCGATCGGGCGCGTTGACCGCGAACGGGAGGCCGAGCGGCTTGCGGCAGGTGCGCCCGCGGTTGGCCGGGTGATGGCGGTCGCCGCGAACGGCGACGAGCTTGCCGTCGTCGACGTCGGCCAGCAGTCCGCAGCCGACGCCGCAGTACGGGCACTGGGTCGGGGTGCTCTGCACTGACCGTCAGCTTGCGGACGGGCGATTACCCGGTCGCGTCCGGTCGATGAACGCTGTGTGAACGGTGTGCGCGCGCCGCCGGCGCTGCTTCGAACGTGGATCGCCTAACCCGCCGAGAGGGCACAATCAGGTTATGGACCTGCCCGACGACCTCCAGCTGCCGCTCGCCAGCGGCGCGGCCTGGTGGTACTGGCTCGGCGGCCGGCCTTCGCTGGACTTCGTCAACACGCTGCGCGAGCGCTGGTGGCGCAACGTCGAGACGCTCGTGGTGGGCTCGGACCTCGTGGCGTGGCTCGAGCGGACGCGGCTGCTGGAGGCGGGATCGGGCGTGCGCTGCTCGGCGACGGCGTTGCGAGCGGCACGCGAGCTGCGCGAGGGCATCGACGCCGCCGTGGTCGCGACCATCGCCGGCGAGCCGGTGCCGGTCGGGGCGCTGCGTACGATCGACGGCTGGCTGTCGGCCGCGGTCTCGCCGTCGACCCTGGCTCGCGGGCCCGACGGTCGCCCGCTGCTGGAGGCGGCGTCGCCGGCCGACCCGCTCGCACACGCCCTCGGCGCGATCGCGCTGGATGCCGCGCAGATGCTCGGCACGCAGGAGCGCTCTCGCGCGCGCATCTGCGCGTCGAAGACCTGCAGCGCCCGCTTCTATGACCGCTCGCCGACCGCCGGCCGGCTGTGGTGCTCGATGCGGGGATGCGGCAACGTCGCGAAGGCCCGCCGCCATCGCGAGCGGGCGCGCGTGGCGCCGGCCGCGGGTATGCCGCCGTCGCCGCCAGTCGCCGAGGCGCCGGGCCCCGACGCCCGATCCGCGATCATGCCCCGGACCTCATGACCTGGCCACCCACCTTCGGCGGCGTTCCCGCCCGCGTGCAGCACGGCGACTGGCTGCTCGTGGAATGGGTCGCGACCGCGCAGCCGGGCGATCCGTTCCCCGAGCCGTGGTGCCACGCGCACGACCCGCTCGAGACCATGATCGGGCTGCTCGTCGAGTTCGGCGTCATGGCGCCGCCCGCCCCCGGCACCGACGTCCCGACGATCGCCCGCGAGGCGTCGGCCGCCGCGAAGCTGTGGATCGAGGAGCACCCGCGACCGGTGCTGCCGCCCCAGCAGGTCCCGCGCCGCATGAACTGGGGTCCGCCGCGCGAGTGACGCGCGTCGCCGAGCCGATCGGGTGCGGGCGTCCACCGCGCCACCCGGTCGTCAAGCCGGCGCTGCGGTCCCCGATCAGGACCCGAACGCACGCACGCCCGACGCGGGCTGCTGCTCGCCGGGCTGCTCCTGCAGGAACGCGAGCACGTCCGCGTTGAAGCGCGCCGGGCGCTCGAGCATCGTCAGGTGCCCCGTGTCCTTGTAGACCACCCTGCGCGCGTCCCCGATGAGCTGCTCGAAGAGCGCCGCGTCCTTGACGGGTACGAGGAGGTCGCGCGTGCCCCAGACGATCAGCGTCGGGCACTCGATCTCGCCGAGACGGTCGCGGATCGGGTAGCTGCACAGCGCGTCCAGGGCGTCAGAGAAGCCCGGCTTGCCGGATGCGTCGACCTGCTCGAAGGCCAGCCGCGGCGGCAGCCGGCCCGGATGCGCGGTGAACAGCGTCAGCAAGAAGCAGCGCAGGCGACGGCGCCGCGCCAGCTTGCGCGAGTGCGACGCGACCCAGCCGATGCCGGCGAACAGGACGTTCTCCGTGCGATGGCGCAGTCCCTCGCGACGGGGCGTGCGGATCAGCTCCACGCTGAGGCCGGCGGCGGCGGCGAGCACGAGCCGCTCGACGCGCGCCGGGTGGCGGATCGCCAGCTCGGCGCCGATGAAGCCGCCCATCGAGTTCGTGACGAAGCGCGCCGCGTCGATCCCGAGCGCGTCCATCAGGGCGTCGATCGTGTCCGCGTAACGGCTGATCGAGATCTTCTGCACGGGCATCTGCGACGCGCCGAAGCCCGGCAGGTCGATCGCGATCACGCGATGCTCGCGCGCGAACAGCGGGATGTTCTCCAGCCAGTTCTGCCAGCAGCCCGAGATCCCGTGCACGAACACGACGACCGGCCCTTCGCCCACGTCGACGAGGTTGATCCAGCGATCCTCGACGCGCACCCAGCGCAGGTGCTCGCGCCAGTCGACGTCCAGCCACTCCGAGCGGCCGACCGGCCCGTACGCGTCGAGCTCGGAGATCGTCGTCACGCGATCGAGAATAGCCCCGCTCGGCGCGCGACCCCTGACCTCAGGGGCGCCGCCCGGTCGGACTCAGTACGGGCCGAAGATCCACTGTCCCGGGTGCCCCGGGTCGTCGCCGCGCCAGAAGTCCGACCACAGCTCGCGAAACTCCTCGCGCGAGAGGTGGCCGTCGCCGTTGAGGTCGAGCTTCGGGAAGACCTCCTCGACGCCGTCGTCGGAGCCCTTCCACGCCTTCACTACCTGGCGGTGCTCGGCGAGCGAGATCCGCTCGTCGCCGTTCTCGTCGATCGCGTCGAACATCGCGTCGGCGGTCGCCATGACCTCGGCGTCCATCGACGGCAGCTGGTCGACGACGAGCATGAGCTCCTCGAAGCTGACCCTGTCGTCGCGGTTCTCGTCGGCCATCGACTGCAGTGCGCCCCACCAGCCCATCATGATCGCGCGCATCCGGTCGTAGTCCGGCGTGCCGGGCTCCCACCCGCGGATCGACACCCAGCGCGCGGTCAGGGTCTCGAAGTCCTGCTCCTCGAGGAAGCCGTTGTCGTCGACGTCCATCGCGTGGAACACGCCCGCGATCTTGCGCTGCTGAAACTCGCTCGCCATCATCGCCCCCCGGGGTTGTCGTGGTCTACGGCTGCGACGCTACCTATCCGCGAGCCAGCGCATGCGATGCACGTGCGGATGGGCGTCGGCGAGCCGCTGCACGGTTCGCTCGCCCGCCCGGTAGCGCACCGCGACGAGCGCCGAGTCATGCCGCTCGTGAGCGGCGCCCGCGACGACGGGCGTCGGCAATCCGGGCGTCTCGCTCGGCTGCTCGAGATAGATCCACGTGAGGTCGCGCCGCGCTCCGATCGCGTCGATCGCGGCGGCGAGCGCGCGGCGGCGCTCCCGCGACCAGTACGCGAGCACCCACGAGTGCCAGATGGCCGGGGGGACGTCGTCGCAGCCGCCGTCCAAGAGGTCGCCGAGCAGTGCGAGCGCGTCGCCACGCATCACGACCGGCGGGTCGCGCCGCGCGAGCTCGATCGCGGCGCAGGCGCGCGACGCGGTCGGCCTCGTCCGGCCACGTGCAGGCCAGCAGCCAGCGTGCCGCCCCGCGGATCGCGGACGTCGATCGGGTCGACGTCGACGCCGATCCGCTCGGCGATCACGGGCGGCGGGTCGATCGCCGGCGGTTCCCCGGCGACCTCGCACTCGCAGACGACGCGGGGGGTGGAGCGGGTTTCGGAAGCCAGACGCCCGCAACCCGCTCCACCCCCGTCCCGAGCGGCCGGCATCCGCCGGCGCGACCGTCACGCCAGCTCGGGAGGCAGCGCGCGCGGGCCGTCCGGGTAGATCGTCGCGAGCAGCTCGGGCGTCATCTCGAGCGTGTTGGCCGGCTCCGGCGGCGTGCCCGCGACGAGCCACAGCACGTCGGCGTCGGTGTCGTTGAACACCTGGCGCGCGACCTCCGGCTCGACCACCGCGCTCGACAGCGGCGCGAGCGTGTGCAGCTCGTCGCCGATGCGGATGCGGCCGGTGCCCTCGAGCACGACGTAGAGCTCGGTCTGCGCGACGTGGCGGTGCCTCGTCGAGGCCTGTCCGGGCGTCAGCCGCCACAGCCGCGCGGCGATCTGCGTCGACTCGAGCTGCTTGCCGAGGTCGGTGTTCAGGACGCCCATCTGGTTCGACGGCCGCCAGAACGCGTCTTCGGCGTGCAGGACGCGCGGGCTCATGGGCCCGATGCTAGCTCGTAACCCCTACAGATGTAACGAGGGGTTACGAGATGTAGTGCGCCACGTGCGTCGTAACGACGAACGCGGTCAGCATCAACGTCGCGGTCCGCAGCCGCTCGTCGCCCGCCAGCGCCGTGATCGGCAGCAGCCAGACGAGATACCACGGCAGCAGCCACGCGCTCGTGAGCAGCACGAGCAGCGTCGCCCAGCCGGTCGACGCCAGCCAGTCGGCGCCATGCCACGTCCGCCACGCAAGCAGCCCCATCCCTCCGCACAGGGCGATCGCGTCGAGGATCCGCAGCCCGCCCGTGATGCCGCCGAGCCCGAGCAGCGCGCCGAGCGTGTTCGGGACGCTGAGGATCGCGACCATCTTCTGCTGTCCGGCCAGCTGGTCGACGATCGTCAGCTCGCTCGCGCCGAACGCGAGCGCCCCGATCCCCGCGACCGCCAGCGCGGTCAGCACGGCGATCGCGATCCCCCGCCGCGAGCGCCGTGCGATCAGCAGGAACGCGAGCGCGAGCCCCGCCGGCGCCTTCACCGCGGCCGCGAGCACGAAGCCGGCGCTGGCGCCGTCGTCGCGGCGATCGAGCGCCAGCGACACCCCGCCCAGCATCAGCAGGACCGCGAAGAAGTCGTTGTGCCCGCCGCCGACGCCGTAGGCGAGCACGATCGGGTTCAGGCCGACGAACAGCACCGCCGGGACCACCGGCCGGCGCACCTGCCGCGCGATCCGCGCCACGAGCGCGATGCAGCCGAGGCTCGCGGCACCCGCGAGCAGCTTCAGCGTCCAGAACGCCGCGGGCACGCCGAGCCACGCGAGCGGATACGTCGCGATCGTGAACAGCGGGCCGTACGGCGTCGCGACGTCGCGCCAGCGCACGTACGGCATCACCGCGTCGTGCGGTGCGGCCACCGCCCCGTGCAGGTACGGGCTCATCCCGTGCAGCACGCCGAGCCGCGCGTAGTCCAGGTAGGAGAAGACGTCGGCCGAGTACAACGGCGCGGCGAGCGTGAACGCGGCGTGCGCGGCCACGATCGCGAGCACCGCCGAGCGCAGCCCGATCTCGCGCGCCCGCGTCAGCGCGACCGCATAGCAGCCGCAGAGCACGACGAGCAGCGTCGCCGCGACCGCCGGCGTGAGCGACAGCTCGAGCTCCGACAGCGGGCCGCGCAGCCACTCGGGAAACGCGAGCCGGCTGGCCGGGATGAAGTACGCCAGGCGCTGCGTCGAGCCTCCTGCCGCCAGCAGCAGCGAGACCAGCACCGCCCCGACGAGCGCCATCGTGCCCAGGCTCCAGGCGCGCGCCCGCACGAACCCGCCGGGGAGTCCGCCGCCGGGCCCGGGTCGAAGGGAGAGTGGGCGCGCCGGCGGCATCGGCGCGAGTATCCCCCGCGGATCGTGTGAGCGCGGCAGTCGCGCCGCACTCGTATGGCCCGGGTGGACCGGATGTCGAGCGCTTTGGGACATGTGGGCCAATGACAGGTCCCGGCCGCCCCCATACCTTCGACAGCGTGTCCGGTCACCGCCAATTCGTGCTGCGCACCGTGGAAGAGCGGGGCGTGAGGTTCGTGCGCCTGTGGTTCATCGACGTGCTCGGCCTGCTGAAGAGCATCTCGATCCCGGTGTCCGAGCTCGAGAACGCCCTCGAGGAGGGCGTCGGCCTGGACGGCTCGTCGCTGGAGGGCGCGTCGCGGCTGCGCGAGCACGACGTCATCGCCCATCCCGATCCGCGCACGTTCCAGGTGCTGCCGTGGCGGCCGGACTCGCTCGTCGCGCGGATGTTCTGCGAGGTGCGCCAGCCCGACGGCAACCCGTTCGGTGGCGACTCGCGCGCGGCGCTGTGCCGCGTGCTCGACCAGGCGGCCGCGCTCGGCTACACGATGCAGGTCGGCTGCGAGGTCGAGTTCTTCATCTTCGAGCCGCTCGGTCCGAACGGCTCCAAGCCGGTCACGCTCGACGACGGCGCGTACTTCGACCTCACCCCGCTCGACGTCGGCTCGGACTTCCGGCGGCGCACGATCGACTACCTCGAGCAGATGGGGATCCCGGTGAAGGCCTCCCATCACGAGGTCGCGCCGTCCCAGCACGAGATCCAGCTCGCGCACACCGACGCGCTGTCGATGGCCGACGCGGTGACGACGTTCCGGATCGCCGTCAAGGAGGCCGCGCACGAGCTCGGCGCCTACGCGACGTTCATGCCCAAGCCGCTCGAGGACCACCCTGGCTCGGGGATGCACCTGCACATCTCGCTCTTCGAGGGCGATCGCAACGCGTTCTACGACGCCGATCCCCACGAGCCGCTGTCGGCGACCGGGCGCGCCTTCCTCGCCGGCGTCCTCGCGCATGCCTGCGAGCTCAGCGCGGCGACCAACCAGTGGATCAACTCCTACCGCCGCCTCGCGACCGGCTTCGAGGCGCCCGCGACGGTCAGCTGGACGCGGCGCGGGGCGGCCGCGCTCGTGCGCGTGCCGTCGCGACGGCCCGGTCGCGCCGCGGGCGCGCGCTTCGAGCTGCGCTCGCCGGACCCGGCCTGCAACCCCTACCTCGTGCTCTCGCTCATCCTCGCCGCCGGCCTGCGCGGGATCGAGCGCGGCTACGAGCTGCAGGCCGAGAGCATCGACGACGCCGATGCCGGCGTCCGGCTGCCGCTGGACCTGCGCGAGGCGACCGACCTCTTCGACGCCTCCGAGCTCGCTCGCGAGACGCTCGGCGACCGGCTCGTCGACGCCTACGTCGCCAACAAGCGCAGCGAGACCGCCGACGAGCGGCGCACCGTGACCGAGTTCGACCGCACCCGCTACCTGCGCCTGCTGTGAGCGACGCCTGGATCTACGGAGGCACCGGCGGAGACGACACGTCGCGGCTGCTTGCGGAGCTCGGCTTCAGCCCGCACCGCGTCGCCGCCAACGGGACGCTGCGCCCGCCGCTGGGCGAGAGCCGCGCGCCCGCGCTCGCGGTCGTCCTCGCATCGGGCCTCGAGCAGCCGTCGTGCGCGGAGCTGTGCGCGCGCCTGGCCGCCGACGAGGACCTCGGC
>DASXCR010000184.1:0-7011 GCA_036491075.1 Solirubrobacteraceae bacterium
TCGCCTGGAGCGCTTGGCGCCCACGATGGCCGAGTACGGCGTGGTGCGCACCTACCTGGAATGGATCGCCTCGCTGCCGTGGGACACGTCGACCGAGGACAACCTCGACCTCGACAACGCGGGCAAGGTCCTCGACGAGGACCACTACGGCCTCGAGGAGGTCAAGGACCGGATCCTCGAGTTCCTCGCCGTGCGCAAGCTGAAGCCGGACGCCCGCGGCACCATTCTCTGCTTCGTCGGGCCGCCGGGTGTGGGGAAGACGTCGCTGGGTCGCTCGATCGCGCGCGCGCTGGGACGCGAGTTCGAGCGCATCAGCGCCGGCGGCATGCGCGACGAGGCGGAGATCCGCGGCCACCGCCGCACCTACATAGGCGCGATGCCCGGCACGATCATCCGCGCGCTGCGCGACGCGGGCTCCAACAACCCGCTGTTCATGATCGACGAGATCGACAAGCTGGGCTCGGACTTCCGCGGCGGGGCGGGCGGGATCGAGTCCGCGATGCTCGAGCTGCTCGACCCCGAGCAGAACCAGAGCTTCCGCGACCACTACCTCGACCTGCCCTTCGACCTCTCGAAGGTGATGTTCATCACGACCGCGAACACGCTCGACACGATCCCCTCGCCGCTGCGCGACCGCATGGAGATCATCCAGATCGCGGGCTACACGAGCGACGAGAAGCTGCAGATCGCCCGCCGCTACCTCGTGCCGCGCCAGGCCGAGCGCAACGGCCTGCGGCGCTCGCAGCTGCGCATCACCGATGCGGCGCTGCGCGCCGTGATCGCCGACTACACGCGCGAGGCGGGCGTGCGCGAGCTCGAGCGCCAGATCGGCGCGGTCGCGCGCAAGGTCGCGCGCGGGGTCGCCGAGGAGAAGCCGTCGAAGGGCTCGATCGGCGAGGCACGGGCGCGCGACCTGCTCGGCCGCCAGCGCTATCACGCCGAGGCCAGGCGGCGCACGCGCGTGCCGGGCGTGGCGACCGGCCTGGCTTGGACGCCGGTCGGCGGCGACGTCCTGTTCGTCGAGGCATCGGCGATGGACGGCGACGGCGAGCTGCAGATCACGGGCCAGCTCGGCGAGGTCATGAGGGAGTCCGCGCAGGCCGCGATGTCCTACGTGCGCGGGCACCTGTCGGAGGTCGCGCCCGAGCTTCCGTCGGACTGGTTCAAGCACCACGACGTGCACATCCACGTGCCGGCGGGCGCGATCCCGAAGGACGGGCCGAGCGCCGGCATCACCATGGCGACGGCGCTCGTATCGCTGCTGACCGGGCGCCACGTCCGCGACGACCTCGCGATGACGGGCGAGATGACGCTGACCGGGCAGGTGCTGCCGATCGGCGGGCTGAAGGACAAGGCGCTTGCCGCGCAGCGCAACGGGATCTCGCGGATCGTCGCGCCGGAGCTCAACGAGGCCGACACCGACGAGATCCCCGAGCACCTGCGCTGCAAGCTCGACTTCGCCTTCGTGCAGCAGATCGACGAGGTCCTCGTGCTCGCCCTCGAACCGGTGCCGGACGCACCCGCGAGCGGCGCGCGGGCCCGCAAACCGGCTGGGCGCGGCGCAGACCGGGTATATGCTCGGGGCAAGCCACCAAGCGACCAAAGGTGAATCAATGGCAGCGAAGGACAAGGCCGAGGCCGCCGCGGCGGCGGCCCGCAGCGCCGGTCACAACCCCTACGTGCAGCGCTTCATGCAGGACGAGGAGCTGCGCGACAACATGGTCGTCGCGGTCGATGCGGCTCGCAACGCGTACGCGCGGCTGAACAACGGCAAGGCGCCCGCGAAGGCCCTGCTCGAGGACAAGAAGCTGCACAAGGAGCTCAAGCGCTCGTCCGACGCCCTGCGCGACGCGACGGTCGCCCTGCGGTCCGCGCCGAAGGGCAAGTCGGTCGTCAAGGCGAAGAAGCGCAAGGGCGGCATCGGCCGCCTGCTGCTCGTGGCGATCGTCGGCGGCGTCGTCGCCATCGCCGCGAGCGAGGGCCTGCGCAACAAGGTGCTCGACGCGCTCTTCGGTGCCGAGGAGGAGTTCGACTACAGCTCGAACACGACCCCTCCGCCGCCGCCGGAGTCCTAGCACCCGCGGACATCGCGTGTCGAAGGGCGCCCATGTGGCGCCCTTCGTCGTTACTCGTCTCTCTCAGCCCGCCTTCGGCTCGCGGAAGCGGGTTCCGATGGTGACGAGCAGGTGCGCCACGCCGAGCACGATGAAGAACGCCGTCGGTGCGCTCTCGTCGGTGAACTTGAAGAGAAACGGTGACGCGAGCAGGATCGCCGCGAGCGCGTAGTCCAGCAGCACGTGCACGGACAGCGGGATCGAGTTCACCAGCGAGCTCGGGCCCTCCGTGCTGGCCGCGATCACGAGCACGAGGATCCCGGCGACGATCGACACCGCGACCGCCGCGCCGGCCTTGAATCCGAGCAGAAACGGCGCCGCGATGAGCAGCACGCCGGCCGCGTACTCGATGACGCCGTGCAGCAGACGGGGGATGGGTCCCTGACGGAGCAACTGGCCGCGGACACTACCTCGTGCGTCCGACCCTGAGCCTGGATCCAGGCTCAGTCGAAGAGCCGCTGCATCTTCAGCAGGATCCGCGGGTCACCCCAGGGGCGCAGCTTCCCGCGCGCGACCAGCGACGGTGGGGCGGCGCGCTTGGAGACGAGCTCGGCGAAGTCGTCGAAGCGCAGGCGCATCCGCACGCTCGGCTTCGCGACGCGACCTTGCACGGCGACCTTGTGCGTGCCCTCGAGCTGCAGGTACCACGGGTCGGCGTCGCGGAAGTCCCACTGGATCGTCGTGCCGTGCGGCACCTCCGTTCCGCGCGCCGTCCGGGCCATGAGGTCCATGAGGATCCGGGTCGTCGCCGGATCGCGCGGGATCGGCCCGTTGCGCTCGCCCAACAGCCCCGCCCGCAGCAGCGTCAGCGCCTGCACACCGCGCTCGCGCGGCGTCACGTCCATCGGGAACGGGAAGTGCGCGATGTCGTCGAGCGGCAAGCCGACCGCGCGCAGCTTTGCCTCGTTGGAGATCGCGCCCTGCTCGAAGAGATCCTCCATCGAGAAGCCGAAGCACTCGGTGTACGAGGCGTCCCAGCCCGGCGGGATCGGCACGCTCAGCACCCATGGCAGCACCTCGCGGATCACGTCGACGATCGCGTCCTGCGTGCCGGCCGGATCGGCCTCGTACAGGTCGGCGAGCAGGCGCACGCCGAACGCGATGTGGCGCTGCTCGTCGAGCGCGACGTTGCGGATCCCCTCGCGGAAGCCCGGCATGAGGTCAAGCGCCTCGAGCGAGCTCTCGATGATGTGCTGGCCCGGCTGTGCGAGCGTCCCCTCGACGATCACGTGGTACAGCGCCACCGCGGCGGCGAGCTTGCGCGGGGAGTGGTCGGCGCGCAGCTCGGCGGCCATCCGATCCAGCCGGCCGAACAGCTTGCGATGGCCCCACGACAGCTGCGGCGCCGTGGCGCACAACCCCGACGACAGGCCACCGTCGCCCATCCCGACGACCTCGTGCATGAAGCGGTGGAAGAAGACCGCGTGGCGGGCCTCGTCGACCTGCTGGGTTGCGAGGAAGTACTTCTGCTCCTCCAGTGGCGCGGCGTCGATGTACGGCGAGAGGTTGTCGGCGACCGCGTCCTCGCCGTGGAAGAACAGCGAGTACAGCCACAGCGCGCCCCGGCGCTGCTCGGGCGTGAACTCGTGCTGCCAGTGCTCGCGATCGACCGTGAAGTCGAGCTCGGTCGCCGCCCAGTTGCCGCGCTCCCAGCGCGCGTAGAGATCGGCATAGTCGATCTGCTCGGTCGCGGCGGGGATCGTGACGGCCATGCGGAGCGGGACGCTAGCGCAGTGCGATCGGGCGAGCCGCCGATGCGCCGGCTGCGTGCGAGGACGCGCCCCGCCGCTACGACGCGACGAACTTGGGCGACTGCCACGGCGCGGCGAGCCGCGACGCCAGCAGGTCGCCCAGCTCGTCGATCGCGACGCGCTCCTGCGCCAGCGAGTCGCGGTCGCGGACGGTCACCGTGCGGTCGTCGAGCGTCTGGTGGTCGACGGTGACGCAGTACGGCGTGCCGATCTCGTCCTGGCGGCGGTAGCGCTTGCCGATCGAGCCGCCCTCGTCGTACTCGGTCTGCATGCGCCCGCGCAGCGCGGCGACGATCTCGCGCGCGAGCTCCGGCTGGCCGTCCTTCTTGACCAGCGGCAGCACCGCGACCTTCACCGGCGCGAGGCGCGGATGCAGCTTCAGCACGGTGCGCAGCTCGCCGCCGGGCTCGTCCTCGTCGTAGGCGTCGACGAGGAAGGCGAGCGTCGCGCGATCGGCGCCCGCCGCGGGCTCGATGACGTGCGGGACGTAGCGCTCCTTGGTCTGCGGGTCGAAGTACTCGAGCTTCTCCCCGGAGTGCTCGGCGTGCGCCTTGAGGTCGAAGTCGCCGCGGTCGGCGACGCCCTCGAGCTCTGACCACCCGATCGGGAAGAGGTACTCGACGTCCGCCGTGCCGGTCGAGTAGTGGGCGAGCTCGGACCGCTCGTGCTCGCGCAGGCGCAGGTGGTCGGCGCGTAGGCCGAGCTCGACGTACCAATCGAAGCGCGCCTGCTTCCAGTGCTCGTACCAGCGCGGCGCCTCGTCGGGCGGGACGAAGAACTCCATCTCCATCTGCTCGAACTCGCGCGTGCGAAAGACGAAGTTGCCGGGCGTGATCTCGTTGCGAAACGACTTGCCGACCTGCGCGATCCCGAACGGCGGCTTCTTGCGGCTGAACTGCAGCACGTTCTTGAAGTTCACGAAGATGCCCTGCGCGGTCTCGGGACGCAGGTAGGCGACCGACGCGCTCTCCTCGACCGGGCCCACGAACGTCTTGAACATGAGGTTGAAGTCGCGCGCCTCGGTGAGGTCGTGGCGGCGGTCCTCGCTCTTGGGCAGGCTCGCCTTCGCGGGGCACAGCTCCTCGCGATCGACGTGGTCGGCGCGGAAGCGCCTCTTGCAGTTGCGGCAGTCGACCATCGGGTCGGTGAAGCCGGCGAGGTGGCCGCTGGCCTCCCACGTCTTCGGGTGCTGGAGGATCGCGCTGTCCAGGGCGACGATGTCGTCGCGCTCCTGCAGCATCGCCCGCCACCACTCGTTCTTGACGTTCGTCTTCAGCAGGACGCCGTAGTGGCCGTAGTCGTACGTCGAGCCGAGGCCGCCGTAGATCTCCGACGAGGCGAAGATGAACCCCCGCCGTTTGCAGAGGGCGACGATCTTGTCCATGGTGGCGAGGTCTGGCATCCGGGCCATGCTAGTGGCCCATCTCGCCGCGGCGGGAGCACGAGATACCATGCCTCGCGAGTGCCCTTCTACGAGTACAGACGGCCCGACGGCACGATCCTCGAGGTCATGCAGAAGATGACCGACCCGCCCATGACCGAGGACCCGGAGACGGGGGTTCCGCTGGAGCGCGTCTTCCACCCGATCGCGGTCCACTTCAAGGGCAAGGGCTTCTACAACACCGACTACGGGACCAAGAAGCGCCAGCGCGAGCAGGCGAAGTCCGAGGAGGGCAAGAAGAAGGTCTCCTCCGACGCGAGCTCGGACTCCGGCTCCGGCTCCGGCTCCGGCGACGCGAAGTCCGGCGGCGACTCGTCCTCGAGCGGCGACTCGTCGAGCTCGTCCTCCTCCTCGTCGGAGTCGGTCTCCAAGGCCGAGCCCGCGAAGTCGTCGAAGTCGTCGTCCTCGGGCGGCGGCTCGTCGTCGAAGAGCGGCGACTGAGCGACTGAGCGCCGCGGGCGCTCGCGTCAGCCCTTCAGGAAGCGTGCCACGAGCCGCTGCTTGAGGCTGTCGGGAACGACCCCCGACTCCGTGCCGAGCACGTCGGTGTGCGGGCTGCCGGCGACGGTCAGCGCGGCGAACAGCCCGAGCAGCGTCGGCCCGCTCATGTCCGAGCGCAGCGACTTCGGCGCGGCCCAGGCGATCAGCGGCAGCCGCACGAACGCGAACGGCGACAGCAGCCGCGACTTCATCGCGCTGATGACCTTCTGCTGGCGGTGCGCGCGCGTGAGGTCGTCCTCGCGCTTGTTGCAGTCGTTGTGGCGCGTGCGTGCGAGCGCGAGCGCCTGCTTGCCGTCGATGTGCGACGTCCCGGCGCGCAGGCGCAGCGTGAAGCCGCCGTTCTTGAAGCCGCCGTTGATGCGCGAGACGACGCAGCCGCCCTTGTAGGTGACGCCGCCCATCGCGTCGATCAGGGACGGGAAGTCGTCGAAGCTGACGACCACGACGTGGTTGACGTCGACGCCGGTGTACTGCTCGACCGTCTGGATCGCAAGCGCCGCGCCGCCGTAGGCGAACGCCGCGTTGATCTTCGACTGCCCGTGCCCCGGGATGTTCACGACCGTGTCGCGCGCGATCGACAGCCGGCTGTTCGCGCCGCCGCCGACGCGCATGAGCATGATCGAGTCCGAGCGGCCGGTCGTCGTCTGCGCGCCGGCCTCGTGCGTGCCCTTCGGACGCTCGTCGGAGCCCAGCACGAGCACGTTGTTCGCCGACCACAGCGGGTAGCCGGCCCCGCCGAGACGCTGGTTCGCAGCGTCGCCGATCGAGCCCTGCTGGATCTGCGCGCTGATCAGAAACAGCACGACCGACAGCGCGATCCAGATCGCGATCACGCCCACGACCCAGCGCACGATGCGCCCGCCCGACCAGCCGCGGCGCCCGCGGCGCCGCGCCCGGCGGCCGCTCCCGTGGCGCGGTGCGGCGCCCAGCCCGTTCCCGGGGTCGCCGGGACCGCCCGCGCCGCCGGACTCGCGGCCAGGCCCGCCGTCGCGCCCGCGACCGGCCAGGCCGGGGTCGGCGCGTAGCCGCGCGAGGGGGTCGCCGTCGTCGCGTCCGCGTCGCCGCAGGGGCTTGCGCGAGCGATAGACGCGATATTCGGGCTCGCCGTCGGCGCCCTCGGGGTCCGTAGGTGGCGCCATGGCGCCCTGTATGGTGGCGATCGTGTCGACCGGCTGCGTGATCGGGGTCGACCTCGGTGGCACGA
>DASXCR010000185.1:0-47537 GCA_036491075.1 Solirubrobacteraceae bacterium
GCGTTCGTGCCGCTCGCGACGAAGGGGACGGTCAAGGGGCTCGAGCCGCGCGAGGTCGCCGCGCTCGGCTACGACATGGTCCTCGGCAACACGTTTCACCTCATGCTCGACCCCGGCCCCGAGCTCGTGGCGCACTTCGGCGGGCTGCACGAGTTCATGGCGTGGCGCGCGCCGATCATCACCGACTCGGGCGGCTTTCAGGTCTTCTCGATGGGCCACGGCACCGTCGCCGACGAGATCAAGGGCCGCGCGCCGTCGGGCGCCAACCGCATGGGGCGGGTGCTCGCGATCGAGGAGGACGGCGTGCGCTTTCGCTCCTACGTCGACGGCGGTGAGCGCTTCATGGGTCCCGAGACCTCGATGGAGGTCCAGGCGGCGCTCGGCTCGGACCTCGCGCTCGTCTTCGACGAGTGCACGCCGCTGAACGTCGACCGCGACTACACGGCTCGCTCGACGGAGCGCACGCACCGCTGGCTCGACCGCTGCCTGACGTGGCACGAGCAGCACGGCCCGCGCGACCAGCTCGTCTACGGGATCGTCCAGGGCGGCGTCCACGAGGACCTGCGGATCGCCTCCGCGCAGGAGGTCGCCGCCCGCCCCGTCGACGGGATCGCGATCGGCGGCTCGCTCGGCGCCGACAAGCCGCAGATGTACGAGGTCGTGTCGTGGGCGATCGGGGGCATCGACGAGGCGCGACCGCGCCACCTGCTCGGCATCGGCGACGTCGACGACCTCATCCGCGGCGTCGAGCTCGGGATCGACACGTTCGACTGCGCGATGCCGACGCGCCTGGGTCGCCACGGCGTCGCGCTCGTGCCCGACCCGCGCAAGCGCTGGCGCGTCGACCTCACCGCTGCGCGCTGGAAGCAGTCGCGCGAGCCGATCATGGAGGGCTGCCCGTGCCCCTCGTGCGAGGCCGGCCACACGCGCGGCTACCTGCGCTACCTGCTGCGCCAGCGCGAGCTGACCGCGCTGCGCCTGCTCACCGTGCACAACCTCGCCTACCTCGCGCGGCTGATGGCCGACCTGCGCGCCGCGATCGCGTCGGGGACGCTCGCCGAGCGCGCCGCGGCGCTGCGAGCCGGGGCGCCGCCGGCCACGCCATAGCCCGGGGCCGGGCGCTGTGGCGCGCGCTCACGAGCTCCTCGCCGCCCACCGCTCCTCGAGCGCGTCGAGCTCGGGCACGCTGAGACGCAACGCGACGTCCGGCAGGTCGCCCGCCTTCCCGAGTCCTGCGGGTTGCGCGGGCGACCACGCACGCCCCCGCGTCTCGCCGAGCCGCGAGCGGGGTCTGTCAGACCGCGTAGCGCGCGCCCGCCGGCGCGGGCAGCGCGTCGAGCTCGGCGAGGTCGTCGGGCGAGAGCCGCAGCCGCCCGGCGCCGGCGTTCTCCGCGAGCCGCTCGACGCGGCGCGTGCCCGGGATCGGCACGATCCCGTCGTACTGCGCGAGCAGCCACGCGAGCGCGACCTGGCCCGGGGTCGCGTCGTGGCGCGCGGCGACCGCGCGGACGCGATCGACGATCGCGACGTTCTCGTCCATCGCCTCCGGGGCGAAGCGCGGGTTCGTCGCGCGCATGTCGCCCTCGGTGATCGTCGCCTGCGTGACGTGGCCCGTGAGAAACCCGCGCCCCAGCGGCGAGAACGGGATGAACGCGGCGTCGTGGCGCCGGCACCAGTCGAGCACGCCGTTTGCGACGGGCCCGCGCTCCCACAGCGAGAACTCCGACTGCAGCGAGGCGACGGGGTGGATCGCGTGCGCGGCGTCGAGCTCCTCGACGCTCGCCTCGGACATCCCGATCGCCCGCGCCTTGCCCGCCGCGACGGCTTCCGCCATCGCGCCCCACGTCTCCTCGACGGGCACCGCGGGGTCGACGCGATGCAGCTGGTAGAGGTCGACGTGATCGGTCTGCAGGCGCCGCAGCGACGCGTCGATCGCCTCGCGCACGTGCTCCGGGCGCCCGTTGCGGGCGATCAGCATCGGCTCGACCGAGACCGCCTCCAGGCCGCACTTCGTCGCGAGGATCGCGTCGCCGCGACGGCCCTCGAGCGCGCGGCCGACGAGCTCCTCGTTCGTGAACGGGCCGTACACGTCGGCCGTGTCGATCAAGGTGACGCCGATCTCCAGCGCGTGGCGGATGACGGCGATCGAGCGCTCGTCGTCGCGATCCTCGGGGTTGTAGGCCCATGACATGCCCATGCAGCCGAGGCCGATCGCGCCGACCTGCGGCCCGCCGGGGCCGAGCGTGCGGGTGGGAAGGGGAGTGGAGTTCATGACGGCTCAGGCTAGTGAGCCGCCGCTCGCGCGCTTCGCGGTCAGCGCGTGTTGTCGTCGATCAGCTGGTTCATCTGATCGACGATCTTGCTGACGGTCGAGCCGTTGACGTCGGTGATGCGCACGTCGTTCGCTCCGCCGGTCGAGTTGCCGTAGGCGAACGCGATCAGCGCCGCGACGACGGCGGCCAGCAGGACGAGCAGGACGGTGCGCCCGCCGCGCCGGGGGGTCGGCTCGTCGCGGCGGCGCTGGCGCTCGGGCTCGTCGAGCACGGGGTCGTAGTAGGGGACCGGCGGCGGCGTGCGCGACGGCTGCGGCGCCAGCCGGCGCGCGCTCGGGACGGCACGCGTCGCGGCGGTCTCGTTGGGGGCCGAGAGCAGCGACGTCGCGGCCGTCGGCGGCGCTCCCTGGGCGGGTGCGATCCCGCTCGCTCCGGCGTGCAGGGCGCGTCGCATCTCCTCCGCGCTCGAGTAGCGCTCCTGCGGCTCGAGCGACAGCGCGAGCTCGACCGCGACAGCGAGCGCCGCCGGCACCTCGGGGGCGATGTCGTCCAGGCGCGCAGGGTACGCGCGCTGCTGCATGAGCGCGAGCTCGGTCAGCGAGTTGGCGTCGTAGGGCAGGCGTCCGGCGAGCAGCTGGTAGGTCACGACCCCGAGGCCATAGAGATCGGCGGCCGGGCCGACCTCGTGGCCCGACGCCTGCTCGGGCGCGAGGTAGGCCGCGGTCCCGAGCACCGACCCCGCCTGCGTGATCTGCGACGTGTCGCCGGCCATCGCCTTCGCGATCCCGAAGTCGGCGAGCTTCACGGCCCCGTCGTCGGAGCGCAGGATGTTGCCGGGCTTGACGTCGCGGTGGATGACCCCCATCCGATGCGCGTGCGCGAGCCCGCGACATGCGCCGTCGACGAGCTCGAGCGTGTCGCTGACGCCGAGCCGGACCTCCTCGCGCAGGATCTCCGCGCCGGAGCGGCCCTTGATGTACTCCATGACGATGTAGTAGCGCCCGCTCGCCTGGTCCTGGCCGAAGTCGAAGACCTGCACGATGTTCGGGTGCACGAGCCGTGCCGCCGACAGCGCCTCGCGCTTGAAGCGCGAGATGAATTGGCTGTCCTCGGCGAGATGCTCGGCGAGCAGCTTGACCGCGACCTGGCGCTCGAGGCGGCGGTCGAGCGCGACCTGCACGGTCGACATCCCGCCGTAGCCGAGGCGCTCGCCGAGCTCGTAGCGCCCAGCGATCAGCGGCGCGCTCATCGCTGGATCCCCGGGGTCGCGCCGCCGCCGCTGCCCGGAGCCGGCTGCGTCGTGGCGGGCGGGGTCACCGGCGGAGGTGGCGGCGGCGTGACCGGCGGTTGCGCCGGGTTGGTCGCCGTCTTCGTGGGCTGGGTCGGGGTCGGCGGCGTCGTGGTCGTCTGCGACGGGACGGTGGAGGTCTGCGTCGGCTGTGTCTGTGTCTGCGTCTGCGTGTCGGTCGGCTGCGTCTGCGTCTCGGTCTGCGTCTGCGTCGTGGTGGTCTGCGTCGTCTGCGTGGTCTTGTCGCACTGGTCGAGCGCCGTCGTGCGCAGCAGCTCGCTGGCGTTGCGCAGGCTGCTGCGAAGCCGCTCGTCGACCGTCCCGGGAAGCCCGTCGATCTCGCTGTCGACTTCCTTGAGCTGCGAGCCGATCTGGTCGCAGTGGCCATCCTGCACCGTGCTCTGCAGCGACGCGAGCTCGCTCTTCAGCTCGCCCGCGCTGGCCGCGGGGATGCCGCCCTTCGTGCCGCCGCCGCCGCAGGCGACGAGCAGCGCCGCGCCCGCGCCGAGCAGCAGTGCGATGACGTGGGGAAGCGCCCGGCGCATCGTCACTGACCGTATCCAAGGCGCTCGGCGAGGGAGTCGGGCAGTCGCGCCGCCCGGATCGCGGCCGCCGCGCCCGCGATGTCGTACGCGACGCGGTGCCAGCGCGCGCGCTGACCCTCGAGGTCGAGCATGAGCCACGCGGCGCGCGGATCGCCGTCGCGCGGCTGGCCCACGGAGCCTGGGTTCAGCAGCCACTCGCCGATCCCGACGTCGAGCTCGTCGCCGTCGCGGCGCGGCTCGCCGGTCGCGACGTCGTTCTCGGGCCGCACGAACGACAGCGCGACGTGCGAGTGGCCGATCAATGCGACGCGCTGGCTCTGCACGTCGAAGCACAGCTCGGCGAGCAGGGCGCTCAGCACGTACTCCCAGACCGGGTCGCGCGGGCTCGCGTGGTAGAGGCCGACGCCGGACTCCTCACCGGCCGGGCGCAACGCCGACAGGAACTCGAGGTTCGCGGTGGAGATCGTCTCCTGCGTCCAGCGCGCGGCGAGCGCCGCGCCGGTGGAGAACTCGTCGAGGCCGATCTCACCGGTCACGCCGAGATCGTGGTTGCCGGCGAGGCATATCGCCGCGTGGCGGCGCGCGAGCTCGACGCAGGCATCCGGCTCGGCGCCGTATCCGACGAGATCGCCGAGGCACCACATCTCCTCGGCGCCGGCGTCCGCGGCGTCGGCGAGCACCGCCTCGAAGGCGTGGCGGTTGCCGTGGATGTCGGAGAGGATCGCGACCTGCATCTCGTACAGTTGGATCGTGGACCGGGCACGCCTTCGCTGGTCAGTGGCGGTCGCCGCCGCGGTCGTGGTTGCGGAGGTGGCGGTGGTGTTGTTGCGACCTCGGGAGGACGTCCTCGAGCCTGCTCCCGTTGTGGAGGGATCGTACTTCAGCGCTCCGGACGTCGAACGTGCGCATGCCTACAACCGCCCGCAGCTCGCGCTGTACGGCGGCGCGCTGGCCGTGCAGGTCGGCGTCCTCGCCCTGCTCGTCGCGTATCCGCCACGCCGGCTGAGAGGGCCGTTTCAGCGCCCGCTGCTCGCCGCGGCGCTCGGCGGCGGCGCGCTGTCGACCGCGATCTCGGCAGCGGTCCTGCCGCTGAAGGTCGCCGGGCGCCGCCGCGCTCGCGCGTATGGGCTGATGACGCAGGGATGGGGCGGATACGCGCGCGACGTCTGCGTGTCGCAGGCGATCGGGTCGCTCGTCGTGGGCGCAGGCGCGGCCGGCGCCGTCGCGCTCGTGCGCCGCTCACCGCGCCACTGGTGGCTGCCGGCATCGGCCGCGGTCGTCGCCGTCGGCGTCGTCGCGATCTACGCCGGCCCGGTGGTCCTCGACCCGCTCTTCAACACGTTCGCGCCGCTGCCCGAGGGCGCGCCGCGCGCTGACGTGCTCGAGCTCGCGCGCGCGGCGGGGGTCGAGGTGGGGGAGATCTACGAGACCGACGCGAGCCGTCGCACGACGGCCGCCAACGCCTACGTCACGGGGCTCGGCGCGACGAAGCGCGTGGTCCTCTTCGACACCCTGATCGAGAACTTCTCGCGCGACGAGCTGCGGCTCGTCGTCGCCCACGAGCTCGCGCACGTGCGCTACGACGACGTGCGGATGGGCCTCGCGTACCTGGCGATGGTCGCGCCGTTCGCGACGTTCGCGGTCGCCCGGCTGACCGAGCGCATGGCGCCTGCCCAGGACGTCGCCGGCCCGGAGATCCTGCCGGCGCTCGCCCTCGGCGCGGTGATCGTCGCGACGGCGACGACCCTGATCGCCAACCAGCACAGCCGCGCGATCGAGGCGCGCGCGGACGCGTTCGCCCTGCGCACGACCGATCAGCCTCAGGCGTTCATCTCGTTCTGGCAGCGCCTTGCGCTGCGCAACCTCGCCGACCCCGACCCGCCGCGCTGGCGCACCCGGCTGCTGGCGACGCACCCGTCGGTGCTGCAGCGGATCGGCGCGGGCGTGGCGTACGAGCGCGCCGCAGCCGCCTGAGCGGCGGCCCGCCGGACCGGCGCGTCAGTCCGGGTCGTGCGGCTCGGCCTTGCTCTCGCCGCCGAACTCGGGCAGGTTCTTGATGCCCTCGCGCGTGGCCCACTTCGACCACGAGTCCTCGAGCGCGTCGGCCAGCTCGCGCATGAACTTCGGCGAGAGGTTCAGGCGCGACACGACGACGCCGGGGATCTCCTCGGCGTCGATCTCGTGATCGACGCGCGCGAAGGTGATCGTGAACTCGTAGTCCGAGAAGGAGACGTTCGCGAAGTTCGCGTAGTGCCCCGCCATGATCTCGGGCGAGAAGTGGATGTTGATGTGCCGCTCGGGCTCGTTCTCGTCAGCCATGTGCGGGACTAGTATCGCAGCGTGCGCCTGATCGTCCTTGCCGTCGGGCGGTTGCGCCCGCCCTACGCCGACGACGTGCAGCATTACCTCAAGCTCGTCGCGCGCCACGCGCGGGTCGAGATGATCGAGGTCCGCGAGGAGGAGCGCATCGCCGCGCGCATCCCCGAGCGGGCGTTCGTGTCGCTGCTCGACCGCGGGGGAGACCAGCTCGACTCGATCGCGTTCAGCCGCTTCCTCGAGGACCGCCGGCAGGCCGGACGCGACGTCTGCTTCGTCGTCGGCGGCCCGCTCGGGCTGGACCTCGACGACGTCGACCACCGCTTCTCGCTCGGTGCCCTCACGCTCCCGCACCAGCTCGCACGCGTCGTGTTGCTCGAGCAGCTGTACCGTGGCCACAAGATCCTCGCCGGCGAGCCGTATCACTACTGACCGCCCGATGGCGCCCGACGAGCAGATCACGACGATGAGCCCGCGGCTGCGTGGCCGCCAGGATCTGCTCGCGTTCACGCGCCGGCTCGGCCAGCTCGGCGCGATGGTCGGCGTGCTGCTCGTCGCGGGCACGCTCGGCTTCGTCCTGACGACCGACGACAGCGCCTGGAACGGCTTCGTGCTGTCGCTCGACACGATCGCGACGGTCGGCTCGATCCCGGCGCCGACGAACGTCAGCGCGGAGCTCGTCCGGGTCGCGCTGATCATCTTCGGCGTGGGTACGCTGTTCTACGCCCTCGTGACGGTGGCGGAGTTCTTCGTCGCCGGCCACCTCGGCGAGATCCTGGCCGAGCGCCGCACGCAGAAGATGATCGACGCGCTCTCCGACCACTACATCATCTGCGGATTCGGACGCGTCGGGCGTCAGGTCACGCGCGACCTGCACGCCGCGGGCACGGAGTACGTCGTGATCGACTCCAACCCGGCCAGCCGCGAGCTCGCGCTCGCCGCCGGCGTGCGCTTCCTCGAGGGTCCGCCGTCCGAGGACGAGCTGCTGCGCGCGGCCGGGATCGAGCGCGCCCGCGCGCTCGTCGCCTGCATGGACTCCGACGCCGAGAACATCTTCACGACGCTGACCGCGCGCGAGCTGCGCGCCGACATCGCGATCATCGCGCGGGCCTCCGTCGAGGACTCCGAGAAGAAGCTCAAGCGCGCGGGCGCCGATCGCGTGATCTCGCCGTACAAGGCGAGCGGCACGGAGATGGCGCGCCTCGCGCTGCACCCGCAGGTGAGCGGGACCGTCGACGTCGCGGCCGAGTACCGCATGGAGGAGATCGAGGTCGGCGCCGGCTGCACCGGGATCGGACAGACGATCGGCGAGGTGCGCGGCGGCGCGTTCATCGTCGGTGTGCGCCACTCGGACGGCTCCTTCCAGCCGGTACCCGCGGCCGAGACGAAGCTCGGCGCGGGTGACGTCGTGATGGCGCTCGGCACGCCGAAGACGCTCGAGCGACTCGAGGCGCTGTTCGTGACGGCGGCGCGGGCCGCCGCCCGCTGAACCCTGAGCCGAACCTCGCTGGCTAGTCTGGAAGGGGTGCAGAATCCTCTATCCGAGCTGCGCGCCGCCGTGCAGGCGGCGTCCGGCGCGATCGCCGGCGCCAACGGCGGCCCGCGCACGCCCGCGACGCTCGAGCGCCCGAAGAAGCCCGGCTTCGGCGACTACGCGACGAACGCGGCGATGCTGCTCGCGCCCGCCGCGAAGGCGCCGCCGCGCGACGTCGCGGCGCGGCTCGCCGGCGAGCTCGGCACGCTGCTCGGGCCGGCGCTTGAGCGCGCCGAGGTCGCGGGCCCCGGCTTCTTGAACCTCTTCCTGTCGGACGCGTGGTGCGTGCAGGCGCTCGAGCACGTGCTGGCCGCGGGCGGCTCCTTCGGCGGCGGCGGCGCCGATCCGCCGCAGCGCATCAACATCGAGTTCGTCTCCGCGAACCCGACGGGGCCGATGACCGCCGCGAGCGGGCGCCACGGCGCGTTCGGCGACGCGCTCGCGCGGCTGTTGGAGTTCAGCGGCCACGAGGTCGGGCGCGAGTACTACTTCAACGACGCCGGCACGCAGATCGACAAGCTCGGCCAGTCGATCCTCGCCCGTGCGCGCGGGGAGCAGGTCCCCGAGGGCGGCTACGAGGGCGACTACGTCGGCGAGCTCGCGGCATCGATCCCCGGTGCGGCGCAGATGACCGCCGAGGAGCTGTCGAACATCGGCGTCGAGCTCATGTTCGAGCGCATCAAGACCGTGCTCGCGACGTACCGCGTCGCGTTCGACGTCTTCTTCAGCGAGGCCGATCTGCACGCCGGCGACCCGTCGGCGATCGATGCCGCGCTCGCGCGTCTGGAGGCCGATGGGCGGCTGTACCGCGCCGACGGCGCGCTGTGGGTGCGCACGACGGAGTTCGGCGACGACAAGGACCGCGTGCTCGTGCGGTCGACCGGCGACACGACGTACTTCGCCGCCGACGTCGCCTACCTCGCGAACAAGCTCGGCCGCGGCTTCGAGCGGCTGATCCTGCCGCTCGGCGCCGACCACCACGGCTACCTGGGGCGGCTGCGCGCAGCGCTCGCCGCGATCGGGGCCGATCCCGACGTGCTCGAGATGCCGATCCTGCAGTTCGTGCACATCGTCGAGGGCGGCGAGCTGAAGCGGATGTCCAAGCGGCGCGGCGACTTCGTGACGCTCGAGGAGGTGATCGCGTCGATCGGCGTCGACGCGACGCGCTTCTTCATGCTGCAGCGCTCGCACGACACGGCGTTCGACCTTGACCTCGAGGTCGCCCGGGCGCAGTCCAGCGACAACCCCGTGTACTACGTCCAGTACGCGCACGCGCGGATCGCGTCGATCCTGACGCGGTCAGGCGAGGAGCGCGTCGCGCTGGCGCTGCGCGAGTCCGCCGCGTATGCGGGCGCCGTGCATCCCGCCGAGCGGGCGCTGATCAAGAAGCTGCTCGCGTTCGCGGACGAGGTCGACGAGGCCGCGGCGCGGCGCGCGCCGCATCGCATCGCGGCGTATGTGCTCGAGCTCGCGCAGGCGTTCACGGCGTTCTACCGCGACTGCCAGGTCGTGGGCGCGGAGGGCGAGGGCGTCGAGTCGTTCCGGCTCGCGCTCGGCGTGGCGTCGCAGCGCACGATCGCGCGGGCGCTGGACCTGCTCGGGGTGAGCGCGCCGCACGCGATGTGAGGGTTCGCTCGTCGGCACCGGTCAGTCGTAGCGGCCGAGGTCCTCATCCAGCCGGCGCGCGTCGCCGGCCGCGAGGGCGACCGCGGCGCCGTCGCCGATCCCCGCCGGCGAGCGGCGGCGCCATCGCGGCAGCATCGCAAGCAGGCCGGCGCCGAGCACGACGACGAGGCCGATCGGGACGAGGTACGCCGTGAGGGCGAAGCCGCTGGCCTTCGGCAGGGCGAGGACGTCGGCCCCGTACTGCGCGACCATCGCGTCCTTGATCTGCTGCTTGTCCTCGCCGCGCGCGATCAGGCCGCGGATGAACGCGCGCTCGCGGTCGGCCTGCGGGCTCTCGGCGATGTTCAGCGTGATCTTGCAGGTCGTGCACATGACCTCGTCCTCGATGTCGGGGAGCGAGGCCCGCGGCGTGATCGCGAGTGCCGCGGCGGGTGCGAGGAGCGTGACGAGCAGCGCGCAGACGAGCGCCGCGCGCCTCATTGCAGTGCCTTGTCGAGCGCCTGGTTCAGCCGTGCCGCGTCGATCTGCCCGCGGTTGAGGTCGACGATCCGACCGCGGGCGTCGATGACGAACGTCTCGGGGAGCTTCGTCGTGCCGTAGGCGTCGGCGAGCTTCGTGCCGACGTCGCGCACGTTCGGGTAGTCGATCGCGTACTTCTTGACGAAGTTCAGCGAGTCGGGCGTGGCGTCGTCGTAGGTCACGCCGAGGACCGTGCCCCTGCCGCCGGCCTGCAGGCGCTTCTGCGCGGCGTCCAGCACGGGCGCCTCCTGCTTGCAGGGTCCGCACCACGACGCCCAGAAGTTCAGCACGACGACCTTGCCGCGAAAGTCGGCCGGCGACCGCGTCCCGCTCGCGCCGAGCACCGGCAGCTCGCGGCTCGCGGCCATCGGGTACCTGCCGTTCGCGACGGCCTGGTCGATCGAGGTGTCGTCCGCGCGCGAGAAGAGCCCGTACGCGAGCAGCCCGACGAGCGACGCGGCGACGAGCGCGGACACGATCCATACGACGAGGCGCCTCACGCCGACCAGGGTAGAGCGAGCCGCGGCCTCACGGCGCCACAAACGCCGCGTCCACGGCCTAGACTCGGCGGTGCGCGGACGTAGCTCAGCTGGCAGAGCGTCGGCTTCCCAAGCCGAAGGTCGCGGGTTCGACCCCCGTCGTCCGCTTCAGGCGCCGGGCGTGATGACGCGCAGGCCCTGGATGCGTTCGAGGTGCGCCGTGTCGCGGGTCGCTCGTCCGCGGCCGCGGACGAGCGGAATCCGTCTGGATGCGGCCCCACACGGCACCGCGAGGCGCGAGCGAGCTGCTCGCGCCAGGTCCCGACAGCGCCGGCGCCGGTCGCCGCCGGCGGGAGGCGACCGGCGCGCGGCGCGTGCGGTCGGCGAGCCGGTGCTCAGTGCAGGATGCTCACCGCGGGCTGGACCGTGCCGACCGTGCCGACCGGTCCCGGGAACGGGATCGCGCCCGGAATCGGCTTCGCGGCCGGATCCGTGCTGAACACCATCTCGAGACTCACGCTGACGTACGCCGGGACGCGACAGGTGTGTCGCGATCGCGTGCGCACGACCTTGCGCGCGCCCGAGGCCGTCCTGGCGTACACGGCGGTGCGCACGGTGCCGCAGTACCTGCCGGGGGCGAACGTCCCGTCCTCGCCGAAGTACGGACCGATGTACAGCGGCGTCGACGCGTTCGTCTGCGTGATCGACACGAGCCGTCCGAGCGGGAAGCCCGACGCCTTCGCCAGCACGGCCGCGTGGCCCTGGCCGTTGCCGATCGCCAGCGGGATCGCCTTGCGGCGTGCCACCGACACCGCCTTCTTGATCGAGGCGTTGCTCGACTTGTCGCGCGGCGCGGGCCTGACCTGGGCGTTGCCGGTGACGGCGAGCGTCGGCGACGGCGCCGCCGGCGCAGCCGGCACGGCGCTCGTCGGGACCTGCGCCCCGGCCGGGGACGCCGCCACGGCGACGATCGCCCCGACCGTGCAGGCGAGCGCGCCTGCGGCGTGGATGCTGCGGGTGCTGCGGGTGCTGCGCAAACGAGCCATGGGACCCCCTCGGTACTGATCTCCCCCGTCCGGCGCCCCGCGGTCGCTCCATCGCCGACCGAGGCACCTACCCATCACCCCAGCACCCCAACCTCTCAGTTACGTAAGTTCGACGTCGAACCTAAGTTCTTCCCAAAGTGCTGGACAGCCAGGGGTTTCGGCCTCACTATGGCGACTCCGCGCCGAACTGCGATCGCAAGGGGCACCGCATGGCTGTGCAGACTCAGGGACCCAATGTCTTCGAGTTCGTCCACGAGGACACGAAGATCACCTACGCGCCGGGTACGTTCGGCAGCGAACCACAACTGACCTACAGCGGCCCGATGGGGCGCCACAGCTTCGCCGGCGACGAGATCATGGCCCACGAGAGCGCTCGCGGCCTGGAGATCAGCGTCACGCTCGATCGCGTCTCGCACCTGCGCACGATCACGCTCACGGTCTTCGTCCCGGACCTCGAGCTCGACGACAGCACGGAGATGAGCTTCCACACGGTCGGCATCCACGCGACGCATCGCCGCAGCCTCACCGGCGGCAGCGGGATCGCGCTGACGTCCGAGCCGCTGGAGTTCGACGGCCTCGCCAAGCTGATCGAGTTCCGCGCCGCCGAGGCACCGCAGCTGCTGTAGGCGACCCCCGGCCCGGCCCCGGCCCAGAGCCGCAGCGTCGGCCCAGCCGGGCGGCGGGCGGCCGAGCCCGTCAACGCCCGGACCCGCCGGCTCACCTCGGGCAGGCTCAGCTCGGCGTGAGCGTGTCCTTCAGTCGCGCGAACGGTCCGTCGCCCGGCTCGGGGAGCAGGCGCGAGACGTTCTGGACGTCGCGTGACATCTGTGCCATCGGCGCGCGCATCGCGTGCACCTCGGTCTCGACGGCGAGCATCCGCTCGTTGAGGTCGTTCTGGATCGAGTCCATCCTCATCGTCACGGCCTGCTCGAGCTTCTGCAGCTCGGTGACCTTGCGATCGATCTCGTCGAGCGGCTCGCGCAGCGCCTGCAGCCCCTCGCCGAGATCCTCGAGCCCGTCCACGAGCTCTCCGGAGCGCTCGTCGACCGATCGCAGGCGCGTCTGCACGTCGCGCTGCAGCGACAGCAGCGCCGAGGCGATCGACTCGATGTCCGACGCGACCCGTCGCGGGACGGCGAGCGGCGACATCAGGACGCCCAGCAGGCCCTGGCCCGACGACTCCGTGTACTCGGCGCTGTCATACGTCATGCGGCTCTCCTGACGGATCGGATGAGGCGGGGGAGCGGACGGGCCGGCGCTTGGCGCGCACGAGGACTCGCGAGGCTCGACCTCCGAAGTCCTCTGAGTACCCGCGGGCCGGTGCGACCACACCCCCACGTGCGATACGGGCGCTCGGCCGCTACCAGGCCTGCAGCGCGGTGCAGTGCGGGCACTGCACCGAGGTCGACACCGCCGCCTCGAAGAGAAAGCCGCAGCCGCAGGAGTAGCAGGCGCGGTCGTCGGGCCCTCCCGCATCGCGCATGCGGCGCTCGGCCGGATGCATCGGCTCGGGCAGGGGAGCCGGCGCCGGGACGATGTGCAGGCGGCGTCCCGCCCTGTGCTTGCGCGGCGTCGATGCCTGCTTGACGGTCATGGAGGTCATGGGGTCTGTCGACAAGGACTCCGCCGAAGGTCAAAGGTTTCTGTCGATCACGGACTTTTCCTGCTGCGTGACGATTCGCACAGGCTCACGGGACCGGCTTTCCAAACCGCGCCGACTGCGATACTGGACGACCGATGCAGCCCGCTCGCAAACGGAAGATCCGCCTCGTCGTCGCGCTCAGTGCCGCAGTCCTGCTCGCGATCGCGCTCGTGTACACGAGCATCAACGCCTCGAGCGAGTCCGTCTCGCCGAGCCAGCTCGCGACCGCCAAGGCCGGCGTGTCCTACCAGCTCACCGGCAAGGTGCAGGACGGCTCGGTCCACGCCACCTCGGACGGCGTGAACTTCCGCGTCCGCGATCGCAACGGCACGGCGTCGGTGCCGGTCACCTACACCGGCACGGTGCCCGATCCGTTCAAGGTCGGACGCGAGGTCATCGTGACGGTCCGCAAGGAGGGCTCGACGTTCGTCGGCGAGCGCGACTCGCTCGTCACGAAGTGCCCGTCGAAGTTCACCGAGGACGCCACGCAGAACCAGAAGAGCTGAGCCCGTGGCGATCGTAGGCCGTGCGCTGCTGATCCTCGCGCTCGTCGTAGCCGTCTACGGCATCTTCGCCTCGATCTTCGGCGCGCGCCGCAACCGGCCCGACTGGGTCGTCTCGGGCCGGCGAGCCGTCTACACGGTCGCCGCGCTCGCCACCGCCGCGTTCGCGATCCTCGAGGTCGCGTTCCTGACGTCGGACTTCTCGTACGCGACGGTCGCCAGCCACTCGTCGACGACGACGCCACTGTTCTACCGCGCCGCCGCCGCGTGGTCCTCGCAGGAGGGCTCGCTGATGCTGTGGCTGTGGCTGCTGTCGATGTGGTCGAGCCTCGTGCTCTTCCTGACGCGCAAGCAGCTGCGGATCGTGGCGCCGTATGCGACCGCCGTGCTGCTCGGGTTCGCGGCGTTCTTCGGCTCGCTGCTCGTGTTCTTCAACACGCCGTTCGGCGTGCTGTCGCAGCCGCCGGCTGAGGGCGTCGGCCTCAACCCGCTCCTGCGCCACCCGAGCATGATGATCCACCCGCCGATGCTGTACTCGGGCTACACCCTGTTCGCGGTCCCGTTCGCGTTCGCGATCGGCGCGCTCATCACGCGCCAGGTCGGCGCCGCGGACTGGATCCGCTCGACGCGGCGCTTCGCGCTCGGCGCCTGGTTCTTCCTCGGGATAGGGATCCTGCTCGGCGCGCGCTGGTCGTACACCGAGCTCGGGTGGGGCGGCTACTGGGCCTGGGATCCGGTCGAGAACGCGTCGCTGCTGCCGTGGCTGACGGGCACCGCGTTCATCCACTCGATCATGATCCAAGAGAAGCGCGGGATGCTGAAGATCTGGAACGTCTCGCTCGTGCTCGCGACCGGGATCCTCGCGATCCTCGGCACGTTCCTCGTGCGCTCGGGGATCCTCGACTCGATCCACGCGTTCGGCGGCTCGACGCTCGGCGTACCGTTCGTGACGCTGATCGCCGTCATGATCGCCGGCTCGATCGGCCTCGTCGTGTGGCGACGAGAGGCGCTGCGCTCGGAGAACCGCCTGGACTCGCTGCTGTCGCGCGAGGCCGTCTTCCTCGCCAACAACCTCGTGCTCGTCGCGATGGCGTTCGTCGTCTTCTGGGGCACGTTCTGGCCGCTGATCGCCGAGGCGCTCACCGGCGACCGCCGCTCGCTCGCGGCGCCGTGGTTCGACCGCTACACCGTCCCGCTCGCGCTCGTGCTCGTGCTGCTGAGCGGGATCGGGCCCGTGATCGCGTGGCGCAAGGCGACGGCGTCCAACGCGCGGCGCAACTTCCTGGCGCCGGCGGCGCTGGCGATCGTGCTCGGCCTCGGCCTCGCCGCAGCCGGGGTCGCGTCGCGCCCGCTCGCGCTGATCATGTTCGTCGTCGGCGCGTTCGTGATCGTGAGCGTCGGCCAGGAGTTCTGGCGCGGGATCGCCGTGCGCCGCGCGCTGACGGGCGAGTGGCCGCCGGCCGCGCTCGTCTCGCTCGTCGCCCGCAACCGCCGGCGCTACGGCGGCTATCTCGTGCACGTCGGGATGGCGCTGCTGTTCATCGGCGTCGCCGCGTCGACGGCATTCAACGACCGCCACGAGGTATCGCTCTCAGCTGGGCAGAGCGCGAAGGTCGGCGACTACTCGTTCAAGTACCTGCGCGCGACGTCGAGCATCTCGAAGTCCAAGGACGGCAGTCTCGAGAAGATCACGCTCGGCTCCGTCATGAGCGTCAGCCGCGGCCGCAAGGTCGTCGCGACGCTGCGGCCGACGCGCGGCTACTACCCGACCGACGACCCGACGCTGGGGCCGGTCTCGCGCTACTTCGACGGCAACGCGACGAGCGAGGTCGGGCTGAAGGCCGGCCTGCGGCGCGACCTGTGGGCGGCGATGACGCCGGACCTCGACGCGCTGCAGCCGCAGATCGACAGGGGCGACCAGGTCTTCGGCGCGACGGCCGGCAAGCTGACGCCGATGGTCGAGGCGCAGTTGCTGGGCGTCGCGCTGCGCGGCCTCGCCGCCGGCTATCTGAAGAACCCGCCGCCGGCCACGTTCCTGCTGATCACGTCGCCGCTCGTGACGTGGATCTGGCTCGGCGCGATCGTCGTCTTCCTCGGCGGGCTGATCGCGATGTGGCCCGGCGATCGCGACGCCGTGCGCCGGCGCGTCAAGGCGCGCTACGCCGCTCGCGTCGCGCAGGACCTCGGCCGTGTGCCGCGCGGCGCCCAGACGGTCGCCGCGACGGGCTCGGTCGCGCCCGACGCCGGTTCCTGAGCGCGGGTGGACGTCCTGGCGTTCCTCGTGATCGTCGCGGTGATCGTGGCGATCGCGACCGTGCTGTCGGCGCCGCTGCGCAACCGCAAGGTCGACGCGCGTGACGCCCGTGGCGACCGGCTCGACGAGCTCGAGGCGCGCAAGCAGGCCAAGTACGGCGAGATCCGCGACGCCGAGATGGACTTCAAGACCGGCAAGCTGTCGCAGGCGGACCACACGCTGCTCGATCGCCAGCTGCGCGCCGAGGCGATGGAGATCCTGCGGGCGATCGACCGGGAGGGATAGGGCGCCCGAACAGGGGTGCCGCGCCGCGCGCCGCTCTGTACCCTCACGCCATGATCAACATCCTGTCCGTCGTCCAGGTCGCGCTCGCGATCGTCGTGATCTTCCTCGTGCTCATGCACTCCGGCAAGGACGCGGGGCTGTCCGGCGCGTTCGGCGTCGGGTCCGGCGCCGGTCCGTTCGGCGGCGGCTCGCTGGTCGAGCGCAACCTGAACCGCTGGACCGTCGGCTTCGCCGTGCTGTTCGTGCTGAACACGGTCGCGCTGCTCAAGCTGTACTGACGGCGACGGGACGCTCGACCGGTTGCACCGCGTCGCGTCGCGTGGCTGATCGCGCGCGGTGAGGTGGCGGTCGCGTTGCGGCGCTTCCCGCTGATCCTGTCGGGGGCTTCGTGCTGATCGCGGCCTCGGCAGCACTGCACGCGCTGCAGAGCAGCCACGGCGCCGGCGGGGGAGGCTCGGGCTCCCGCAGCGGCGGAGGTCGGCGGCGGTCGGGGACGGAGGACTCGCGCGGGCTCGCGCGGTCCGTCTGCGATCCCGCGCTCGCGGCGGCGGTGCTCGGCGGCGGCCCGCTCGACGGGCCGCGCGGCATCGACTCCGCCCTCAGCCGCCGGTCGTCGTTGTGCAGGTGCTCGGGCGCGGCCGGGACCATCCTGCTCGCGGTCTATCCGATCGAGCGCGCCGGGCGAGGAAGCGAGGCGACCGGCCGCATGGCTGTGGCGTTCGCGCAGGACGCGATCTGGTTCGTGCGGGTGATCGCGCGTGCGGCCGGCGGCTTCGCGGTCGACGCCGGCGCGCTGCAGGCGCTCGCCGACGACGCGATCGCGCGGCTGGCCGGCATCGCCTGAACGCCGCCCGGTCCGAACCATCGGCGCTGTGCGCGCTGGCGTATCGGCCCACGGCGAACCTCCGATTCGTCGACGCGAGAACGATGCTCGAAGATCGGCTCGTGTCTGCCCGCTCCTCAGGGCCGACCCGCACGACATGCCCTTCCTGCCAGGCTGGTCCCCGGGTCCCGTCGCGGCTGAACACGGCGCGTGCATGTGGGTTTGGGCGTGCTCGGCCTTCCGACGTCCGGGACGCACGCAAGGATGCGAGCGTGGCCGTCGGAGCGTTGCGATCTCATGCCCGCGAAGCTCGCGATGTCGTGCGCGGGGCGACGCCGACGCACCGCCGGTTTCGCGATCACCTCGTCACGCTGCTCGTCGCCACCGTCGGGGTCGACGTGCTGTGTACGATCGCCGCGTTCCTGCTGGAGCGAAACGGCTCGCAGACGGAGGTCAAGTCGCTCGGGAGCGCCGCGTTCTGGACGACGACTCAGCTGCTGACCGTGTCGTCCTCGCTGAAGAACCCGATCACGGCGGGCGGCAGGATCCTCGACGTCTTCATGGAGACCTACGCGATCACCGTCATCGCGGCACTCGCGGGCGCGTTCGGCAGCTTCCTGCAGAAACGTGGCGAGGAGACCGCCGGCAAGGCTTGACGGGCCCAAGGAGCCGGTGAGGTGGTAGCCGGGCGCGCCCGCGGCGACGACGAGCAGATCATGAGCGCCGTCAAGGACGGCTCGGTCGCGGGCTTCGGCCTGCCGACTGACACGACGGCTGCCGACCGCGTCGCCGCGTCAGCGCCCGGCGGGGAGCTCTGCACGATCGCAGACGGGCGGACGACGACGCGAGACGGTGCGGCGTGGTCAATAGGCGGCGGCGTAGAGCGCGCGCAGCTCGGTGTGGTCGGCGCGCGGCGGGGTGAGGTCGAGCTCGGGTCGGCCCGCGGCGCCGTCGGCGCAGGCTTCGAGCTGCTCCTCCGTGACGCCGAGGTCGCGCAGCCGCGTGGCCTGGGCGCGGCGGGCGAGATCCGTGGCGAGGTCCACGAGCGCGCCCGCGTGCGGCGCTCCGCGCCCGTCGAGCGCGGCGAGCGTGTGCGGGAGCAGCGCGGCGTTGGCCTGCCCGTGGGCGATGCCGGCGATCCGCACGAGCGTCTGCGAGAGCACGTGGTGCAGGCCGTAGCCGTTCGCGTCGATCGCGTAGCCAGAGAGCAGCGCGGCGAGCGCGAGCGCGTCGCGGTCGGGGTCCTCGCCGCTCGCGTAGGCCGCGCCGATCAGGCGTGCGGCCTCGCGCCCGGCCATCGTGGGGACCGGCGACGCACGCGTCGTCGCCGGTCCCTCGGCGGCGTGGGCGAGCGCGTTCGCGGCGCTCGCGGCGAGAGCGACGACGGGTTGTGAGGCGCTGAGGCCGGGGTCGTTGACGACGACCGCCGGCCGGACCCCGGGCAGCGCGGCGTCGGCACCCACGGCGCGGCGGTGCACGGCGGTCATCTCGGCCGCGCTGAGCGTCGTCGGGATCGCGACGACGCGCGGGCGCGATCCCGGCTCACGCGCGGCCGCGAGCGCCTTCGCCGTGTCGATGACGCGGCCGCCGCCGAGGGCGACGAGGACGTCGCCCTCGACGTCGTCGAGCAGCTCGCCCGCGAGCTCGTCGACGCGACCCGGCGCGACGGAGTAGACGACGGCGGCCGGGTCGCCGAGCGCGGGCGCCATCTCGAGCGCTCGCGAGGTCGTCAGCAGGACGTAGCCGTCGCCGAGCGACGCCAGTGCCCGCTCGAGCGCGCCGCGCCCGAAGTGGATCGTGCGCTCGCCGTCTCTCCAGGTGAAGCTCTCCGCCGCGATCGGCGCATGACAGCAGATTGGGAGATGGACCTGCGGCGCCCTGGCGCGCCATCGTGCCCGCGTGGGCGGAAGGCGCGGGCGCGAGGGTCTCGGGGGCGCAGAACCGGCGCGCCGGCGCGCCGGCTCAACAGCGCGCGGCCTGCGGGCGGCGTCCGATCGCCCGCACCCGCGAGCGCCACGTCTCGCGCGCGCCCTCGGCGGCCGCGATGGCCTTCGCGCGCAGGCGCAGCAGCTCGACGAGCTCGGCCGTGTGCGCGAACGGGTCCGCCGCGACACTGCCGTCCCAGAGGTCGAGGGCGGCGCGCGCCACGCCGTCGACCTCCGCCAAGAGCGCCGGACCGGCGAGGGGCTTGCGGCTGTCGAGCTCGGCGAGCCCGGTGAGCGTGTGGACGTCCTCGGCGACGGAGTGGCGGATGACGATGCTGTGGCTGGGATACACGGGGCGGTCCTTCCTGCTCGTTTCCTGTCTGCAGACCACTCTCACAGCCTCGATCCATGAGCACAAATGACCTTCCTGTGTGTCTGCGATAAGGTCAGCTAATGCTCGACGTGAAGCGGCTGAAGGTCCTGCGCGAGGTTGGCGCCTGCGGCTCGTTCTCCGCGGCGGCGGAGGCGCTCGCCTACACGCAATCCGCGGTCTCCCAGCAGATCGCCGCGCTGGAGCGCGAGGCGGGGACCGTGCTCGTCGATCGCAACGCGCGCGGCGTGCGGCTCACCGAGGCGGGCCGCGCCCTCGTCCGCCACACGGAGGTCATCCTCGCGCGGCTCGCGGACGCCGAGGCCGAGCTCGACGCGATCGCCGGGGTGCGCGGCGGGCGCCTGCGGATGGTCTCGTTCCCGAGCGCCGGCGCGACGATCGCGCCACGGGCGATCGCACGCTTTCGCAAGCAGTACCCGGGCGTGGAGGTCACGCTCGAGCCGCGCGAGCCGCACGAGGGGCTGGATTGCCTGAAGTGCGGCGACTGCGACATCGCGCTGACGGTCGAGGCGGCGTTCGCGCCCATCGTCGACAAGGCGATCGAGCGCCACCAGCTGCTGCGCGACCCGATGTACGTCTGCCTGCCGGCCGATCACCCCGCGGCGCGTCGCGCGCGGCTGCGGCTGAAGGATCTCGCGGGCGAGGCGTGGATCCTCGGCACGACCGGGACGTGCCCGGACGGCGCGATCCTGCTGCGCGCCTGCCAGGCGGCCGGCTTCGAGCCGCGGGTCGCGTTTCAGTCCGACGACTACGTCGCGATCCAGGGCTTCGTCGCGGCGGGCGTCGGCGTCTGCTTCATCCCCGATCTGGCGCTCGTCGCCGTGCGCGACGACGTCGTGATCCGCGAGCTCGAGGGCCGGCCGCCCGTGCGCCACGTGCTCGCTGCGACGCTCGCCGGCGGCTTCGTCTCGCCCGCGGCGGCCGCGATGCTCGAGATCCTCGTCGAGGTCGGATCCGAGTTCGAGGCCACGAACCGCTCGCTCGCGCTCGCGAGCTGAGCATGCGTCCCCGCAGCGGGCGCGCGGCCCCGGCGGACGACGTTCACGCGCCAGGCGAGTGGCCGAGTGATCCGAATCGCGGTCCTGCAAGAAAGAGGAGGTAACGGAAAAGGCGCTCCCCCCTGACGCCCCCGTCCGCAGGTGCAGCGCGGTCGTCCACCCCTTCCGGCGACCGCGCCGCGCCTGCCTCGCACCCAGCCGCTCGCTTGCAGCCGATGTCGCGCGGCCACGCGCGCCGTCGCGACCATCGCCGCGGCCCCGAGACGCTCGTCCGGCGCGGCCCGGCCCGCGAATCGGCGATCCTCGTCGCGTGGCGCAGCGGGCGTGCGCCCGATCACCACGGCGTGTTCTTCTCCACCGACAACCTCGTGCTGACCGTCGCGCAGGCGGCGTGCGTCGCCGCGCCCGCGTCGGGGCTGCCGGGCTGGGCGCAGCGCTTGCGCACGCCGGCGTGGGCGCTCGTGCTGCCGCTGTCGATCGCGGTCGTGATCGGCGCGATCGAGATCGTCCCCTCGACCGCCGACGTCCTCACCTGGGTCGCCCTGCTGCTCGTGCCGCCGGGCTGCGCGCTCGCGCTCGGCTGGGCGGCGCGCGGGGCGCGACCCGTGCTCGCGCTGCTCGCGACAGCGCTGCTCGCCGTGGCCTGGGCCTATCCAGCCGATCGCTTCGGCCAGGCCGCGACGCTCGTGCTGATCGCCGGATCGGCGGTGACGCTCGGCCGACTGCTCGCCGGGGCCGCGCCGCTGACGCTGCTCAAGCTCGGGATCGTCGCGATGGCCGCCGTCGATGCCTACCTCGTCTTCTCGAGCGCGCTGCAGGCACCGAACGCGCTGCTCGACGCTGCGGCGCCGGGCTCGGGGCTGCCGCAGCTGCAGTCGGGGTCCTTCGGCTTCGCCGGTCTCGGCTACGGCGACTTCTTCGCGGCCGCCGTCGTCGGGGCGATCCTGGCCGCCGAGCATCGCGGCCAGGTCGTCGCGGCGGTCGCGATGCTCGCGATCTCGCTGGCGTGGGACCAGCTGTTCCTCGTCTACGACGTGCTGCCCGCGACGATCCCGCCGGCGCTCACGCTGATCGCCTACGAGGGTTGGGTGCGCCGGCGTGCGCGCGCGGCCGGCCCGCGGGGCGGCGTGCGAGCGGCCTGACGCGCGGCTCGTGGCCTGGGCCCGACGACTCGCGGCTGGGGGGCGCACCGCTCGGGGTCGTACCCGGCGGCTCGCGGCAGGGGGGCGGCGCGGGGTCGGGGGCCGGCCGCTCGCGGCAAGGCCGCGTCAGCGCAGCGAGGGCACGATCGCCAGCGGGAGCTGCTGCACGGCGGGCGCGCCCGCCGCGGCACGTGCCGTCAGCCGCAGCGTGAAGCGCCCGGTGCCGAGCGCGCGCAGCGCGCGCCCGGGCAGCGCGACGACGTTCGAGCCCGTCCTGCCGGCCGCCGACACCGCGATCCTCGGCTTCGCGCCGCGCGCGAGCACGGCGATCTGCACCGCCGCGGGCGCGCTGAGCGCGAAGCGCACCGCCGGCGCCCGGCGCAGCAGGCCCGCGCCCCGCTCGACGACGAGCGGCGCCTGCATCCCGGCGATCTGCGCTCCGCCCGGCCGCGCGCCGACGCTCCACGTCAGCGGCGCGGTCGTCGCGCTGGCGCCGAGGATCGACTGGCGCACCTGCAGCGAGTGCCCGCCGGCGTCCAGGATCGGCAGCCGGAGCGTCGTCGGGCAGGCCGCCCAGCCGCGGCCGTCGACGCGGCACTGATAGCCCCTCGCGTTCGGTGTTGCGATCGACTCGCCGGCGATCTGCGCCTCCGCTCGTGCTCCGGCGAACGTCGCGAGCGCCTGTCCGGTCGAGAACCCCTGGCCGTCCTGCGGGACGACCACGCTCGCGGGGCTGTCGTCGCGGTTGCCGACCGCGTCGACCGCCCGCACCTGGAAGAGCATGCCGGGCACCACGTCCATCGGCGGGCTGCACGGCTGCCAGCGATCGTCGGGTCCGGAGTAGAACACCGGGTAGCGGCACTCGAACGTCCCGGGACCGTCGGAGCCGAACGAGGCGATCGCGCGGTCGTCGCTGTCCGGGGAGACGCGGACGACGAGCACGGTGCTCGGCAGCGTGTCGTCGGTGCGGAAGTGCAGCACCGTCGGCGTCTGCTGCGCGACGCCGACGCGGCTTGTCGCGAGCACGCGCAGCTCGTGGGCGCCGTCGTGGATCCCGGCGACCGGGACGGGCGATCGGCAGGGCAGGTACGCGGAGCCGTCGAGCGAGCAGCGGAAGCTCGCTCCCGCGCGGTCTGCGGTGAGGCCGATGACGCCGGCGCGCCCGAGCACGGGTGCGATCGCGGGATCGGCGCGCGCGACCGGCGCCGCGCCGTCGTCGCCGGCGTAGGCGTGCGCGTGGATCGTCGCGGCGTCCAGCGCGCGGTCATAGAACGCGACCTCGTCGATGCCGCCGACCCAGCCCGCGTAGGTGCCGAAGCGCTCGCCGACGCCGACGCCGGCTCTCAAGTCAGAGAACGCGATCGGCGTCGCCGGCGCGTCCGCCGCCAGGTTGCCGTCGACGTAGATCGCGATCCGGTCGTCGGCACGGGTCAGGGCGACGTGGTGCCAGCTTCCCGGCACGAGGCTCAGCGGCGCGGTGCGGACCTCGGCGCGTGCGCTGTCGGCGCTCGAGGAGATGATCGCGTGCAGCGAGCCGTCCGCCTCGCGGACGAGCACGACGCCGCTCGCGCTGCCGGTCGCCGTGTCGGTGAGCATCGCGCGCGCCGTGCCCGCGTCGTCGGGTCGAAACCAGGCCTCGAAGGTGAACGCGTGGTGCAGCAGGGTGTCGTCGATCTGGAGGCTGAGGGAGCCCTCGCCGTCGTAGAGGCGGGACGGCGTGGGCGTCTCGAAGGCGGTGTCGCCGTCGTCGGTGACGCCGGGCACCCCGAGGTCGCCGTAGTAGCCGCCCACGAGGCCCCCGATCTGGTCGTGGATCTGTTGAACGGCGGCCATCGGCTCCGGCTCGTCCAGGCGCCACCAGTGGACGAGACCGGGGGTCGCCTGCACGGCGTCGGCGTACGTGGCCCGCGTCTTCGCCCGCTTGGGACGCCTGGCGCCGCCGACAACCCGCTCGCAGTCGCGCGCCACCTCGTCGCCGCGGTCGGCGTTCGCGACGTCGCGGCCCGGCCCGCAGTGGATGATCGCGCGTGCGGCCCCGCGGGCGTAGATCGTGTCGTTGCCGGCGCCCGCGTCGACCTTCGTCAGGCCGCCGCCGCGCAGCCGGATCGTGTCGTCGCCGGAGCCGCCGTCGATCGTGCCGTCGCCGATGCCGCTCTCGAGGTAGTCGTCGCCGGCGCCGCCGGAGATGCGCTGCCGGCCGGGGCCGCCGTAGATCGTGTCATCGCCGGGGCCGCCGTCGAGGACGTCGGCGGCGTAGGACTGCACGTCGGGCTGGCGCAGGCCCCAGAGGACGTCGTCGCCGTCGCCCCCGTGCAACACGTCGGGACCGGGGCCGCCGAGCAGGGTGTCGTCCTGCTTGGTGGCGGTGCGAGCTCCGCCGGCGTCCGGGGCGAGGTAGGTGATGCCCTTGTCGGGGTCGTTGAGGACGTCGGTGAGCTCGACGGTCTCGCAACCGGTGTACTTCGTGACGATCCCGCGGCCCGCGTAGTCGGCGATCGCGTCGGCGACGGCCGTGATGTAGAGCGTGTCGCGCCCCGGCCCGCAGTCGACGTGGGCGAACGCGGAGCCGTCGACCACGACGACGTCGTCGCCCGGCCCGCCGTCGATGGTGTCGCCACCGCTGTCGGCGAAGATGCGGTCGTCGCCGGCACCGCCGTCGAGCCGGTCGATGCCCGAGCCGCCGTGCAGGACGTCGTTGCCGTCGCCACCGCTCAACGTGTCGGAGTCGCTGCCGCCGTCGAGCGCGTCGTCGCCCGGTCCGCCGTCGAGCACGTCGGCTCCGAAGCCGCCCGAGATGACGTCGTTGCCGGGGCCGCCGCTGAGCCCGTCGTTGCCGGCGCCGCCGACGATCGTGTCGCTGCCGCTCCCGCCGTAGACGGTGTCGGGCCCGGTGTCGCCGGTGAGCAGGTCGGCGCCGCCGTTGCCGCGAACCGTGTCGGGTCCCTCCGCGCCGCGCAGGAAGTCCGGGCCCGGTCCGCCGCGCAGCGTCTGATGCCCCAGCCCGCCGGAGCGCGGCGCGCGCCACGCGGACGCGTACGCGGGCAGCGCGAGCACGGCGGCGACGACGCCCACCATGACCGTCTGTGCGATGTGATGAAGCGATCCGCGCATCGGCTGACGACAGACGGCGGAGCTCGGCATCTCCCCGGCAGGTGGACCCTAGAGCGTGGCCGCGCGCGCGGCGCACGCCCTGGACGCATTGGCGCCGGACGGCTGCGCGGCTGGCACGATGACCGCGAGATGAAGAATTGCCGCAGAGCTCGCCGGATGCCCGGAGCGATCGTGGTCGCCGTGCGTTGGCGGGACATGGGCACCCCTCTCCGGGCGGCCGCGATTGCGACGACGATCGCCGCCGCCCTCGCGATGACCACGGCAGCGGCCGCCGCCGCCTCGAACCGCGTTGTCGGCGGATCGTCGCTCGCCAACCCCGGCTGGGCCGCGCTGCTGAACATCGACTACCCGGGCGGCGACGTCGGCCTCTGCGGCGGCGAGCTCGTCGCGAGCGCTTGGGTGCTCACCGCGGCGCACTGCGTCATGCCCGACGGCGGCTCGGTCGTGAGCCCGGACGCGATCGGTGCGTGGGTGGGGCTCGACCGCGCGAGCCAGGCGACGAATGCCGACGCGCAGGTCGTCGATCGCGTGGTCGTCGATCCGAGCTACAACGCCGGCACGTCATACGGAGACCTCGCGGCGCTGCACCTCGCCGCGCTCGATCCGCACACCCCGCTCGCGCTCGGCTCGTCGACGGATACCGCCACCGGGACGCCGGCGACGGTCCTCGGCTTCGGCGTGACGAACGTCGTCTTCGACCAGACGAGCGACGCGCTGCAGCAGGTCGCCGCGCCGATCCTCGACGGTGTGACCTGCTCGGGCGCATACGCCGGCAGCTACGACCCGACGACGATGATCTGCGCCGGCGGCGTCCGCGGGCAGGATTCCTGCAACGGCGATTCCGGCGGACCGCTCGCGTTCGCGCCGTCGTCGCCCGCCGCCGAGCTGCTCGGGACGGTCGACTACGGCTCGCAGAACTGCGGCGACGGCTCGCCGGCCGTCTACCAGCGCGTGACGGCCGGGGCAGGTGCGACGTTCCTCGCCGCGACGCTGCCGACGGTCGGGATCGCGCCGTCGACGACGGCGCCGCCGAAGCAGTCGACGATCACCGCGACGGCCGCCACCGCCGGCATCACCGGCCCGAGCTACAGCTGGGACCTCGACGGCAACGGCAGCTACGGCGACGCGACCGGGCCGAGCGTCAGCATCCCGATCGGCCCGAGCGCGGTCTCGGTGGGCGTGCGCGCGACCGGCTCGGACGGCGACGGCGCGGCGCGCCGGATCACGATCGCACCGCAGAGCACGACCGTCTCCGCGACCGTGCCGAGCCACGTGACCGAGGGCCACACAGTGCTCGTCACGCTGGCGACGAGCGGCCCCGGATCGGGCACGGTGGCCGCGCGCGCGACCGGCCACGGCCTCTCGGCCAGCGCGACCGCTGCCGTCCCGGCAGGCCGGTCGCTCTCGCTGAGGCTCCCCAACGACCACGTCTGGCACGCGCCGCGGAGGATCCAGATCGCCCTGGCGGGGACCGCCCAGCTCACCCTGGCCTCGGCGGCGCCCCTGACGACGACGTTCGTCGACAACGACAAGCCGCGGCTGAGGATCACGAAGGCGCGCCGCAGCACGAGCCGCCAGGTGGCCGTGACCTCGAAGCCTCCGGGCACCGGGACGGTGACGCTGCGCGTCATGCGCGGCACGCGCACGCTGGCGCGCCACGCGTTCCGCGTCACGGGCACGACGCCCCGGGGCGCGCACGTGTCGTTGACGGCGGCCGAGGCGCGCAGCGTGTCGCGCGGTCACGCCACCGTCCACGCGTCGTGGCGATCGTCGTCCTCGCCGGTCGCGACCGCGACCGCCGCGCGCAAGCTCCGCTGACGCGCGAGCTGGCTGACGTGCGAGCTCGGGCAACGCGCGAGCTGGGCCGGCGCGAGCTCTGCCGACCCCGCGCGGGCGCGGACCGCGTCAGACGCGCGCGGCCCGCCGCGCCTCCGCGTGCGCCGCGTCCTCGAGCGCGTCGTCGAGCGGCTCGAGCTCGTCGATCCCGGTCGCGGTGCGGATCAGCCAGTCGGCGAACCACGCGTTCTTCGGCAGCAGCGGGCCGTGCAGGTACGTGCCGATGACGTTCGCGCGGCGCACGCCCTCGAAGCCCGACGCGCCGGTGTTCCCGTGGCCCTTGACGACCCGGCCCAGCGGCCGCTCGCCGGCGCCGAGATGCGTGCGGCCGCCGTGGTTCTCGAAACCGGCCAGCAGGCGCGGCGGCGCATCGTCGCCGTCGAGGCGCACCTCGATCGCGACGTTGCCGATCAGCCGCGAGCCGTCCGTCGCGCGGATCGTCTCGAGGTCGACGAGGCCGAGGCCCGGAACGGCACCTGTGCCCGAGTCCGTGGCGCCCACCGCGCCGTCGACGCCGGATGGGGTATCCGCCCCGAGCTCGTAGCGGTGGCCGAGCAGCTGGAAGCCACCGCAGACGCCGAGCACGACCGCTCCGCGCGCGGCCGCCTCGTGCAGCGCCGCGCGCTTGGTCTGGACGAGGTCCAGCGCGCACAGCCGCTGGTCGCGGTCCTGGCCGCCGCCGAGGTAGAAGAGGTCGTGCGCGTCGGGGTCGACCGCCTCGCCGAGCCCCGCGGCCGTCACCGCGAAGCCGATCCCGCGCCACGCGCAGCGGCGCTCGAGCATGAGCAGGTTGCCGCGGTCGGCGTAGATGTTCATGAGGTCGGGATACAGCGCGCAGACGCGCAGCCGACTAGCCACGGAGCATCACCACGGTCGTGCCGACGTGCTCGTCGGTCGGCGGGATGACCCGCGCGGCCCGCGGCCACAGCCCGGCGGCGAGCGCCTCGGCCTCGACGTCCGCCGCGCCGACCTTGTCGAGGTGGATGACGTCGTCGCCGGCGCTGCGCTCGCCCGACGGCGAGACCGTCGTGCGGATGCGCTCGATCGCCATCCGGTCGCCGGCGTCGCGCAGCGCGACCGGCTGGCTGTAGTAGCGGACGCCGTCGACGAGGCCGAGATCCGGCAGCGGCAGCACGACGTGCTCGGCGTCGAAGGCCTCCATCGCATCGGCGAGCGCGCACGCGACGAGCCCGTGCGGCGTGAGGTGCTTGCGCGCGCAGCGCAGGAAGCCGGCCCGTCCCGCGCCACCGAGCAGCTGGATCGTCTGCATCGGCGCGACGATGAGCCCGAAGCGCCGGTCGCCGAGGTCGAAGCACGCGGCGTCGCCGACGACGGTCTGCACCCGCCGCGACGATCCGCAGCGCGCTCGCAGCGCATCGAGGAACGCCGGCTCGCGGTCGAGCGCGACGACCTCGTGCCCGCGCCGGGCGAGGTCCAGCGACACCCGTCCCGTACCCGCGCCGACGTCGAGGATCGGGCCCTCCTCGGCCTTCGCGAGCTCGCGCCACAGCGGCAGGTCGGCGCGGTAGCGCCCGCACTCGACGTCGTGCCAGATGACGGCCTCGGCCCCACTCACGCGAACGACCCCTCGGCGGCGCCGCGCGCGACGAGCAGCTCGCGCAGGTCGAGCATCGCGGTGTACGTCGGCAGCGCGACGAGCCTTCCGTTCCCGGAGTCAAGCGCCGCGTCGAGCCCCGCCTCGAGCCCCGGCACGACGTGCAGCCGCTCCGCGGCGACACCCGCGTACTTCAGCCGCAGCGCGAGCTCGGCCGCGCGCGTGCCGCTGCACGTCACGCGACGCACGCGCTCGGCGACGGCCTCGAAGTCCGCGTCCCAGATCCACGAGACGTCGTGGCCGTCGGCGGTGCGGTCGTTGAGCACCGCGAAGACGTCGTGCTCGCCGGCGTCCAGCGCCAGCGTGCGCAGCACCTCGTTCGCACCCGCCGGGTTCTTGACGAGCATGATCGTGAGATCGCGGCCGCCGATCCGCACCGTCTCGGCACGTCCGAACGCGGCGCGCGTCGCCTGCAGCCCGGTCACGATCGCGCCCAGCTCGATGCCGAGCGCATGCGCCAGCGCCGCGGCGCCGAGCGCGTTGTAGACGTTGTAGAGACCGGGGAGGGGGAGGGCGACCCGCGCCCGCTCGCCGCCGATGTGCAGCGCGAACGCGGCGGCGCGCGTCCCGTCGAGCGCGATCTCGCTCGCCCAGACGCCGGGCTGCGGGCGCGGACCGTCGCCGTTGGGGCAGTGGTAGCGCCCGAGATGGCCCATGTAGACCGCGTCGTAGACATATGCCGCGCCGCAGCGCCGGCAGGTCTTCGAGTCCGAGGCATGGGCCATGCCGGCGAGCGCGACGCCGTCGTCCTGGACGCCGAAGTACGTCACGCCGGCGCGATCGCGGCCGAGGTCGGCGACGAGCGGGTCGTCGGCGTTGAGGACGAGTCGGGTGTCCGGCGCCGCGGCGACGGCCGCCGCCCAGCGGTCGGCGATCGTCTCGAGCTCGCCGTAGCGGTCGAGCTGGTCGCGGAAGAGGTTGCTCAGCAGCAGCGCGCGCGGCCGCAGCTGGGGCACGACCTGGTCCAGCCAGAACTCGTCGACCTCGAACAGGCCGGCGTCCGCGTCGATCCCGCGGCCGCGCGCGGCGTGCAGCAGCGCGGTCGTCACGCCGCCGGCCATGTTCGCGCCGGCGCGGTTGTGCACGAGCCGCTCGCCGGCGCCCTCGAGGATCGCGGCGACCATCGCCGCGGTCGTCGTCTTGCCGTTGGTCGCGGAGATCACCGAGCTGCCGTCGCGCAGCCGGCCCGACAGCCGCGCCATCGCGTCGGGCTCCAGGCGCATGAGCAGCTTGCCGGGCAGGCTCGTTCCGCCGCGCCCGCCGCGGCGCGACAGCGACCCCGCGGCACGGGCGACGGCGATCTTCGTGGCGAGGATCATGCGTCCGCGAGCAGGAGCGTCGCGATGCGCTCGGAGATCGCGACCGGGCTCGGGTTCTTCGCGGCCTCGGCGGTCGCGCGGTCCGAGGCGCCGGTCAGCACGGTCGCGCCGTCGATGCCCGCCGCGTGCGCCGCGCCGAGGTCGGAGTCGACGCGATCGCCGACCATCAGGGCGCGTCCAGGCCCGAGCCGGTCGAGCGCGGTGCGGATCAGCACGGGCTCAGGCTTGCCGACGATCGACGCCGAGCACCCCGAGGCCGTCTCGACCGCCGCGAGGATCGACCCCGATCCGGGCCACAGCCCGTCGGGCATCGGGAACGTCGCGTCGCGGTTGGCGGCGACGAAGAACGCGCCGCGTCGCGCGGCGAGCGCCGCGTCGCGCAGCTCGGCGTAGTCGAAGCGCGGGTGGTAGGCGACGACGACGACGTCGGCGCGGCTCGCGAACGTCGTGCCGTTGACGATCCGCAGGCCCGCGGCCTCGACGTGCTTGCGGATCGCCAGCGACCCGATGACCATCGCCGAGCCGCCGTCGAAGCGCTCGGCGAGCACGAACTGCAGCGCGCCGCCGGCCGTCACGACCTCCTCCAGCGAGCCCTGGATCCCGAGGCGCCACAGCTTGCGCACGTACTCCTCGGTCGTCAGCTGCGTGTCGTTGGTGACGAACGCGATGTTCTTGCCGGCGGCTCGCAGGGCGGCGACCGTGTCGATCGCACCCTCGGTCAGCTCGCTGCCGACCCAGACGGTGCCGTCGAGGTCGAGCAGGATGTGGTCATAGCGCGCGGCGAGGGAGGTGATCTGCACGTCGCGCAGTTTGACTACCCTTCCGCGACGTGCGGCGCGCCACCGTCCTCAGCGTGTTCCTGCTCGCCGCCGCGGCGCTCGCGGCGTGCGGCAAGAGCGGCTCGCCGGTCGCGGCTGATACGGCGAGCACCGCGACGTCCCGCACCACCACGGCGACGGAGCCCGAGATCGTCCCGCGCTCGCACCACGACGGCTGCAAGGCGGTGCCGTCACCGGTGCCGTCGGCGCACCCGACCGTCGCGCTGTCCAAGCGCAGGCTGAGCCGCAAGCGCACGTACGTCGCCGTCCTGCGCACGAACTGCGGCACGATCGAGATCGAGCTCGACGTCCGCCACGCCCCGAAGACGACCGCGTCCTTCGCCGGCCTCGTGCGCCGCCGCTTCTACGACGGCCTGAACTTCCACCGCGTCTCGCATCCCGAGGGCAAGGACTTCGTCATCCAGGGCGGCGATCCCGAGCTGACCGGAAACGGCGGCCCGGGCTACAGCGTGGTCGAGCGGCCGTCGAAGAAGACGCGCTACCTCGAGGGCGTCGTGGCGATGGCCAAGACCCCGGACGAGGCACGGGGCACGTCCGGCAGCCAGTTCTTCATCGTCACGGCGCGCGACGCGAAGCTGCCTCCGGACTATGCCGTGCTCGGGCACGTGGTCGGCAGCACGACCGCGGTGCGCCGCATCGCGCGCCTCACGACGGACCCAGTCAGCGAGATGCCCGTGGACCCGGTCGTCATCAAGAGCATCCGGCTCACGAGCCGCGGCTAGTCAGAACAGCGAGGTCTGCTCCGGCGGGTCGAGGCAGTCCGGCGCGTCGTGGCGCGCGTCGTTGACGGCACGGCTGACCGGCCGCAAGCGCAGATGCGGCTCGGTGCGGGCGAGCAGCGCGTGCAGCTCGCCGGCCGGGGTGGCCGGATCCAGCCAGAGCGGCTCGTCGCCGGCATCGAGGATCACCGGCATGCGGTCGTGCAGCTCGCGCACCGGGCCGGCGGCGGCGGTCGTGACGATCGAGCACGTGCGCAGCGGCTCGACGTCGCGCTGGTCGGGCGGTCGCCAGGACGCCCACAGGCCGGCGAACGCGAACGGCTCGCCGTCGTCGCGGGTGATCCAGTGCGGCGTCCCCGCCGACCACTCGAAGAAGCCGTCGGCGACGATCAGGCAGCGTCGGCGCTCGAACGCGTCGCGGTAGGCGGGCCGCTGCGCCACGGTCTCGGCCCGCGCGTTGATCGTCTTGACGGCGATCTCGCGCGGATCGTGCGCCCAATGCGGGACCAGGCCCCAGCGCAGCAGCGCGCCGGACGGCGGCTCTGCGTCGCGCTCGCGCACGATGGCGAGCACGTCGTCGCCGGGGGCGACGTTGAAGCGCCGGCGGATCTCCAGGCGCTCGCCGATCGGAAAGCGGACGCGCAGCTGCGCGGGGTCAGGCGCCGCGAGCGTGTAGCGCCCGCACATCAGCCGCCGGTGCGCGACGCCCGCGCCTTGGCCTGCGCCTTCGCCTGCCGGCGCCTGCCGACGAGCGCGAGCACGGCCAGCGCGACGATCACGACGATGATCCCGAGGCCGATCGCGGCGCTCGTCGACGCGCCGCCGAACGGCAGCGCGATGAGCTCGGCGATCAGGAAGCCGATGACGATCAGCGTGACGACGATCGCGAACAGGATCAGGCCGCCGCGGATGCGCATCAGCCGGCTGGCGCCCTGCGCCGGCGAGATCAGGCCCATGAGTCGCAGGATGAAGAGCTGGCGGTTGGACGGCGCCTGCTGGCCGAGCTTCTCGACGGCGGCCTTGAGGTCGTCCGGGCGGCGCTCGGCGAGGGCCAGCGACGCCTCGGCCATGCGCCGCAGCTGCATGCGCTCCTGCGGGCGGGCTGCCGCGATCGCCTTGCGGAAGTGCTCGCGCGCCTTCGCCGCGTCGTACTTCTCGGACGCGCGCGCGCCGAGGATCGCCTGCGCGGCGGCGCGATGCTTGGTCTCCGCCGCGAGCTCCTCGTTGGAGCGCTCCTCGAGCTGCGCCATCGCCGCGAGGGCGCTCTTCTGCTCCACGCGGACCTGTCGCTGCTTCGCCATTGCCGCGGAGTGTAGACGCGGGCCGCACGGCGGTCGTGTCATCTGCGACGAAGCGGCCGGCCGGTCGCGCGGCGGGCCGACGGCGAGCGGCGCGGCGGCGTAGTCTCGCCCTCGTGAAGCGCCTCGCCGCACTTCTTTGCGTCTTCGTCCTCGGCCTCGCGATCCCGGCGCTCGCGACGGCGCAGCTCGGGCCCACGAACGTGCCGGCGCCGCTCACGGCGCCCGATCCGTCGCAGCTCCCGGCCGCCCCGGTGAACGACGACGACGGCGGGCTGAGCTCGACGCAGATCCTGCTCATGATCGGCGGCGCGATCGTCGTCGTCAGCGTGATCGCGTGGGTGATCGTGCGCGACGCCCGCAGCGTCGCCCCAGTGCGCGGATCGTCGTCGTCCGGCGGCGGCGGGTCGGGCTCCGCCGCACAGCGCAAGTCGGCCCGTGAGCGCGAGCGCGAGCAGGCCCGCAAGCGCGCGAAGGCCAAGCACGTGCGCGACCAGCGCAAGCGCAACCGCCCGCGCTGACGAACCGGCCGGGCGCGGGCCCGCCTATCCTGCCCGCGATGCTGATCGCGATCGACGGCCCCGCCGGCGCCGGCAAGTCCACGGTCGCCCGCGCCGTCGCCGAGGCGCTCGGCTTCACGTATCTCGACACGGGCGCGATGTATCGCTGCATCGCGCTCGCCGAGCTGCGTGGCAGCGCAGACCCGCTGGACAGCGCGATCGGGCTCGGAGAGCGGGTCACGCTCGACGGCGATGACGTCAGCACCGCGATCCGTACGCCGGAGGTCAGCGCGCGCGCGTCCGAGGTCGCGGCGCGACCCGAGGTGCGCGCCGCCCTGGTGAAGCTCCAGCGCGCGCTCGTCGCAAGCGGCGACTACGTGGCGGAGGGCCGCGACGTCGGCACGGTCGTGGCGCCCGACGCCGAGCTGAAGGTCTTCCTCACGGCCTCGTCGCAGGAGCGGGCCCGGCGCCGCGCGGAGCAGACCGGGGCCGACGTCGCGGTCGTGCTCGCCGAGCAGGCCGTGCGCGACGAGCGCGACGAGACGCGCGAGCACTCGCCGCTCACGCGCGCGGCAGACGCGATCGAGGTCGACACGACGGGCTTCGACATCAGCGAGGTCGTTGCGCGGATCGTCGCGCTGGCGCGCCCCGGCTGAGATCCCCGCCGGCCGCGGCGGCGCCCGTCCTAGACTGATGCGCGTGAGCCGCGACGACAGATGCGAGGTCGCGGCGTCCTCGCGCGCCGCCAGAGGGGACCGGCCGGCGCCGCGGACGATCCGATGAAGGTCGCGGTCGTCGGCTATCCGAACGTCGGCAAGTCCTCGCTCGTCAACCGCCTGACGGGCACCCGCGAGGCCGTCGTGCACGAGCGTCCCGGGATCACGCGCGATCGCAAGGAGATCGCGACGGAGTGGAACGGGCGGCGCTTCACGCTGATCGACACCGGTGGGATGGACTCCGAGGATCCGGATCCGGTGAGCGGCTCGATCCGCGACCAGGCCAAGGCCGCGCTGTCCGACGCCCAGGTCGCGCTGTTCGTCTTCGACGCGAAGGCTGGCGTGCGGCCCGGCGACGAGGAGCTCGCCGACCTGCTGCGGCGCACGAAGATGCCGGTCGTGGTCGCCGCCAACAAGATCGATGCCGCGGTCGACATCCCGCTCGCCGCCGACGCGCACCGCCTCGGCTTCGGCGACCCGATGGCCGTGTCCGCGGCCCAGGGCCTCGGCACGGGCGACCTGCTCGACAGGCTCGTCGCGCTGCTGCCCGAGGACGACGACGAGGTGCAGGAGGGGATCATCCGGCTCGCGGTCATCGGCCGCCCGAACGTCGGCAAGTCCTCGCTCGTCAACAGGTTCGCCGGCTCGGATCGCGTCATCGTCTCCGAGGTCGCGGGCACGACGCGCGACGCGATCGACCTGCCGCTGCAGGTCGACGGACGCACGCTGATCGTGGTCGACACCGCCGGCATGCGCCGCCAGTCCAAGGTCTCGGAGTCCGTCGAGTACTACACGGTGCTGCGCTCCCAGCGCGCGGCCGAGCGCGCGGACGTCGCGCTCGTCGTCTGCGACGCCAACGACGGCGTGACCGCGCAGGACATGCGCGTCGCCGAGCTCGCCATGCAGTCGGGCTGCGCCACCGCGATCGTCCTGAACAAGTGGGACACGGCGGAGATGGACGAGAAGGACCTCGACCACGAGCGCGCGAAGGTCGCGCGCAAGCTGCGCCTGCGACCGCGCGTGCTGACGGCGAGCGCGCTGACGGGCCGCAACGTCGAGCGCCTGCTCAAGGAGGTGCTCGCGCTCGGCGACCGCATGCAGGGCCGGATCCCGACGCCCGAGCTCAATCGCTTCCTCGGCGAGGCGGTCCAGGCGCGCCAGCCGCCGGCCAAGCAGGGACACCGCCTGAAGCTGCTGTACGCGGCGCAGATCGGCGAGCGTCCGCCGCGCTTCGCGATCCAGGTCAACTCGCGCCAGCGCGTCACCCGCGACTACGCGTATTTCATCGAGAATCGCCTGCGGGCGCGCTTCGCTATGGACGGCGTTCCGCTCATCATCGACTTCGTCGAGCGCAAGTCCCGGCGCGGCGAGGACCGATAGCGTTCCGGCCATGACCACCTTCGAAGACGACGAGTACCTCTTCACCTCGGAGTCGGTGACGGAGGGCCATCCCGACAAGATGGCCGACCAGATCTCCGACGGCATCCTCGACGCCTGCCTGGCAGGGGATCCTCTCTCGCGCGTCGCGTGCGAGACGCTCGTCAACACGGGGCTCGTCGTCGTCTCGGGCGAGATCACGACCGACACGTACGTCGACATCCAGGACGTCGTGCGCGAGACGATCCGCAAGATCGGCTACATCGACGCCGACCTCGGGTTCTCCGCCGACTCGTGCGCCGTGCTCAACACGATCGACCGGCAGTCCGCCGACATCGCGCAGGGCGTCGACGCCGCGCTCGAGACGCGCTCGGGCGAGGCCGAGGGCGACGAGCAGTCGCTCGCCGGGGCCGGCGACCAGGGCATGATGTTCGGCTACGCCTCGAACGAGACGACGTCGTTCATGCCGCTGCCGATCAGCCTCGCGCACAAGCTCGCCAAGCAGCTGTCGGTCGTGCGCAAGAACGGCGATCTGGACTACCTGCGCCCGGACGGCAAGACGCAGGTGTCGGTCCGCTACCGGGGCGGCAGGCCCGTCGGGATCGAGAAGCTGCTGATCTCCTCGCAGCACGCCGAGGGTTGCGAGTCGCAGATCGCCGACGACCTCTGGGAGCACGTCGTGCTCCCGATCCTGCCCGCGGACCTCTACGACGCGGTGCAGCTGCGGCGCGAGTTCCTGGTCAACCCGACGGGCCGCTTCGTCATCGGCGGCCCGGTCGGAGACTGCGGCCTGACCGGTCGCAAGATCATCGTCGACACGTACGGCGGCATGGCGCGCCACGGCGGCGGCGCGTTCAGCGGCAAGGACCCGTCGAAGGTCGACCGCTCCGCGGCGTACGCGGCACGCTGGGTCGCTAAGAACCTCGTCGCCGCGGGGCTCGCGGATCGCTGCGAGGTACAGGTCGCGTACGCGATCGGCGTGTCGCACCCGGTCAGCGTGATGGTCGAGGACTTCGGCACCGGCAAGGTCAGCCGTGGCAAGCTGCAGGAGCTCGTCCACGACCACTTCGACCTGCGTCCCGGCGCGTTTCGCCAGGAGCTCGACCTGCACCGGCCGATCTACCAGCCGACCGCCGCGTACGGCCACTTCGGCCGCGACGACGTCGAGTTCAGCTGGGAGCAGACGACGAAGGTCGACGCGCTGCGCGCGGCGGCGGGCCTGTAGCAGCGGACGCGATGGCGCAGACGCCCACGTTCGACACCGCGCTCGAGGTCGGTGCCGGCGACACCCTGAGCCCACCGTCGTTGCCCGGGTTCGGGTTGCGGCTCGGCGCGCTCCTCGACGCCTGAGCGAGCCCGGCGCGGGTCCGCACGCGGACCCCTTCTATCCTCTCGGCTCGCCCATGAGCACCGAGTACCGCTACGACCCCGCCGAGATCGAGCCGCGCTGGCAGCAGGTGTGGGCCGACGAGGGCACGTGGGAGGTCGCCAACGACAGCAGCGACCCGCGCCGCACGTCCTACGTGCTCGAGATGCTGCCGTATCCGAGCGGCGAGCCGCACATCGGCCATCTCAAGGTCTACTCCGTCGGCGACGCGGTCGCGCACTTCCATCGCCGCACGGGCCGCCGCGTGCTGCACCCGATGGGCTACGACGCGTTCGGCCTGCCGGCCGAGAACCACGCGATCACGACCGGCGTGCATCCGCGCGACTCCACGAACGCGTCGATCGCGAGCTTCCAGAGGCAGTTTCGCGCGTGGGGGATCTCGATCGACTGGACGCGCGAGTTCGGCACCCACGAGCCGCGCATCTACCGCTGGACGCAGTGGATCTTCCTCGAGCTGTTCAAGCGCGGCCTCGCCTACCAGAAGCAGGCGGCCGTCAACTGGGATCCGGTCGAGGAGACCGTGCTCGCCAACGAGCAGGTCAAGGACGGGCGCGGCGAACGCAGCGGCGCGCTCGTCGAGGTCCGCCAGCTGACGCAGTGGTTCTTTCGCATCACCGACTACGCCGACCGGCTGCTCGAGGACCTCGCGACGATCCGCTGGCCCGAGCACGTCAAGACGATGCAGCGCAACTGGATCGGCCGCTCGGAGGGCGCCGAGGTCGTCTTCTCGTGCGAGGAGGTCGGCATCGACTACCCGGTCTTCACCACGCGGCCCGACACGCTGTTCGGCGCGACGTTCTTCGTCATGGCGCCCGAGCACCCCGACGTCCTGCGCCTGACGGCGGGCACGAGCCAGGAGCAGGCGGTGCAGGACTACGTCAACAGCGCGCTGACGTCCGACAAGCAGCTGCGCGGGGACGTCGACAAGGTCAAGACCGGGGTCGCTCTCGGGCGCACGGTCACGAACCCGGTCAACGGCGAGCAGCTGCCGATGTACGTCGCCGACTACGTGCTGATGGAGTACGGCACCGGCGCGATCATGGCCGTCCCCGGTCACGACGAACGCGACTTCGCGTTCGCGCAGGCCTACGACCTGCCGGTGCGCCGCGTGATCGAGGGCGGCGACGGCGAGCTGCCGTACGCCGGCGACGGACCGCTCGTGAACTCCGCACCCGAGTTCGACGGGCTGCACAACCGCGAGGCGCTGCGGGCGATCGTCGACTGGCTGGACCGCGGGGGCAAGGGCCACGCGTCCGTGAACTACCGCCTGCGCGACTGGCTGATCTCGCGCCAGCGCTACTGGGGCACGCCGATCCCGATCATCCACTGCGCGAGGTGCGGCGCCGTGCCGGTGCCCGAGGCCGACCTGCCGGTGCTGCTGCCCGACGTCGAGGACTACAAGCCGCGCGGGCGCTCCCCGCTGGCCGCCTCCGAGGACTGGGTCAACGTCGCGTGCCCCTCGTGCGGCGGACCGGCGCTGCGCGAGACGGACACGATGGACACGTTCGTCGACTCGTCGTGGTACTTCCTGCGCTACTGCGACGCCAACAACGACGAGGCCGCCTGGGATCCCGCGGCCGTGGCGCAGTGGATGCCCGTCGACCAGTACATCGGCGGGGTCGAGCACGCGATCCTGCACCTGCTCTACGCGCGCTTCTTCACGAAGGCGCTGAGCGATCTCGGCCATCTGCCGCCGGAGATCCAGGAGCCGTTCGCGGCGCTGTTCACCCAGGGGATGATCCTGCGCGACGGCGACAAGATGTCCAAGTCCAAGGGCAACGTCGTCGCGCCGACGGCCCTTGTCGAGCGCTTCGGCGCCGACACGGCGCGCTGCTACATCCTCTTCATCGGCCCGCCCGATCAGGACGCCGATTGGTCGGACACCGGCGCCGAGGGCATGCACCGCTTCCTCGGCCGGCTGTGGCGGCTGTGCGCCGAGGCCGCCGACGAGCTGCCGGACGATCCGATCCCGGATCTCGATTCCGCCAATCCCGACGACGAGCGGGTGCTGCGCAAGGCGCACTGGGCGATCGAGAAGGTCACGAAGGACATGAGCGAGCGCTTCAACTTCAACACGGCGATCGCCGCGGTGATGGAGCTCGTCAACGAGACGACGACGGCCAAGCGCGGCGACGCGGCGCCCGGCTCGGTGCGCTTCGCGCTGAGCACCGCGGCGTCGCTGCTGTCGCCGTTCGGCCCGCACGTCGCCGCCGACGCCTACCAGCTGTTGACGGGAAAGCACGTCTGGGAGCAGCCGTGGCCGAGTGCCGACCCCGCGCTGTTGGAGGCGGACACGTTCGAGCTCGTCTGCCAGGTCAATGGCAAGGTGCGCGACCGCGTGCCGGCTCCGACCGGCGCCTCGCGCGAGACGCTGCTCGAGCTCGCCCGCGCGAGCTCGAAGCTGCGGGCGCATCTCGACGGCCACCAGGAGGTCAAGGCGATCGTCGTGCCGGACAAGCTCGTCAACATCGTCGTCCGGTAGCCGTGGTCGGACGACGGTAGGAGGGTCGGGCCCGAGCGGTGCGACCGGGCGCCAGAGCGGTGTGACCGTCAGCGCCTGGTGGCGAGCAGCGCCGCCCGCGCGCGCCCGGACTGCGACAGCCGCACCTCGGCGCGCACCGCGCAGAAGGCGATCGTGCGGCGGGGCAGCTTCAGCGCATGCACGTTCGGCGGCTTCGCCGTATAGGTGCCGCCGGTTCCCTTGTCCTTGCCGGTGTCGGTCCTCGGACACGACAGTCCCCAGGTCACCTCGACGCGCTGGCGCGGTGCCGCGCTGACGCGGATCGCGATGCCCGCCGGCCGGGCGACGATGCCCTTCACGACCGCGGTTGCGTGCAGGCCGCTCTTGCGTGCGCCGTCGATCGTGACGCGCTCGAGGGTCGCGCTGGGCGGCGATGCGGATCCGCCGCCGCAGGCCGCGAGCAGGGTGCAGGCGAGGACGCCGGCCACCGCGGCCGGGCGCATCGGTGGACGTCGCGAGTGCATCGGCGTACATCCTCCCGCGCTCGGACGGCGGGGGCGCCGCGGGTGGCTCGCGGCCTCGCAGCGACGCGACGGGAGGAGCGCGGGTGGGCTCGCCACCTCGCAGCGACGCGCCGCGGCTCGACGGGAGGCGAGAAGAAGCCCTCACGGCCCGTCGCGACCGCGCGCGAAGCGTTCCCGCGTCTCGAACGGACGAGCCGCGGGCGTCAGACGGTGCGCGCGTGGCGCATCGCCGTGCGGTAGGCCTGGTCGGCCGCCTTGACCGCAGCGCGATAGGCCTTGCGCGCCGTGCGCAGGTCCCGGCGGGAGGACTTCAGCGCGGCGTTGCGCGTCTTGCGCGCGGACTGGACGGCCGGACGGCGCTGGCCCTGGGGTAGCGACTTCGCGGCCGCGACGGCGCTGCGGTAGGTGGTGCGTGCCGCGCTCGCTGCTCCGTGCTGGGCCTTGCGGGCCGTGCGCAGGGTGCTGCGAGCGTCGCGGATCGCCGCCGCCCTGGCGTTGCAGGCCGCGGCCGCCGCGGTCTTGCCCGCGGCTGAGAGCTTCGCCGATGCCTGCACCCGCTGCACGCAGCGCGCGCCGGTCGGCTTCGTCGCGTCCTGCGCGACGGCGGGGGCGGCGGCGAACGTCAGGGCGCCGAGAGCCGCGAGGGCCAAGAGGGTCTTGCGCATGTGGGGTGACGCTCCTCTGCGTGTGGACCGGACGACTCCATGATCGGCGCGCGCTCGCCGATCCGCCACGCGTTCTCACAGTCTCCTCACGTCCCGTTCGAGCGCGGCCGCTACAGGCGATTCGTGTCGCGGCGGTACGCGTAGCGGGCGAGCCGCGTGAGCACGATCGCCCAGCCGGCGACGATGAGCCAGCCCGTCGCGCCCCAGCCGCTGCCGCCGAGCGACACGTGGCTCGCCTGCACGAGCCAGTAGGACGGCAACGCGAGCGCCAGCGCGTGCAGGAAGCCGTGCGAGGCGACCGGTGCCCAGGTCCCGCCGAGGAAGGCGAGCAGCGACACGATGCCGCCGGTCGCCGGTCCCATCGAGTCGACGTTCAGCAGGTGGCCGAGCATCACGCCGAGCGCCGCGAACGGCAGCAGTCCGACGAGCAGCAGCGCCACCGTCTGCAGCCAGTCGCCGAGCGGCATTCGCACGCCGAGCGCGATCCCGAAGACGAACAGGCCCGTGATGCTCGTCGCCGCCATGACGTACGCGGTCAGGATCTTCGCCTGGAAGTAGGCGCGGGTCGACAGCGGTGTGATGCGCAGCTGGCGCGTCCAACCGGTGGCGCGCTCGCCGGCGATGCGCGCGCCGCTGGAGACCATCGCCATCATCGTCCCGAACGATGCGAGGCTGACCATGTAGTACAGGGCGAACGGGATCCCGCTGCCGTTGAAGTCGTGGTCGTTGCGGTTGGGGATCGCGAACGCGGCGTAGATGACGAGCGGGATCGCGAGCGAGAAGACGAGGAAGCGCCGGTTGCGGAAGGTTCGCAGCAGCTCATAACGCGTGTAGCTGGCGGCGCCGCTCATGTCGCGGGCTCCCCGACGAGGTCGTCCTCGCCGCCGGTCAGCTCGAGGAACGCCTCCTCGAGCCCGGCGCTCGAGATCTCGATGTCGCGCGCGTCCTCGTAGCGGTCCAGCAGTGCGCGGATCGCCGCGTCGGAGTCCGAGCAGCGCAGGATCACGGCCTCGCCGCGGCGCTCGACGGCTGACACGCCCGCGAGTCGCGACAGCCCGTCCAGATCGGCGTCTGCGAGCGTCGCGCGGATCGTCTTCGAGCCCACGCGCGCCTTGATCTCGGTCGTCGGGCCGTCCGCCACGACGCGACCATGGGCCATCAGCACCGCGCGGTCGGCGTAGGCGTCGGCCTCCTCGAGGTAGTGCGTCGCGAACAGCACGGTCTTGCCGCGGGCCGCGAACGCCCGCATCGCCGTCCAGAACCCGTGGCGGCCTTCGACGTCCATCGCCACGGTCGGCTCGTCGAGCACGAGCAGCTCGGGGTCGGAGACGAGCGCGGCGGCGAACCGCACGCGCTGCGTCTGGCCGCCGGAGAGCTTCTGCGTGCGGCGGTCGGCGATGTCGGCGATGCCCGACAGGCTCAGGACCTCGTCGACGTCCATCGGAGCGGGATACAGGGAGGCCATCATCGTCACGAGCTCGCGCACCGACAGATCGCGGATCAGCAGGCCGCCGCCGGACTGCAGCATCGCGCCCACGAGGCCGGCCTCGACTGCCTTGCCCGGCTGCCTGCCCAGCACCGAGACCGAGCCTCCGTCCGGCTCGGTGAGGCCGAGCAGCATGTCGATCGTCGTCGACTTGCCCGCGCCGTTGGGCCCGAGCAGAGCGACGGTCTCGCCGGGCGAGATCGCCACGTCGATGCCGCGCACCGCGTGGACGGTTCCCTGCGCCGAGTGGAAGGACTTCGTCAGCCCTTCGAGCCGGATGCCGGCGCCGTCGGTGAGCGTGTTCGTGGCCATCGCAGGTCACGCTAGCGCGCCATCCGGCGGCGTCTGCGTGACGATGGGCACGGTTACGGCCGGTCGTGGCAACGCGCAGTCGGCTTGCGCAAGATCTGCGCAGAATTGTTGCAATCCGCGTGTCGGATCACACACATCCCGGCGTAGCTTCGGCTCCATGTCCGACATCGAACGCCCGCGGCTGGTGCTGTACGTCGCCCTCGGCCTCGTGGTCTGCTTCCTCGGCGCGCGCTACCTGCGCACGCAGGTCGTCGCGCCGGCGGGCAGCGCGGCCGCGGCTGCGCCAGGCTCTGCGGCGACGACCGGGTCCGGGGCCGACGGCGCCGCGATGTCGCCGTCTCAGGCCAGCGCCGGCGCGACGGGCGCGACGCCGACCGTGCAGCTCGACCGCGCCGGCGGCGGGCGCCTGACGGTCGACGTCGCCGGGGCCGTGCAGCATCCTGGGGTGTACGAGCTGCCGGCGGGCTCGCGCGTGAACGATGCGCTGCGCCGCGCGGGCGGGGCGGCCCGCCGCGCGGACCTCACCGCCGTCAACCTCGCGGCCAAGCTCGAGGATGGCCGCCAGGTGCTCGTGCCGCTGCGGGTGGCGGTCGCGGCCCCGGCCGCCGCGGGAGCCGGTGGCTCGGCATCCGCCGGGGAGGGCGCCGCGGCCGGCGGCGGCGGGGCAGGCGCCGTCGCGCCGGCGGCGCCGATCAACCTCAACACCGCGACGCTCGAGCAACTCGACACGCTCGACGGGGTCGGTCCGGGCATCGCCCAGCGGATCCTCGACTACCGCCAGCAGCACGGCGGCTTCAGCAGGATCGAGGAGCTCGGCGAGGTGCCCGGCATCGGCGACAAGCGCTTCGCGACGCTGAAGCCGCTGGTGACGCTGTGACGCCCTTCTCGCCGAAGCGCCGAATCGGCGACTGGCTGCTCCGCGGCCCGCCCGCGCGCCGCTGCCGGCTCGTGGTGCGCAGCGGTCGCGAGCTGACGGCGCGCCATCCGCGCCATGTCCTGCTCGGTGCGCTCGTCGCCGGGTTGCTGCTCGGTCCCCGCGCGCCGGCGGCGGTCGTCGCGGCGGCGTTGCTCGGGCTGCTGCTCACCCGCGACCCGCTGCTCGCACTGGGAGCGGTCGCCGTGCTGCTCGGCGGGGCGGCGCTCGCCGACGCACGCCTCGCAGCTCTGGACCGCACGGCGCTTGGACCGCTCATGCACGGTCCCGTCGAAGTCCGGGCGACGCTGCTCGAACAGCCGCGGACACGATCCTTCGGCGTGCGCGTCGCGCCTGTGAGCCTGCGATCGGGCCCGGGCCGCGGCGAGCGCGTGCTCGTGCGCGCGCCGTCTCGCGTCCACTGGCCCCGGTCGGCACAGCCCGGCATCGAGCTCGCGCTGCACGGCACGCTCACGGAGCTCGGCCCCTACGACGCGTACGAGCGCCGCCGCAACGCGCACGCGCTGCTGAAGGCCGACGCGATCCGCGCGACGGGTCGCAGGCGCGGCGGCGTGCTCGGCGTGCTCGACGCGATTCGCACGAGATCGGAGCGCGCGCTCTCGAGCGGGGTACCACCACCGCAGGGAGCGCTGGCGCGCGGCATGGTCCTCGGAGAGGACGGCGCGCTGACCGACGACGTCCGCGAGGACTTCCGCGTCACGGGTCTCGCACATCTCGTCGCGGCGAGCGGCTCGAACGTGCTGCTGCTCGCGACGCTCGTGCTCGCGATCGCGGCCGCCGCAGGCGCCGGGCTGACCGCGCGCCTGTGGCTGGCGATCGTCGTGGTCGTCGCGTACGTGCCGCTGGCGGGCGGCGGTCCGTCGATCCAGCGGGCCGGGGTGATGGGCGTGGCCGGGCTCGTCGCCGCGCTCGCGGGCCGGCCCGGGTCGCGCTGGTACGCGCTGCTGCTCGCGGCGGCGATCACGCTCGCATGGAACCCGCGCGCCGCCGCGGACCCGGGCTGGCAGCTCAGCTTCGTCGCGGTGCTGGGGATGCTCGCGCTCGTTCCCGCGCTCGGTGCGCGCCTGCGCCGCGCCGGCGTGCCGCGCGGCCTCGCCGAGGCGCTCGCGGTGACGATCGCCGCGACGCTCGGAACCGCTCCGCTGATCGCGCTGCACTTCGAACGCCTGTCGCTCGTCTCGCTGCCGGTGAACCTGCTCGCCGCGCCCGCGGTCGCGCCGGTGATGTGGCTCGGGACGCTCGCTGGAGCGGTCGGCCAGGTGGCGCCGTGGCTCGCCGTGCCGGTGGCGCAGTTGGCGGCGTTGGCGCTCGGCTACCTCACCTGGCTTGCCGACCGGGCCGCCGCGCTCCCGCTGGCCGAGGTGCACATCGGCTCGCCCGGACCGTGGGGCGTCGTCGCGGTGTACGCGATCGCGGGCGCCGCCGCGCTCGCGTGGCGCAGGATCCGCGCGCTGCGCGACACCCGACCGGTGCGTCCGCCGAGCAGCGCTCGGCGGTTGCGACGTGCGGCTTCGGTCGTGCTGGTCGCCGCCGGCGCATCCGCCGCGGTCGTCCGTGCGAGCCGTCCGCCGCCGCCTCCGCGCGACCTCACGGTCTCGTTCCTCGACATCGGCCAAGGCGATGCGACCCTGATCCAGCACGGTCGCGCCGCGGTGCTCGTCGACACGGGGCCGCCCGACGGTCCGATTCTCACGCGCCTGCGCGAGGCCGGGGTGCGAAGGCTCGACCTGCTCGTCGCGACGCACGCGGCGCTCGACCACGACGGCGCCGCGGCAGCGGTGCTCGCGGCCATGCCGGTCGCGATGGTGCTCGACGGGGAGGAGGCGAGCACGGATAGCGCGGGCGTGTGTCGCACCACGCGGCCCGCATCGGAGGAGGGCGACACGCGCCCCGTGGCAGTCGGCCCGTTCGGCGCCCGCGCGGCCGAGCCGATCGCCGAGCTCACGGCGCGCCGCCACGTGCCGTGCGTGCCGTCGGACGCCGGCGAGGTCCTGCACGACGGCCCGATCGAGCTGCAGGTGCTCTCGCCGCACCGCGATCCCCCGGCGCCCCCGGGAGCGGAGCCGAACGATCGCGCGACCGTGCTGCACGTCCACGACGGGGACTTCGACCTGCTGTTGACCGCCGACGCGGAGTCCAATGCCACCAGCGGGCTCGAGCTCCCGGTCGTCGACGCGATCAAGGTGGCCCACCACGGCAGCGACGATCCCGGCCTGCCGGACCTGCTGGCGCGCCTGCGGCCGCAGGTCGCCGTGATCCCCGTCGGCCGCAACAACCTCTACGGCCATCCGACCCCGGCCACGGTCACCGCGCTGGCCGCAGCCGTGCCGATCGTCCGCCGCACCGACCGCGACGGCACGGTCAGGCTGACGATCCACGACGGCCACCTGACCGTCTCCAGCTCGCGATGAGGCCGGAGCACCACACCGCGGGGACCCTCGAGGGCGGTCCATCCGGTCTTCCGGCGAACCCACGCCTACACTCGACCGCCGTGGCCGCCTTCAAGCCCGCCTATCTCATCCACGGCGACGATCACGGCCGCATCGGCGAACGCCGCAACGCGCTGCGGGCACTCGCCGAGAGCGCGTCGGGCTCGGGCGGCGTCGAGGTCTTCGCCGGCGATGCGGCGTCTCCCGATGCGATCGCCCGCGCGCTCGACGCGATGACGTTCGCGATCGGGCGGCGCTTCCTCGTCGTCGACGGGGCGGAGCGCTGGAAGGAGGCCGACGTCAAGCGGCATCTGCTGCCCGCGCTGAAGGCGATCGCGCCCGACACGACGATCGCGTTCTTCGGCCGCGACGAAGGGCGCTTCAAGGTCTGTCCGGCGCTCGCGAAGGCCGTCGAGAAGGCCGGCGGAGTCGTCGCGACCGAGCATGTGCTGAAGGCCAAGGACCTCCCGCGCTGGCTGCAGGGCGAGGCGGACAAGCTCGGGGTGCGCATCGACCGCGACGGGGCGCAGGCGCTCGTCGGGCTCGTGGGCGAGCGCCAGCAGCGCCTGCTGCGCGAGCTCGAGAAGCTCGCGATCGAGCTCGGTCCGGATGCGCAGATCGGCCGCGACGTCGTCGAGGACACGGCGGCGCACTCCTCGGAGCGACAGGTGTGGGGCCTCGTCGACGCGCTCGTGGCCGGCGACGGTACGGCCGCCACGGGCGCGTTCCTCACGCTCAGCACCCAGGGCGAGTCGGTCGGTCGTCTCGTCGGCCTGCTCGCCAGGCGCGTCCGCGACGTCCTGGAGATCGCCCACCGGCTCGAGGCTGGGGAGGCGCCACCGCAGATCAAGCAGAGCCTGAAGATGAGCCCCTGGGCCGCCGACCGGCGGATCGCCGAGGCGCGCCGCTCGGACGTCGACCGCCTTCGCCGCGCGCTCGAGACGCTCGCCGACCTCGAGCTGGCATCGCACGGCAACAGCGAGTTGTCCGATCGCACCGAGGCGATCCGGGCGATCGCGCGCATCGCTGCGTAGAACCGGTTCAGGCGACCGTCGACGTCGGGATCGAGGCGGCGACCGCGGGCGCAGCGCGGAGCGCCGTGCCGCGATCGGCGCGCCGTCAGCCGAGCGCGCGCCGCAGGACGTCGCGCAGCGCGCGCTGGTCCTCGGCGCTGAGCGACGCGAGCTGCGGCGGGACCTCGCGCATGACCTCGATCAGCCTGCTGCGCACCTGCGCGCCGTGCTCGGTCACGACGAGCATGCGCACACGGCGGTCGTGCTCGGCGCCACGTCGCTCGACCAGCCCCTGCGCCTCGAGACCGTCCACGAGCCCCGTGACGTTCGAGCTGTCGCAGTGCAGGGCCGTCGCGAGCGCCCGCATCGGCACCGGCTCGTCGGGCTCCAGCGTGCGCAGCGCGAACAGCTGCGGGGGCGTCAGGCCGAACTCGGCCGAGACGCGCACGATGCGGTGCCGCGTCTCGCCGAAGAGCTTGCCGAGCAGCTCCCATGCCTCCTGCGCCGGCGCGCGACGCTTGACCGCCTCAGCCATTGACTCACAGGATAATAGATCGTGGCAATGGTTGACAGGCTCAACCATCCGTCCGTATCCTGCGCGCCATGAGCGACGACAGAAGCATCGACGTGGCGGGCCTGGTCCGCGAGTTCAAGGGCGGTGTCCGGGCCGTCGACGGGATCGATCTGCACGTCGACTCCGGCGAGATCTACGGCTTCCTCGGACCCAACGGAGCGGGCAAGTCCACGACCGTGAAGGTCCTCACGACGCTGCTGCCGCCCTCCGACGGCCGCGCGACCGTCGCCGGACACGACGTGGCGAAGGACGGCGCGCAGGTCCGTGCGGCGATCGGCGTCGCGCTGCAGGACGTGGCGCTCGACCCGATGCTCACCGGCCGCGAGCACATGCGCCTGCAGGGCGGGCTGCAGGGCATCCCGCGCGCGCAGCGCTCCGCGCGCGGCGACGAGCTGCTCGAGCGCGTCGGCCTGATGGACGCCGCCGATCGCAAGTCCTCGACGTACTCGGGCGGCATGAAGCGCCGCCTGGACCTCGCGCTCGCGCTGCTGCACGGCCCGCGCATCCTCTTCCTCGACGAGCCGACGACCGGCCTCGACGTGCAGTCGCGCACCGCGCTGTGGGACGAGGTCGCGCGCCTGGCCCGCGAGGAGGGGACGACGGTGTTCCTGACGACGCAGTACCTCGAGGAGGCCGACGTGCTCGCACAGCGGGTCGGGATCATCGACCGCGGAAGGATCGTGGCCGAGGGCACGCCCGCCGCGCTCAAGGCGCAGGTCTCCAAGCCGACGGTCGAGCTCGTCCCGCGCGAGGCCGAGGGCTGCGACGCAGCCCGCAGCGCGCTCGCGCCGTTCGGCACGCTGGTCGCCGAGCGCACCCCGGGCTCGGTCGCG